>DATAKM010000138.1:0-37309 GCA_036261665.1 Chloroflexia bacterium
TATGCTTTGGCATAAAACAGCCTTCAGATTAAAACCGAACTTCGTCTATAAACTTACTCTATCAAGTTATAATAACGCAAATAATAAAGACAGGTTGCGTCAGGGAACCCGACGCAACCTGTGTAAACGAAACGAGCAGCATTTAGTAACTTCTTGAATGTGAGTTTAACTAGCTGGCAGGTAATTTAATATCTGCCAGTTGTCTCAAGTCCTCAATCAGACTTTCTGGCAGCTCCTCAAAAGGACTGCCCATGTTCCACTGGCCGGAGTAAGGGTAGTATCCTGGAAAATTCATTATTGAAGAAAGATCCTGGGCCACCAGAAAGTATAGCTTTTCACCCGGTTTGCGATTGATTGAAATATCCTGTTGCAACAGCTTTGTATCCAGAGCATATTTCAAGAAATCTTCCGCTTCACTCTCGCTGGCTTCGATCCAGAAAGAGTTAATTTTACGGTGTCCCCACTCGTGATTTAAAAATGGGCAATCTCGCCAGACTAGCTTTACCAGCATTTTTCACCTTTACTTTCAGTTGAGGGCATTGGCTGTAACAAGATTACCATTTCCGCCTCCGAAGCGTACCGGGATATTATATTTTTTGGCGAAGGTTTTGACTGTCTCGTAATCCGGGCCGTTAAAGTCTTTATTCCGGTCGTCATAGGTAAACTGGACTACCACTTCCTCAACATCAAACATGGAAAGGCCACCATGAATCTGGGCCTCAATATAAATTACGTAGGCTCTCCTTAAATCAGCCTCTTCCGCCTGTCTTTGGGCTACCATTGCGCTGAGGACTCTTAGCACGCCCTCATTGTGAGCCAGGATAGCCTCCATATTATCGGCCGAAGCAATCGTTTGAACTGAAGGTAAGCCCTGAAGATCAGGATCTTTACGCATGGCAAAAGTATCGCGAGCGGTAAAAGTAGCCCGCGATTTGATAGCATCTTTGAAGATTAGAAAGAACCGGCCGTAAGTGGGAGCGGCTCCTTTAGGGTTATTAAAGACATTTACGCCGCAGTAAGCTGGCCGGTTTTCGCGCTGGTCCTCACTGAATGGGTCATATCCCAACCAGCGTTCCGCATCCTCGCGCTGGTTAGAACCGCCCAGTTTATCGATGGAGGGTAATGCCCCACCGGGGCTTTTATCTTTGTAAGCGTGCATCCAGATATTTTGAAAATCCGGGGCTGCAATCAGGAGCTTTAACTTGTCAGGCTCAAGGTTGGTGGTTAACCTGGCTGCACTCAACAAATTCAGCATGGCATCAATCGATTTATTGGAGGCACTTAATTGATCTTTCAAAAGCTTCTGTTTCACCAGCATAATGTTCTGGCCAGAGTTTTGAGCGGCGTTTGTTTTTGCGGCGTCTACAGTTTTGTGTTTATATTTGGCCTCCCAGTACTTGATCTTCACCATAGTACGTAGTTTGCCGATGAAGAAGCGTTTGCGGTCATCTCCCTTTTTGTTTTTAGTACGGTTAGAGCTTCCTAACCATTCCCTGATATAGCCCTGAATTTGCACACATTTATCAGCAATCGCATCTTGATTAGCTTCATCCAGTTTTCGAAAATCTTCCAGTGCGCTCAATATTTTCGAGTAGGCGCTCTTCCCAATAATCTTATAGCCCGCTTTTCCGCCTTCCTGAACAGCTTCGTCTTTGGTGGGTAAGCCAACGGCGCGCTGAATACTCCCGCTGGTTGCTTCAGCGCTGCGCTGTTGCAACATGCGCTGCACTGCCCGGTTGCCAATAGTCTGTTGTAATCGGAGGACTTTGCCGGGAGTCAGGTTATCAACCAGACTGGAATGATGCGAAGATTCTTCAAGGGCTTCCGCTTCTGTAACTGCGTTATCACTATCTAAAGATTTCAAGTCAGGAGTATTTTTAGAAGCAGATTTAGCATCGTTTTTAGAGGAAGATTTGGCGCTAAAAGGCATGAGGGCTGATCCTTTCTTACAAGAACACTGCTAAAACGTAACTGCTGAGCCATATCTAAAGAGATCTGCGTTTTGAGTATATGAAAAGGTCCGGGTACCAGATTGAGGAAATCTTTACCTCTTTATAATGCCACAGTTTGCCCTGTTCGGCAACAGGAATTACGGTATAAAGCGGCGCTTTCACACTCATAGTCCTAAAAGGATTTGATGTTTACTAACAAAAAGGCTTTTTGTTATAGTAGCCTCATCTCCTGGAGTAGCCTGATATACATACAATTATCGAGAAAAACGAGCAAATCAAGCAAATAAGGAAAACAACTATGTCCACTGAAGAAACTTTACCGGGGCTGGTAGAAAACTTGCGCACTCGCAAAGAGGCTTTTGCGCAAGGCGGCGGGCCAAAAGAGATGGACCGGCAACATGCTGCCGGAAAGCTTACCGCTCGCGAGAGGCTGGATTTGCTCTTTGATCCCGGCACTTTTATTGAAATTGGGCCGCTGGCTAACCATCATTCCACCCACCCCGATTTAAAGGACCGGATTACACCAGCAGATGGCGTCATTACCGGCTACGGAAAAGTGGATGGCCGCATGATCTGCGTAGCGGCCTACGATTTTACGGTCATGGCGGGTTCGATGGGAGCCACCGGGGAATACAAAGTCGGCATGTTGCGGGAAATGGCTGTCAGGCAGCGCCTGCCTATTATCTGGCTGCTCGACTCGGCCGGAGCACGTATCCAGGAAACGACCGGGTCGCAGTTCGCCGGTTCAGGTTATCTCTTTAAAGAACAGGTCTTGATGAGCGGAGTTATCCCCCAGGTGGCCGCCGTAATGGGTCCCTGCGCGGCGGGGACAGCCTATATTCCGGGCCTGGCCGATTTTGTACCGATGGTGCGCGGCACCGGAAGTATGGCGCTGGGTGGTCCGCACCTGGTCAAAGCCGCCACCGGGGAAGAGGTAGATGTAGAGGAACTGGGTGGTTCGAAAGTCCACTGTGAAATCAGCGGAGTGGGTGACCTGGAGACAGCCGACGATGCCGCCTGTATTGCGGCAATCAAAGATTATTTGAGTTTCTTCCCCTCACACAGCGGGGAGCGTCCTCCGCGTAAAGTAACCGGCGACCCGGCCAGTCGCCGCGAGGAGAGTCTTTATAAAGTATTACCGGCCAGCCAGCGCCGGGCCTACGATATGCATAAAATTATCAGCCGGATTGTGGACGAGGGCCATTTCTTTGAAATAAAACCGGGCTGGGCTAAAAATTTGCTGACCGGTTTTGCCCGGATTGATGGTTATCCCATCGGGATTGTAGCCAGTAATCCTATTGTGCTGGGCGGGATATTGGACGTTAACAGCGCCGATAAGGGAGCCCGTTTTATAAACCTCTGCGATGCTTTTAATATACCGCTGCTTTTCCTCTGCGATACTCCCGGTTTTGTGATCGGTTCTCAGGTGGAGCGCCAGGGAATCATCCGGCACGGCGCGAAGATGATTTACGCGGTTTCAGAGGCAAGTGTGCCAAAGTTTACGGTGGTGGTGCGCAAAGCTTACGGGGCCGGTTACTATGCCATGTGCGGGAAAGGCTACGACCCCGACCTGATTGTTGCCTGGCCCACCGCTGAGATCAGTGTGATGGGCCCGGAAGGCGCGGTAAACATAATAGGACGACGTGTGCTGGCCCAGGCAGCCGAACAGGGCGGGCCAGAGGCGGCGACGGCTCTGCGCGACAAGATGCTGGGCCAGTTCCGCCAGGTGATTGACCCCTACCTGGCTGCTTCCTACGCCTATATTGACGATATTATTGATCCGGCGGATACCCGCCAGGTTTTAGCCCGGGCCCTCGAACTGACCAAAGAAAAAACGGTTATCCGGCATACCAAAAAACATGGCGTGATGCCGGTTTAGTTCTCTCCCGGTTTTTATTACGCTTTTCCAAAAGGTTGGCTTGCAGTTCTACGACCGGTTAATTTCAGAGCCAAACACAAAAGGGGTAGCTATTCTACCCCTTTTCTAAAAAATCCAGCCAGGAACGCTTAAACCTCAGTCAAAACCGGGACGATCAGGGGGCGCAGACCGGTAGTGCGCATAATATAGGAACCGACACTCTGCTTGATTACTTCCGCCAGAGGACGAGGCACGGCGCTGCCGGGATGATTGCTTTCAGCCTGCTCAATCGCGCTGGTTACAATATCGTGGCTTTGCTCGCGCAGATTGTTCGCGCCGTCCGCCGAGAGAGAAACCGGCAGGCCCTGTGTCAGTACGCAAACATCGCTTACGGGTAGACCGGTCTGGCGGTCCAGGGTAACGGAGACTATCACCAGACCGTCACTTGCCAGGCGGCGGCGGTCGCGCAGGACGACCTGGTTAACCTCACCTACGGTAAGACCATCAACCAGCACCGAACCACTTCGCACCCGACCATCCCGGCGGGCTTCATTTTCGGTGATAATTACGCCCTGACCCACTTCAGTCAGGAAAACGTTATCGAAAGGTATATCGCAGGTGACCGCCGCTTCCCGGCTTAGTACCATCATGCGGTATTCACCGTGCAGCGGCACAAGGTAGCGGGGTCGAACCAACCGGTATAGTTCCAGGTGTTCATCATAGGAGGCGTGGCCGCTGACATGTACGCTCGGCATAATCCGGTTGTAGATTACTTTCGCGCCGCCCCGCATCAAGTTATCAATGATGCGGCCTACCGACTCCTCGTTGCCGGGGATAGGCGAGGCCGAGAGCACTACAGTATCTTCAGGCAATAACGAGACTTCCCGGTGGCTGCCGTTTGCCATACGCGCCAGGGCTGCGGTCGGTTCACCCTGGCTACCGGTCATCAGAAGCACTACCTTTTCGGGCTTCATTCGCTGAGCTTCTACGGCTGTTACCAGGGCCTCATCCGGGTAATTCAGGTAGCCCAGGTCTCGCGCTATCGGAATATTACGGACCATAGAGCGGCCTACCAGGGCGCAGACTCGGCCGTACTTCTGAGCAGCCTCAATAGCTCTTCCCACCCGGCTAACATTTGAAGCGAAAGTGCTGATAATCACGCGGGCCGGAGCGCGGCTGATAATTTCTTCCAGGGCGTCTCCTACCAGGTCTTCGGAAGGAGTGCGACCGGGGGATTCAATTCGTACACAGTCCGGTAACAGGGCCAGCAAACCTTCCTCGCCCAGTTCTTTGTAACGTTCGAAGCTTTCAGGCGGTAGACCGGCAAATTTCCAGTCCCCGGTATGCAGCACAGAACCCATCGGAGTATGAAAGGCCAGCGAGAAAGCATCCGGAATGGAGTGATCGACCGAGATAAATTCTACTTCTATTTTACCCAGTTGCACCCGGTCACCGCCGTTAACCGGGAACCAGCGGGCTATCCTTTGGACCGCCGCCGGGTGTTCTTCTAATCGTGCCTGGACCAACCCCAGGGCCAGGGATGAACCATAAATGGGGACTTCGGCCAGGTCTAATTGCGCCAGGGCGTAAGGAATCGCCCCGATATGATCTTCGTGACCATGGGTAATTACGATACCCCGGACACGCTCTTTGCGCTCTCGGACGTACGATAAATCCGGGATTATTAAATCAATCCCCAGCATTTCTTCTTCCGGGAACTTAACTCCGACGTCTGCCAGGATAATATCGCCATCAAATTCCAGGAGGGTACAGTTCTTACCGACTTCCCCTACGCCGCCCAGCGGTACAATTCGTAATAAACTTCCGGTCGCTTCTGTCATAAATCACTTTCACTAAAATAATGTTCACTATTTTACTTTACGAAAAGTAGCAAGCCATATACCAACAAACTAAGCAAAGATTAAACTTATCCCAATATCTTCATGCCTTATTGTTGTGCTATAATATTACTACCACTCAAGAGCAATACCCTCAAGAGTTAGTTGATAGAGAGCGAAATCAGCCAGAAACTGACTACGCCTGCTTCACATAAATAAACTTACATTCAATCTCTTTATCGCCCAGGCGACTTAGCCCGCGGTCTTTTCTGCTACCCGCCAGAGCTAATTTCGTCTGCCTAACGTCTCAGGTAGTCAAAGCCATGCGTTACTGGAAATTTGCCATTCCCTTGATTGTGATCCTGGTGGTTGTACCCTGGTTGTACTTAATTGCCGCTACCGACACTAATAATGCCAGCGCTGATGCTATTATACCCGCTTCTTTCACAGTTTCCGATGTTTACCGGGTAGCGCAGGAAACCGGGGCGGGTTCCATCAATAATACCGCGGAGCGGTTCGGTATTCAAGGAACCGACCTGGGGTTGATGTGGGACAATGGCAACGGGCGAATTTTAATGGCTTTTGGCGATACTTATGGTCAGGGCTGGGGGCAGTGTGGAGCAGGTCCTGCCGATGCCGACTGGCGCAGTAATACCATTGCGGTTTCCTCGGATATTGACCCTTCCGATGGCGTGACCATTTCTGATATGGTTCAGGACAAACCGGGCCATGCGAAAGAGATCATTCACTCCCTGAAGATAGATAACCTGGAAACTACCGTAATCCCGACCGCCGGTATCAGTGTCGGTAGCCGCAATTACCTCTTTTACATGTCTGTCAGCCAGTGGTATGCTCCCGGCGACTGGTATACCAACTATTCGGGAGTGGCTTATTCAGACGATGGTGGCCAGAACTGGAAGGTAAGCCCGTCCATCCGCTGGGTAAACGACACCTTTGTCTGGAAGAATCATTTCCAGCAGGCCGCCCTGGTGCGCTCCGGCGGGTATGTATACATGTTCGGCACTCCGAATGGTCGCTACGGCGATGCCTACCTTGCCCGGGTGCCGGAAGATAAGGTGCTGGAGAAAGATAGCTACGAGTACTGGAACGGCCATAACTGGATCACGGATGTTGAAGAAGCGGCCGTGCCGGTGGCGGTTGGACCGGTTGGAGAGCTTTCCGTCCAGTTCAATAGCTTTTACAATCGCTGGATCATGACATATATGGATGAGAACCAGGGTTCCATTTTCATACGGGATGCCGCCAGTCTGACCGGGCCGTGGTCGGCCCCTCAATTGCTGGTCAGTGGTCAGGCTTTCCCGCAACTTTATGGCGCATTTCTGCATCCCTGGTTCAGCGATGGACCAGAAATCTATTTCAATATGTCACAGTGGTGCGACCAGAACGTGAGCTATAACGTCAGTCTTATGCACGCTACCCTGAGCCCCAATCCTGAGGTTCAGTTGGCCCATATTCCGCGCAGCCGCACCGACATCAGGCCACCCAACTCCATTGTACAAAGTGAACCGTTAGATACACCAGACCGAAAGCGCTCAGGCCGAGAAAAGCCCATTTAATCCAGCGCTGGCGTGGAGTGTAGAGGGCCATTATCTGAAAGGCCGGAAACAAGACCAGCAGGTAGCGCGGAATTGCAAAAAGGGGTTGGTCGTCTCGCGGCGCGCAGAGACCCGGCAGGAAAGCCAGCACCAGGAAGATCAGGTAACTGACCGGGTAGCGGCCCTGCAAGGCCAGGCGCACGCCCAGTATCACCAGCACTGCCCACCAGACCAGAAAAATCAGATTGATCAGGTTAGACTCGCTGAAAGTAGCCGGTGAGATAATGCCGGTTACGGCTAACCAGACAGTTTCCCAGGGCATCGCCGAGTGGCGGGCAAATTCTTTGCCGCTCTGGGCGCTGACGAAGAGTAAAGGATTACCCAGGAAAAGCCCGCTGTAAGCCAGCCATAATCCCAGCGCTATGGCAGGTAAGCTTCCCATAATTACCAGATTACGCCAGCTACCGGGCTTGATCTTAAAAATAGCGCCGTGCTCATGGTGCTGTTTCCACCACTCCCAGGCTAGCGAAACCAGTATAAGGCCCCCGATGTTACGGGTTACCACGGCTAAAGCCACAAACAAACCGGCCAACCACCACTTGCGAGGATGGTTGAGATGCCGGGCGCAGTAAAAGGCCGCCAGCGCCAGGGCCATAAAGAGCGCTTCGGTATAAATTGCAACCAGGAAGAAAGCGGTTGGAAAGACCGCTAGTAGAACCAGGCCCCGGCGGGCCAGCAATTTGTCCCCGAAGTCGCGTAAGGTCAATTCATAGAAAAGAATAAAGGCGGCTATTGAAGCTATAAAAGAAACAATTAGCCCTCCCAGAACATAATTGCCGCCTGCTATCTGGCCTACAATTTTTGTCAGGATGGGATAGAGCGGGAAGAAAGCGGCGGAACTATCGTCAGGCCGGTAGCCCTGCGTGACTACCTGCAAATACCATTCACCATCCCAGCGGCCCCAGGCGGTGAACAGGCGGTCGGTCCAAAAATTGACAGTACCGGCGTAATAACTACCTATAACATAACGAGAAGTAGCATTCCGTAAACTTGCCTCAAGTACAAAGTTTGCCAGGAAAGGCATGATAAAGAGTACCAGTCTCCACAGGCTAAAAGCCAGCAAGGGAGTGCGCCACCGGTAAAGTAAGACTCCTGCTTTATCCAGCCAGGCGTAATCGGTACGCCCTAACGCATAACCTTGTGCAGTCAGGCGGTTTTCTTTCGCCCGAAAACTTTCCATATTAAGCTACATCCTCCAACCTAAGCCGCATCTCAAGAGCAATCATAACCCAAGCATCTGAGAACGCGTATAAAAACAGTACAATACAGTAGAATTAAGCTTCTCTGCCGATTTACGACCCCAACAATATGTAGAGGGATCACACATCCAGACTCATGAACATCTTCTTTGATTAGTCCTAAGCCAACTAAGTCCGTACAAAGGGTTAGCAAAAAATGTTCCTTGCAGGAACACTAGAGCTTTGTTAAAGCATCAGTAATGAGCTTATGCATTTAAAATAGGGCTTCAGTAAAGTATAAACCGCAGAGCATTAAAATTTTGGAAAAATTTCATCAGACCGGTTCTAGAGGTAATAATTTGTAGTTTCAGTCCCGGCCTTCACCAAAAAGAGGTAAAGTTCATAGAATGTAAGCTAAATTTCCACTCTAAATTAATAAGAGCAGGCTGCAAATAGATTATGATACTCACGAAAAAGAAAATCGCGGTAGCCGTTTTAACAATCTAACAATTCGCCCTATTACAATGCTGATTGTTAATTTTTCTCCCCTTTCAACCTCCTCTGTGCTACGGGTTGTTAACCAAAACGTAATTTCTAACTTATTGCATCCTCAACTTCCTATGTCTATAATACTTTTACAAATATTCGTTTTTGCAATTATTTGCAATAAGATGTTATTTATAAATTAGCTGTGGATCAAGCTTATTTACCAAAAATTCCCGGGCCAGATTTTGGAATTTTAGAGATTAATCTGGATAGTGTCCTGGACCGTAGTTTTTATGTGAGTAACGATAAGAGAGGAGCTTGCGTGTGCATATACCTGATGGTTATTTAAGCCCGATAGTTTCGGTTGGCGCAGGCGTTGTTACAGTTCCGGCCTGGGCCATTGCCGTCCAGAAAGTAAAGAAAGTCCTCAACCACCGCACTATCCCGTTACTGGCAGTCTTCGCCGCGTTTGCTTTCACCATCATGATGTTCAACATCCCCGTACCGGGCGGCACGACCGCGCATGCGGTAGGCGGCACTCTTATTGCCGTAGTGCTGGGCCCCTGGGCCGCCATACTGGGTATCAGCATGGCTCTGATCTTACAGGCGCTCTTTTTTGGCGATGGCGGTATCCTGGCTATCTTTGTCAATTGCTTAAATATGGGCGTGTTGCTGCCTTTTGTCGGTTATCTTAGCTACCGGTTGATTGCCGGGCGCTCCCCGGTCTTATCCGCGCGGCGAGTCTGGGCTGCCGGCATCGGGGCCTACCTGGGCATTACCGCCTCCGGGTTAGCGGTCGGGATTGAACTTGGTCTTCAGCCCATCCTCTTCAGTGAAAACGGTCACGCCCTCTACAGCCCCTACGGCTTGAGCGAAGCTATCCCGGCTATGATGATTTCTCACGTCCTGGGTGCTTCAATTGTGGAAGGGCTGGTTACAGCGCTGGGCGTAGCTTATTTGCAAAAACAGCACCCTGAATACCTGGTCTCGTTGCGTAAAGTAGTAGCCGGAACCGACGCGATTGACGCTCAAGATAGTATCCGCCGGCCTGTCTGGCAAATCATCACTATTGGAGTAGTTGCCGCCGCCGTGCTACTCTTTATAACCGGCCTGATTACTGGCGGTGGAGATGCCGGTCGCCTGTTTGGGGCCGACTGGTCGCAGGTCAACTGGAACGATGTGGCTGTTATGCTTTTAATTGTGGGAGTTATCTCGGCTATCCTGGTACCGCTGGCCTGGTTTGTACTACCTCGCAGAATTAAAAGAGTCGGCACGATTTTTACCGCTATCGCTGTGCTTGCCCCGCTAGGCTTGATTGCGCCCGGTTTTGCTTTCGGTGAAGGTAGCGCCCAGGATGTGCAGCAGGCTTTCGGTTATATCCCTTCCGGTTTGCAAAACATGTCGGAAGTCTTCAGCGCACCATTTAGAGGTTACAATATTCCCTTACCGTTCTTTAGCGGTACAAAATCAGCGCTCTGGCAGCAGGCTATAGGCTATGAGATCAGCGGTATCATCGGTATCCTGGCGATTGGCGCGATAGTTTCAGGCCTGGCTCTAGTGATACGTGGACGCCAGCCAGAATCTGCGGTCACTTCTGAAAAACACCTTGAACCGGCGGAGGAAATTACAGTCAGATGACAGAGACAACTACCACCGCAGGTGTAAAAAAGAGTGCTAAAGGCAAAGAAAGCATCGGCTGGCTGGAAAAGACCGTAGCAGGCATCACGGCCACTATCGAACATTCGGTTTTTCGCGAAGAAATTGCTCAAAAGCCAGGCAGGCTTCAGGGAGTTGACCCGCGAGCCAAGCTCGGCATGTTCCTGGTGGTTATCCTGGCGGCCAGCCTTACATCTTCCCTACCGGTGCTGGTCGCGCTATATGCCCTGCTTTTGCTGGCAGCCCGCGCCAGCCAGGTCCCCTTCGATTTCTTTGTTAAGCGCGTCTGGGTGGGTATTCCCTTCTTCGCCGGGATTGTGGTGATTCCGTCAATCTTCTTCGTACCCGGCGCAAAATTGTTCAGTATCACCCTGGGTTCAATGGTTATCGGGCCAAGCATTCCCGGTCTGACCGGGGCGGTTCTTTTCGTGGCGCGGGTGGGGGTGAGTGTTTCGGTAGCGGTCCTGCTGGTAATCGTTACTTCCTGGTCCGATTTGCTAAAGAGTTTGCAGGCTGTCAAAGTTCCTCAGATTTTCATCCTGCTGCTCTCAATGACTTACCGTTATATCTTTCTATTTTTACGCACCTCCAATGGTCTCTTCGAAGCGCGTAAAAGCAGAGTGGTCGGGCGCACCAGCGGGAATGAGCAACGAAACTGGATAAGCGGCTCCATGGGTGGCCTCATGAATCGTTCTTTCAAAATGAGCAACGATGTCTACGCCGCCATGCTGGCGCGTGGTTTCAACGGCCATGTACGCACTTATAATTCTTTCAAAATGAGGCAAAATGATTGGCTGGCACTGGCGGCTACTACTTTTATTGCAATAGTAGCCCTGGTTGCGGGGAGGTTTATCGGGTGATTTTTAATAACGGGCAAGCTCAGGAACCGGTCTTTCATTTACGCGGTGTGCGCTATCTTTACGCCAACAAACACGCTGCGCTGGACGGAATTGACCTTGATATTTACCCGGGAGAGCAGGTAGCTCTGCTTGGAGCAAACGGTAGCGGCAAATCAACTCTACTCAAAATGTTCGATGGCATCTATGCCCCCAGCGAGGGCACCATGCGGGCGCTGGGTAAGGAAGTTGCTGCGGTAGCTGCGGGAGAAGATGCTTTTCGCTTTCACCGCGAAGTAGGGCTGGTATTTCAGGACCCCGATATTCAGCTTTTTTGCGCCACGGTTTTTGATGATGTCGCTTTTGGACCTTTACAACTAGGCTTACCGAAGGAAGAAGTTCAGGTACGCTGCCAGGAAGCCATGGAATTGATGGATGTCTCTCACCTGGCGAAACGTGCTCCCTTTGAATTATCTGGTGGTGAGAAGAAAAGAGCCGCTATCGCATCTACGCTCTCGCTACGCCCCGATGTTCTGCTGCTGGATGAGCCGACCGCTTCGCTCGACCCGCGCACCAAGTGGATGCTGGTTAACCTGATTACCCGGCTTGGGGAGTCTGGCAAAACCATCATCACCACTACTCACGAACTTGAAATAGTGCCGATCATTGCCCGGCGCGTAATTGTAATCGGTGAGGAACGCCGGGTGCTGGCCGATGGTACCCCGGAAGAAATCCTGAGTAACCGCGATTTGCTGATTAAGGCCAACCTGATTCATCCCCAGCTTCACCCGGTAGAGGGTTATAACCTGAAACCTGTCATGTAGCAGAAAGCTCGGACAGGTTCAATCACACCTAACTATAGGACTGATGATAGAGGTCTTTTAAGCAGTAAATAGCCGTTCCCAGATGGGAACGGCTATAATTTTATTTTTAATTTTAGATTTTAATTTTTTAGAATTTAATGGGCCTGGGCTACGCGCTGGGCAGGCTGAATTTGTTTTTCCTGGGTGCTATAGCTCTCAGGCTGATCGGCCTTGCGGCTGAAAAATGCTCTCAACCCCCTGGCTTCCTTCGCCATCCTGTCACGGTGCATTTCGGCCTGGAAATCGTTGATACGCTGATTGGCAACTATTAGATTCAGACTGCTCATACCCTGATTAAACTTTCCGTACATTTCCTTTTTCCTCACTGCTATTGCTGCAAAACCACATTTTTAATAATTTTATTGGGAACCGTTTAATAGTTTGTTTCGTTTTCGTTTTTATTTTTTTTAAGTTTTAACACACCCGTATAGTAACTTTTAGGGCTAAAAATCCCTATGAAGAGAATCACCTGAATAGTGTACTTACATCACATTTGTAACTCACTAATTCTGGTAATAGACTTTTAGACAATTTCCTGACAAAATAGGAACTGTTGGAGCTTTCATCAATTTTTATTCTTTTTAATGCATTGTTGGCAACTTATATGACTCAAGAATTTAAGAATCCTTCTCACCCTTTACCGGAACATTCAGCTAAACCAACGGATAATAATTCTCTGCCACTAATTCCTTATAATCAGCTTGATGCTTTGTATGCTCAGGCCATGGATCTCAGCGGGCATGTGATTGTTTGCGGCTTGAATACGGTCGGCTATCGCATTGTGAAACAGTTGCTGGAAGCGGAAGTGCGGGTAGTCGTGGTGGATGAAAACCCTGACCCCAACTTTTCGAGGGTGGTACAGGCCAAAGGAGTCTTTTTACTTACCCAGGACAGCCGCAGCGATGAGGCTCTTAAACAGGTGAGGATAGAAAAGGCCCTGGCTATTATTGCCGTGGCCGATACGGACTTAAAGAATCTTGAAACGGTTTTGGCCGCCCATGAACTGGCCCCTGATATCCGGGCAGTCACGAGCTTTTTTAACCCGCAGATTGGCGAGCGCCTGCGTAATTCTATTCCCAACGCGTATGTCCTGAATCTGGCCGAGTTGACCGCACCTACCTTCGTCACGGCCTGCCTGCCCAGCCAGGTTTTGCATCTTTTTGAACTTGGTCCGGAAGAATTTGCCGTAGTGCGCGACCTTGCCAATAACGCCGGGACATTTCAGCAGCTTTATGGCGACAGGGTAACGCCCCTCCTGCGCCTGAACAAAAAGCAGGAGGTCCAGGTATGCCCGCGTCCCAATACTATGCTGGAAGCCAATGACCACGTGGCGGTAGTGGGTAAGGTAGAAGAACTGGAACGGCTGGCGGAAGTAGAACTGGACCGCAAAGCGGTTGAGGAGGCACGCCATAGCTGGAAAACCGGCAAACAAAAGTCTAATCGGGTGGTGCCAAAACCTCTACAGGCCAGAGAGCGCCGTAATAAAGAATTCTCGCTTTCGCTGATAACCTTGCTGCGGGAGGTAGACCGGCCTTTTAAGGTAGCCCTGCTCACAATAATCCTGGTTTTGCTGGGCAGCGTTTTCTTCTATCTCTTCTTTAACCACGAGCGCACCAATGGCGACCCGCTCAACGCTTTCTACCTGACCATGATTTCCATGAGCGGCAATGCCGGGCTGGACGACCTGCCAAACTGGTACAATAAGCTTTTTGCCAGCGCCCTGATTGCGGTCGGCGCTACTATCCTGGCGATTGTTTACACCAGCCTTACTAACTATATCGTAACCGCCCGCTTGCGCCAGTTAATGGGCAGCGATGGGCGCGAGAAAGCCCGCCGCTTAAAGGGCCATGTAGTCGTCTGCGGCCTGGGCCGTATCGGTTACCGGGTAGTTTGCGGCCTGGTAGAGCGAGGCCAGGAAGTGGCGGTGCTGGAACGCGATGAGAAAAACCGCTTTAGCAACCTGGTGCGTTCGATGGGCGTGCCGGTGCTGAACGGTGATATGCGCCTGCCAGAGTCGCTGGAACTGGTCAATATCGCTAAAGCGCGCTGCCTGGTCAGCTTTAGTAGCGATGACTCGGTAAACCTGGAAACGGCTCTGAACGCTTTGCAAAGAAATCCGGATTTGCGCGTTGTGCTGCGTCTTTTCGATGCGCGCCTGGCGGAGCGAGTCGAGAAAAACTTTAACATCCAGATAGCGCGCTCCACTTCGGCCCTGGCTGCGCCCTATTTTATCGGGGCAGCCCTTAACTTTGAAGTGGTTACCTCATTCTATGTCGGGCAACTGCCATTCTTCATTGCCAAACTGGTTATACAGGAGGACGGCGCTTTGAACGGCAAAACGGTGCGCGATCTTTATACCAGCCGGGGTGTCTCGGTGCTGGCCTATGTAGCCCACGCCGAAAAAGTGGATAATTTGCTGGAAGGGGCGATACTGGTCCGGCAGCAGGTGCCGGTCTACCATCCCGGCCCCGATTTTAAGCTTTATGCCGGTGATACCGTATATCTTTTAGGCGACCACCGGCGAATTGCCGCTGTCTACCAGTTAAACCGTTCTCCATCTTAAAACAGTTTTGGATCATAATTCCTCAGGCTGGCAGAATTTATGCATTGACAGTTAAAAGGGAGTTTTGTATAATACAAGCAGCTAACCAATTAAGATTTTATGGAAGGTTAGCTCTGGTTAGAATGAGGAACAATGTCAAAACTACTTGTCCAGAACTGGAAGAAATACGCTACCCTCACTCAGGACGGCTATTACGAGCTCAAGACTGAAGATACCGCAGAGGTGCCGGTGCGCCTTTTCTTCACTCCGGAACTGCTTGAGGAAGCCGAAGATACAATTTATACCCAGATCATTAACGCTACCCGTTTTCCCGGCGTCAAGCTGGTATCAATTACACCGGATGCCCACTTTGGCTACGGCGTGCCGGTCGGCTGCGTAATCCTGACCGAAAATACCCTGGCAATGGGTCCGGTGGGTTTTGATATTGGCTGTTTTTCCGCCGAAACGCCGGTGCCTTTGATTGATGGAAAGGCTTATCCTATCGGTGAACTGGCGCAATCTGAAGAACCGATAATGGTTTATGCGCTATCGAAAGAGCATAAAGTGGTGGTGACAAAGGCCCTTGCCAAACTGACGCGCCGAAACGCGCCGTTAGTCAAAGTAACAATTGATAATGGCAGAGAAATTGTGTGCACACCTGACCACGAATTTATGTTGAGGGATGGAAGTTACCGGCAAGCACAGGAGTTAACACCCGGAACTTCTTTGATGCCTTTTACCAAAGAGATTGATAAAGACGGGTACGTGGTGGTAAGACATCCGGCAAATTACAACAAGCAACGTGCCCACTGGATTATGGCGCGCCAAGGAATGCTGGGAACAGTACCTTTATTTGAAGGACAGCGGACAATTCTGCATCATAAAAACTGCACGCCTACTGACAATCGCCCTGAAAATCTGAAATTTATGGGCAATAAAGATCACATGTCTTACCACCGTTCTATCTACGAGCGGAATACTCACTTCCAGTCAGAAGAATTTGAGGCAAGAAGGGTGCAGGCCCTGGCAGAGAAAGCTACAACTGAGGAAGGTAGAGCTTATTTTGCGGCGCGTGGAACGAAAAATATTCTGTCCTATATGGCGAACAATTTTGAAGAGTTCAAAGAGGCTGTAGCAGGGAACGGGGAAAGAAGGAAGAAATATTTAGAGGCGTATAACAAAAGCCCGAAAGGGCGTATGAAATCTTCGGAAATCGCGCACAGGCAGTATGTGTGTGAAACCTGTGGTGAGAAAGTAATAGGCGGTTTTGGTCTTAATAATCATAGACGCTGGAAACACGATTACAACCATAAGGTTGTATCGGTTGAGCGGCTGAACAGGGTAGAAGATGTCTATTGCCTTACCGTGCCTGAATATGGCAATTTTGCACTGGAGGCGGGAGTTTTTGTACATAACTGCGGAATGGTCAGCGCAAAATCGAATGTGCCGGTAGAGGAAGCCACTCCTAAAAAGCGGTTGGAATTTAACCGCGAGATCATGGAACGGATCGAGATGGGAACGGGCGGTTCCGGTAGAACGGCCCTGGGTAGAGTCTCCGAGCAGGAATTCAACAACCTGGTGCGCGGCGGGGCGGAATACTATGTTTCGCACTACGGTTCCTACCTGGATCGCAGCCGCGCCGAGCGCAATCGCCTGCCGGTAGACGATAGCTGGCAGATCCCGCATGGCGGCAAGGGCCGCCCGGAGCGCGGCATGAACCAGCTTGGTTCATTGGGAGGCGGCAATCACTTTATTGAGTTGCAGAATTGCGAGGAAACCAGCACACTCTTTGTGCAGGCTCATACCGGTAGCCGGGGTTTTGGTCACGGCCTGGCAACCAACTATTTCGAGATTGCCAGAGACGAAAACCCATCAATTACCCATATTGACCTGGGCTACTTCACTCCCGAATCGCGGCACTACCGCGATTACATCAATGCCGTAGCCGCCGGGGCGAATTTCGCCATCATCAACCGCCTGATCCTGATTGAGCAGATAGCGCTGGCTTTCAAGAAGGTCTTTAAGGCCGAATTGGAGCTTATCTATGAAATCAGCCACAATCTGGTGCAGCAGGAGTGGCATCCTGACTATGGCGAGGTCTGGGTTCACCGCAAAGGAGCCACTCGCGCATTCCCGGCAGGCCATCCCGGCTTGAAGGGAACCCTGTGGGAAGAGAGCGGCCACCCGGTACTGATTCCCGGCAGCAACCACGACTATAGCTATATCCTGCGACCACTGGAAGGCGCGGTCAAGAGCGGTTACTCGGTTAATCACGGGGCCGGTCGCCGCCTTTCACGCAGCGCGGCTGTCCAGAAGTTGTCTCAGGAAGTAGTCAACCGCCAGTACAAAGAAGCCGGAATCCTGGTAAATGCGGACGGCAAAGTGCCGCTGGATGAGTCGGGAGCCTGCTACAAGTCGAGCGCCGAAGTAATTTCGGCGGTAGTCGGGGCAGGCCTGGCGGAAGTGCAATACACCCTCTGGCCGCTGGCTTCGCTTAAAGGCACTGAAGGACCGCGCGGCAAGAACAAGAAAAAGAAGTAAATTTAACTCTATAAACTAAAAAGGAGAAGTCCAAGCTTCTCCTTTTTAGTTTATACCGTTCAGAAAAAGATCAAGCATCTCATCAATATAATCAGAAGCGTTGATGCGGTTCCGGCGATACTTATTCATGGGGCTATCCACGCGAGGCAGTAAAGTCCATAAGTTCAGGAACATATAAGTGGCGGTATCCAGGCTATGCGCTTTTAGCTCTCCCTTTTCTACACCCTCCTGAAAAATCTGGCGAAGCGGCATGTAGAGGCCGTTGTTCCAGAGCTGTTGCATCTCGCGGCGTTGCTCATCGGAAAGCATTTCGTAGTCGTTCCGCAGAAAATGCATGGTATCGAAATCCGGCTCAAGGGTCATCCGTTGAAGCACCGCCCTCAGTCTATCCCGCGCAGCAGGTTCGGCCTGCGTTAGTGTGCTGACAATGACAAGGTGCATTCGCTCCACCATCGCTTTTAGCATGGCGTAAAAAAGCTCTTGCTTATTTTTATAATGATAAAATAAAGCCGCTTTTTTAATTCCCAGCGCTTCAGCTACTTCCTGTAGACTGATCTTGTCGTACCCGCCCTCGTGATAAAGCTTTTCAGCCTCTTTTAGAATCCGTTCGCGTGTATCGCCGGGGCGTTTACTTTCATTCTCTAGCGTTACCATAACCGGTTATCCTTATCTTACTTATCAGTAAGTAAGTTGTAACATTTTAAGCACTGGTTGTCAATTCCCCTTAATTAACAGTTAATAAACTCTATATTCATTCAAAATTACTTCTACAAATCTTGACAGATATTATTTAAAGCTGTATAACTTACCTATCGGTAAGTAAGTACTGGTAGGTAAAGGAGTTAATGCCTAATGCAAAAGTGGGCCTATAAATGGCAGGTGCTTTTCGCGGTAGTCTTTGGAACATTTATGGTCATCATGGACGCGACCATAGTCAATGTCGCTTTGCCTACCTTGCAACGCGATTTTGGCGGCAACCTGTCGGACGTACAGTGGATTGTTAGCGCCTATACCCTGGCGCTGGGTATTGTGACGCCTATTTCGGGCTTCCTGGCGGATCGCTTTGGTATCAAAAGAGTTTATATGGTGAGCCTGGGTCTCTTTACCCTCGGCTCGGCCCTCTGCGCGATTGCGCCCGGCCTGCCTTTCCTGGTACTTTTCCGGGTGATCCAGGGCCTGGGCGGCAGTTCGGTTATACCGCTGTCCACAGCGCTGCTCTTTAAAGTTTTCGAGCCAAAGGAACGCGGCCAGGCTTACGGTATTTACGGTATCGCCCTGGTAATGGCCCCGGCGCTCGGGCCACTCATCAGCGGCGCATTTGTCGAGTATCTTAACTGGCGCTTTATCTTCCTGGTTAACTTGCCGATTGGCCTGGCCGGTCTCTACTTTGCCGGTCGCTTGTTGCGGGAGGAGAAATCGGAGAAAAAACCGCGCCTGGACGGCTGGGGCCTGGCCGCTTCCACGGTAGCCTTCGGTTTAATCCTGTATGGCTTTTCGATCTCAGAGAACGAGGGCTGGGGCTCTGCCCAGGTAATTCTCTCCCTGGCAGTGGGGGCAGTGGCGCTGCTGGCGTTCTGCGTGATCGAGTTGCGCCGGCGTGAAGGGCTGGTAGACTTGCGTTTGTTCAGGCTGCCTACTTTCCTGGTCGGTAGCCTGGTAGGCTGGGTTTCGGTTATCGCTCTCTTTGGCGCGGAATTCTTACTCCCGCTCTACCTCCAGATTCTACGCGGCCAGACCGCTCTGCAAACCGGTTTCCTGTTATTACCGCTGGCGCTGGCTTCCGGCTTTTCCGTGCCGATTGCCGGACGCTTCAGCGATAAGTTTGGCCCGCGCTGGTTGGTAGCCGGCGGGTTTGCCCTGCTGATGGTGAATACCTGGCAACTGAGCAGCCTGACCCTTGATACCGCTTTCTGGTATATCGCGCTGTTATTGGTTCTGCGCGGTATTTCGTTCGGTATGATTATCCAGGTAACGCAGCAAGCCTCTCTGCTGGATGTAAAACCCTGGCAGCTTAACCGGGCCAGCGCTCTGATTTCCAGCAGTCGCCTGGTCTTCCAATCACTGGGAGTTTCAATCCTGGCAACCATCGTATCCAGCACTGCCGGTAAAGCGCCTGCTTTCACATCCGGTACGCGGCCTGATCCTGCCGCTTTAGCCGCTTTCCAGCAAAACTACCTGCACGGGCTGGAAAATGCCTATGTTGCGACCTTCTGGTTGGCCCTGGTATCGCTGGTCCTGGCCCTGTTCTTACCCGGTCGCCCGGTGACAGAGGCCAAAGGAACCACCGAAGCACCGGTTGAGGTCCAAGCGACAACAGATACTTCAAAAGTGGCCTGAGATATAAGTTATTAGCTTCCTGACTAAAAACCACCCGCGTCGGCAAGAGCGGGTGGTTTTTAGCATTTAAATTATGGTGAAAAGAGCTTTATTTAGTCTGCCAAACCTGGAAATGCCAGTTACTTTACCTGAGCTTCCAGAGCAGTACATTGTTCAGATCAAAGTAGCCGGAAATGAGGCTAGAACTGTCTCCCATCCAGTGCAGGTTGAAGAACGGGCTTGCGCTTCCCCGCAAAACGTTAGCGAGGCGCCAGGAAGAGGTATCCCAGACTTTAACGGTCCGGTCTGAGGAGGCGCTGGCCAGGTACTTGCCGTCCGGAGAGAAACTCACTTTATTAACCCGGCCCTGATGGGCGGTGAAAGATTTTACCAGTTTACCGTTGTGCGCATCGTAGATAAAAATCAGGCCGTTGGGCAATCCTACTGCCGCCAGTCTGCCATTCGGGGAGATATCCAGCGTATCGCCGGTAGTGTAACTGTCGCCCGCTCTTAACAGTTTTGCAGGCTGCGGATCGAAATTAAAGGCCAGAGTCGTTTGCGCGGTCGAAGACGCTCCCGGTTTTACGACCGGGTAGATAGTGTATTGTGCGTTCCGCCCGACAATCACTGACTGGTAATCCGGCAACCAGAACTTTACATTATCACTGGCAATGAAGTTTTCCTCAATCTTGCCTGCTGACTTAAAAGGTGCGGGAAGCACAGGCTTATCAGGCGCGTTTGTAGAAGCTGAAGCCTGGGTCTGCTGGCGTTGAGCATCTAAAGGCGGGAGAGAGGCACTAAAATCCCAGGTGGCCAGTTCAAGCGAGCCAAACTCAAAATAGAGGGCCAGGGGTTGGCCTGCTCTACTCCAGAAGAAAGACGCCGGATTGTGTTCCTGACCGGGTAATAACACATCCTCAAAGAGGGATAATTTTCCACCCGTTACTTTCCATATTCGTACAATCACTTCGGATTTGCGGTAATCAGGGCCAAAAAGATTGATTACCTGAGCTGCCAGGTATTGTCCATCCGGCGACCAGGCGGTATTACGCAGATACTTATTTTTACCGGCAGGTAAAGCCAGTTGTTCAATAAGTTGTCCGGTTTGAAGGTCACGCAGGAAAACTTTATCTTCATAATTGGAGCAGGCCACTAATTTACCGTCTGGGGATGGTATCCAGTTATAGTAATGGTCAGTAGCGGATTGAGCCAGCACATCCACTTGCGGATTAATATAGCCCGTTTCGGTGGTTATCAACTTGCCGGAAGCATCCACAGGCAGGTGGTAAACTCCCAGGAATCCCATATCGCTGTTTACCAGGAAACCAGAACCGTCGGGCAACCAGCGCACCAGTTGCAGCGAAGCCACCCCTGGCAGGTCTATGTTAAGCATCGCTGAGGCCACCCAGGTCTGTTTATTAGAATCATAGCGGTAAAAGAGAGCCCGGCTACCCTGCTGGCTGCCTGCGGCGTCGCCGGTTACAAGACCGTTGCGTGGGGCAACTACCATTAATTGTCCTTGCTGAGACCATTCCACCAGGCCTTGTTTTGCTGCGCTGTAGCCGTAGAAAGTCAGTTCTTCAAGTTGCTGAACTTGAATTTTTACCGGCTTGAGCGGTTCATCTACAGTCTGAAGCTTACCATTGTTAGAAACCGGATTAACGGCGGGGGTCTGAAGGATAGTAAGTTCTGCCGTAGCGATTGGGCCGCCCGGCTTAAAGTCCTCATCAGTTTTCAACAACCAGCGCAGGAGGGCCATGTAACGACCATCTGGCGACCAGCTAAGGGTTGCAGACATCCCCTGGTTATCCATGTACATTTTAGAGGAAGTGGGATCTTTACCGTTTGAAATGTCAATGACGTACAGGCGAGTGAGCGTTTTTGTATCAAAGACTGCGATCTGATTGGAACCACCCAGGTAAATTGCCATGTAACGGCTGTCAGCCGACCACAACCAGCTACCCGGCATGTTAAAGATGTTAGAGATATTCAGGCTCAGCCTATTTTCGGATTCGGGTGGCTCTATTTTTTGGGGTTTTTCGGTGTCCTGAAAATCCCATAGCTGGTTTCGGGGAGTAGCATCTTTGAAGAACAGGTACTGGCTGTTAGGCGACCATGAGAAAGTGGATGGGCTGACCACCTGTTGCCAGTTATATAGAGTATCGTCTTTTTCGGCGAATTGAATGGTACGCAGTACCCGTCCCTCATTGCCCAGGCGCAACTGTCCGTCCAGGCCCAACCCGGCGAAGTTTTCACCATTAGGCGACCAGCTCACGTAGAAATACTGGTCAGGATTAGACAGTTCCCGATGCTTCAGCCGGTTTTTAGCGGCTAAATCCCACTCTTCCCAGCTTCCATCTAGCAGCGAAAAGTAAGCCGTGTGCCCTCCCGGCGACCAGTCCACGCTGTTGAGCCACAGTGCGCGCGGGCCACTCAGCGAAGTAACTCCACCCGGAGACAGTTTAGCCGGGGAAAGGTACTGACTGTCTGTTCCTGTAGCGAAGGCCGGATTATAGCGCGTTAATTCCGCACCATCTTGCTGGCGGCTGACCTGTAGTGCGACCGCGGGAGTGGGGGTTGCCTCCTGGTAAGCAGGGCTGGGACTGGCCTGAGCCATTGTATTCTGATTTGATGGGTAGTTTGAAACAGTCGAAATAATAAACCCGACCAGCAGACAGAGCGCTACTGCCAGGCTGGCAACCGCAATCCAGGCGGGAAACTCTGGTTGCCTGCTATTATGCTGCCCTTCAGGGTGGATGAGAAGTGGTGCGCCGGGCTTTTTCGCTTCTGAGCGAGAAAGGCTGGCTTTCTGAGATTTTACCGGTTTTGGCAGGTTTTCACGCCGGTAAAGGCTCCAGCCAAAAGGCCCGGCGATTTCAGTCGCGGAGTTAAATTCGCCTTTTAAGATCTGGCGCAGCACAGCGGCAGTTTCAGGATACTCAACTGCCAGCGTCTTTAGTACGGCATCATACTGTTTGTTGCCGGGTAAGCTTTTGCCCGTAACAAGCTCGTAGAAGATAGTGCCCAGGGAGTATTCTTCTGCTTTAGGGTTAATCCTGCCGGAAGCAGCCGGTAATTCTATTCGTAACTCCTGGCTTTTTCCCAGCAGCATAATATCAACGGCGCGGACGGTGGCAGGCAAAGTTTGATCCTTACGGTGCAGGCGTCGCAGCGCGGCAGTTATTTCACCGGCCAGTTCCGCCGCTTCCGCTGCCTTCAGCCCAGAAGGTAGAATGACTTCTTTGGTGAGGCTCCTCGAATAAAGAGACTTGCGGCTAATGGTTTCCAGCCAGGCAAAAGCAGGGGTATTATTAACAGGCAGAGCATTTTCAGCCGCACGCATCAATCTACCGGCCAGGCTTTCGCGCTGATCCTTCTCCCAGGCTTTAGATTTAGCTAATGGCTGTTCCATCAGACCAACCTCAACCTTTACTTCACTTATAAGGGCTGGCGCTACGCTTATGGGAACAGAAAGATTTTATCTATAGTATCAACAGATATTTCATCATAACATACAGTGTTTATTATTACATTAAATATTCGATCAGAGTTATGGCACGCACTTTGCCCCTTGAATTTAATGGTAGGAATAATAAGAAAGGCTAACCAGGATTCAGGCAAAGTTTATAGACATTTTGAGAATGGAATTGAGGTTGAAGACCTCTTGCGGTCAGCGGAGAGAGCACCGCTTCCTCCGGCTTTGACCGGGAAGAGTAAATATAAGTAAGTGGAAAGGAGAGCTTAGTAACATGAGTACAGCGAACGATAGCACGAATGACAACACCGGAAATGCAAGTCAGGGCTATACCCTGGTTGGTGTTTTTGATGATTCGCGCCAGGCGGAAAATGCCATTAATACTTTACGCCAGGCGGGCTTTGGTCCGAATGAAATTTCGGTCGTAACGCGAGAACTGGCCGACCAGCGCCAGCTTGATACTGCCGCCGGAAACCAGGCCCCGGAAGGAGCACTGGCAGGTTCTCTGGGCGGTGGTACGCTGGGAGCAGTCCTGGGCTGGCTGCTGGCAGGCGGTACGGCGCTCATACCCGGGATTGGGCCGGTAGCGGCGGCGGGTATCTTTGCCGCCACAGTAGGCGGCGCATTAATCGGCGGAACCGTGGGCGGAGTTTCGGGCGCTCTGATCGGGCAGGGTGTACCCGAGTCCGAAGCCGAGGATTATGAAGCGCACGTAAAAGCAGGCCGCACTCTGGTAGCGGTAAATGTGGCTGATACTACCCGCCTGAACGCGGCCAAAGCCATCTTTGAAAACGCCCACGCTTACGGCACTCGTTTTTACGACCAGCGCCACCCAGGCCATACCCATACTTTTACCGGGCCGCATAGCACTACTCCTGACGAGAAAGAATATGCTTCGGCGGTCGGGACAGTCCCCGTAACAGAGCGCGATTTTAACAATCCCGGCATGCAGCCTGAGCCCCGCCGCAGTATACCTGATACGAATATGCCCGCTAATCCTGCTCAGCTCGGCGACCAATCTACAACCGCCCAGGGCAACCTGACCGGAGAACGCGAACCGAATCTGTAGTTAGCAATTTTCAGGGTAAAACAAAAGCCTGGTCGCGCAGCCAGGCCTTTGTTTTGAACGGGAGTAACCAACCTATCAGTTTAGCGATTTGCACATGTTTTGGAGGCCGTCTGGAGTAGAGTAGGTGTACTGGCCCCCGCGGTAGCCTGTTGAATACTGGCGCTGGAAATGAACCAGGGCTGGTCCGGCTCGATATTTACTTTGTGGGTAGTGTAACAACCATAGAAGGTTTGCTGGGAGCCGTTGGTATGAGTTGCTACAAGCACCACCGGGACATTGGCATAGGCGTTACCCGCTCCTACTCCGATCTGATAACTTCCGGTAGTAAGCGCCACGGATGCCGTATCACTGTAGCCCTGCACCCACTGCTGGTAAGCCGGTAAACTCTGAGTCGGGTTATCCCAATAATTGTAAGCCTGTTCGAAGGTTTTGTTGTTGATAGACTGGTAGAACAGGTGCAAGACGCTGCCCGGCGTGGAATACTTTATTTCATTACCGAGCAAGCCCAGTTCCACATTGTAGGGGGCCGGGTTCTCCGGGTGATACTCCATCCTGGCTCGTTCAAACCACTGCACTAAAAAGATCTTGCCGGTAGCCGGGTCAGTTTCGCGCTGCTCCTCGTCAATCGGGAAGCCCAGGCGGTCCAGGCTGCCATTCTGCTGCCAGTAGCGGTAGAAGAGCGGGCTGACATAGTGCTGGGTCTGAGGGAAGTAGTAGTAACCGGCTTTAGCCGTACCGGGCTGAAAGGACGGGTCATTTTCCAGGCGATTTTCGGTCAGGCGCTTACCGAGCAAGCCCAGCTCTACCTCGTATTTAGTACCGGCGAATTCCGGGTGGAGTTGAAAGCTGTTGCGCTCAAACCACTGGGTCAGGTAAACCTGCCCGGTTTCAGAGTCCGGTTCGTTCTGGGCATCGGTGATAGGATAGCCGAAGGCAGCCAGGCCGCCGTTATTGCGCCAGTAATCCAGGAACTTTCCGCTGAGAGTGTGATTAGTCTGGGGGAAGTACTGGCTATCGGCGGCTTGAGCTGTGCCTGAACCGGCCAGGGCTATAAACCCTAAGCCCAACAGCATAACTGCCAGCATCGCCAGGTGTAATTTGTGCTTCAATTTATCTAACCTCCTTATAGTCATATCGTGTACCGACACGTATTACAATGCGTTATTTCCGTCTTTAGTTACGCCCTTTTCATTAGTGATTTATTAGATGAGTTGAGAAGAAATAAAAAAGGCAACCTTTAAGGTTGCCCGTACAAATCCAAATCCGGCCAGATGTGTTGTAGCAAATCAAACCAGTAACTTAGCGCCCTCCCATACCGGTGAGGGTGACGCCCTCGATAAAGAAGCGCTGGAACAGCAGAAAGATGATAATCACCGGTAACATCACCACCAGGCTGGCGGCCATCATGTGCGCCCAGTTGGGTAGTCCGCCGGAGGCATTTTCAAACTGGCGAAGGGCCAGTTGCAGGGTGTATTTATCCTCGCTTTGCAGGTAGAGCAGTGGTCCCATAAAGTCTTCCCAGGAGCCCTGAAAAGCAAAGATTGCCACGGCTGCCAGGGCCGGTTTGGTCAGGGGCATAACAATACGTGCCCAGATGCGCAGTTCGGATGCGCCATCAATCCGGGCGGCTTCCGATAGTTCCATTGGTATACCGCGCATGAACTGGCGGGTCAGGAAGATATAGAAAGCGTTGCCGGTAAAAGCCGGTACAGTCAGGGGCAGGAAGGTATTGACCCAGCTTTGCGAGTCCTGAAAACCGAAGGCGGGTAACTTTGAGAAAAGAATAAAAGAAGGGATCATAGTAACTATACCTGGCAGCATCATGGTTGCCAGCACTAGCGAAAAGACCAAATCGCGGCCCGGCCAGCGCAGGCGAGCGAAAGAGTAGGCCACCAGCGAAGTGGAAAGCACTGTTCCAACCACCGCTACCAGCGAAATGACCAGGGAGTTAGTAGCCCAGGTTCCCCAATCGCCAAAACTGAAGGCGTCTACAAAATTGTTCCATTTAATTTCCTGGGGTATCCAGTTTCCGTCTCCCACATCGCGTGGGTCTTTGAGGGCGGTTGAAATCATCCACAGGAACGGCACTACGAAAAGGAAGCTCATACCGATTAGCAGCAGCCAGGCCACAATTTTGCCGAAGGAAAGGCGCTGTGGCAGGAAACCGTGGGCGCGGCCCGCAGTAAGGGAATGAGCCGGGTTAGTCTGTTCTACTACCGGCAGACTATGTTTGCCAAAAGTGTTCTTCAAAAAAATCTTCATTCCATTTCTCCCCCTTGCCTACCCTCGCCGGTCATCCCCGGTTTCATAGTAAACCCAGCGTTTTGCCAGACGGAGTTGAATAAAGGTCACAATCAGGATAATAATAAAGAGTACCCAGGCCATAGCGGAAGCGTAGCCCATCTGGAAACCGCCTGCGCCGGTCTTGCCAAAGGCCCGGTTGTAGAGGTACAAAACATAGAAAAGTAACGAGCCATCCGGCCCTCCCTGGGCCTGCATATTGCTGCCGGCCACGTTGCTCGAAAGAATGTAGGCTGTGGTAAAGATCTGGAAAGCCGCAATAATACCGGTTACCACCTGGAAGAAAATGGTTGGCGAGAGCATCGGCAGGGTAATATGCCGGATCATTGGCCAGCCTTTAGCCCCGTCAATGGCGGCAGCCTCGTAAAGCTGGTCGGGTATACCTTTAAGCCCGGCCAGGAAGATCAGAATATTTCCGCCAATCCACCACATACCCATAATTACCAGCCCCGGTTTGGTCCAGAGTGGATCGCTAAACCAGGCGGGCAACTGATTCTCCGGCACGCCGATCAGGTGCAGGAAATTATTAAAAAGGCCATCGGAAGACAAAATCCACTTCCAGAGGAAAATTGCGGCCACCCCTGAAAGCACCTGGGGAAGGTAGAAAACAGATCGGAAAGCTTTATCACCGGGCAAATTCAGATTCAGTAGCAAAGCTATACCGATGGACGCAATCGTGACGAGTGGCACTTTCACCAGCACCATCCAGAAAGTGTTACCCAGGGCCAGGTAAAAACGATCATCGTGAAATAAATCGCTATAATTTTGAGTGCCCACCCAGTGCGGGTCAGTTGTAATATTGTAATCGGTAAAGCTGGCGAAGGCCGAAAAAGCCATCGGGCCTACCGTAAAAACGATAAAGCCAATTATCCAGGGCAGGGCAAAAAGCCAGCCTGTAATCGCCTCACGAATAGCGGGACGCAAAAGAGGCGGGCGGGGTTTTCTCTCACTCAATGTTTCTTGAGCCATGTTTTTACAAAGCCTCCCTCAAGATGCCTGTTAAGATGCCAGTGCCGGGGTATTCTGTAACCAGGTTGCGCCCTATTTTTGTTAAAAGAGCAGCCTCGCCTCTTTTTGAGGTTGCTCTCAATTCAAACCGTGCAGCTTAATCAGGAAACTATAATTAACCCAGCGGTTACTTACTTTACCTGTTTTGCAGTTGCAAAGGCCAGGGTATGAGGGGCAGGCCTTCCGGCCTGCCCCTTCAACTATTTCTTATTCTTGGAAACAGTATCATTAATAGCCTGTTGCGCCTGGTCAAGGGCAGTTTTGGCATCAGTCTTACCCTGGTAGATATCAGCGGTGCGTTTATCTACCTGCTCGGCCCAGTTGGGATACTCCTTGACGAAGTTAGGCGGCACAATGTACTTCATGGCGTTGACCATGAACTGCCAGTTCGGATCAGCCGTTAACTGAGGGTCATTGGCGACTGCCGGGCGGACAGGCATCGAATAGGTATCACGCGCCCAGGAGAGTTGCGCTTCCGGGCCGGTGGCGCATTTAATAAACTCCCACGCGGCATCGGGATTCTTGGCGCCACGCGGAATCGAGAGGGCAAAGCCGCCGCTGATACTGGCTTGCTGGGCGTCGTCGGCATGCGGTACATCGGAAACACCCCAGTCCATGTTCTCCTTCTTGCCGTCCTTGTTCACGTACTGCGGGCGGTAGAAGTTAAGACCGGAGGCATAACCGTTGATGTCCACGTACATAGCTACTTTGCCGCTCATAAAAGCGTCCTGGGGCGGTGACTGGAAAGTGCCCTGGAACTTCTGAACGGCCGAATAGCCGCCGTAGCGATCAACCCATTTTTTGATCCAGTTCATGGTATCAACCACTTTCGGGTCGGCCACATTCACTTTACCGTCTTTAACCAGGGAAGCGCCGTTGTTATAACTCCACAGGTCCCAGCCGCCGTTAATCAGGGGCATAAAACCATAGCGAGAGTAAGTGCCATCAGAGTTCTTTTTGTCAAGCTTATCGGCATATTGCTGCACTTCTGTCCAGGTTTTCGGCGGTTTTTCCGGATCTAATCCAGCTTCTTTGAAAGCGTTTTTGTCATAGAACATAACACGCACGTCAGTTTCGTAAGGGATACCGTAAGTTTCGCCGTTATAGAGGGTCTGTTGCCAGACATTCGGCCAGAAAACGGAGCCATCCACACCATCACGGGCAGCATATTTCTGGAGATTTTGCTCAATATTGTTAGCTGCGGCAGCCGGCAATTTCGGGCGGTCCTCCAGGATAACATCAGGCATACCGGAACCGGCGGCAACTGCGGCGGTATTAGCGGTCCAGATGTCACCGAAAGGCTTGTAAACATCCTTAACTTTGATGTTAGGCAACTGGTTCTGGCAAATCGCAATTACACGCTTGATAGCATTGCGACGGATTGGCGAGGCCCAGATGTGCCAGAATTCAATATTGCCGGATACGCTGGTGTTAAGCTTCACCGTGGAAGCCTGGCCGGTTCCGTTAGCCGCAGTGGTGGCATTACCGGCAGCAGTGGTAGCGTTACCGGCAGCGGTAGTAGCGTTACCGGCGGCAGTAGTACTTGCTGCTGCCGTAGTGGCGTTACCGGCAGCGGTAGTATTAGCGGCAGCGGTCGTACCGGAAGCCGCTGTAGTGTTAGCTGCGCCTGATGGTGTATTGGTGTTGTCACCGCACGCCGTTAGCATCGCAACACAAACCAGCAGCGAGGCCATCAGAGCAGTAACATGCTTAAAAACAAGCATGGACCATTTCCTGTCCATAACATACTTCCTTTCTTTGCAGTTGTCCGGGTAGAACTTCGTGTATCTGGAAAGATTGTGGTGCTGGTACAGATAATTTCGCGATACCTTGTTGGAACAGGAAAACAGCAAGCACAGCAATTGTTTCCCTTTGTGCTCACTACAGCATTTAATGTGCCATCGCAACAGAAGTTTTCACCATTGTAATGGTGAATTTAATCAAACCAAAACGCAGTAAAATATGAATAAAAAGAATAAATTCGATTAAAAAGTGGTTAAGATATAAAAGGCCCACCGGACATGCCGGTGAGCATTGATTCTGATTGCAGGAAGAACGGTAATAAGGTCCGGCGCTTTTCAGGCCTCTTCGTGTAAGACCGTTATCATTTCCTGGTCGATAAAAGGGTTGGAAGCTACGATTTCACGAGCAAAAAGGTCGAAGGAACCACCACTGAAATTGGTAAGTTTTCCGCCCGCTTCTTGCACGATCAATGCTCCAGCCGCCATATCCCATGGATTGAGACGCTCCCAGAAACCATCAAAGCGGCCGCAAGCTACAAAACAAAGATCGAGCGCGGCCGAACCATCACGCCGAATACCCTGGCAGCGCAGGCTTATTTTCTCCCACGAGGCCAGCACTCGCTGATTACCTGCCTGATCTCCCGGAAAGCCGGTGCAAAGTAGCGATTTGCTCAGAGTCGGGCTGTTCGAAACAGCGATGGGAGCGCCATTCAAAAAAGCTCCGCCTCCTGAGGTTGCCCAGAACATTTCGTTACTGACAGGATTGTAAACTACGCCAGCGACCAGTTGCCCCTGGTGTTCCAGCGCAATGCTGGTCGAAAAAAAAGGATAGCGGTGAGTGTAATTAGTAGTACCATCCAGCGGGTCAACAATCCAAAGATATTCGGGATGATCTCCCGCGGTAGTGCCTTCTTCGGCCAGCAAACGGTGCTCGGGAAAACGTTCAGCTATAATCCGGGCGATTTCACTTTCACAATGCCGGTCCACTTCCGTAACAAGATCAATCGGGCTGCTTTTAGTCGCTATTCGCAAATCCCGAGATAAGCCTTCTACCTGAATAGCGCCTGCCGCGCGGGCGGCCTCTTGCGCTACCGCCAGATATTCTTCATACATTTTCTTTTAATTCCTTGTGTTTTATTGTCAGGTTCAATTCAATCTGGCGGGCTCTCAGCAAAGCCAACCCGCAGGCCACCAAAGCGGCTATGCCAATCATACCAGCCAGTAAGTTATTGTGAGTTAAATTAATGGCGGCAAACATCAAAAGATTCATCATGTAAAGTGCGATCGGAATGAACATGAAATTCAGACGGGTGCTTTTGTTCGCTTCGCGGGTTTCTTGGCCAATCAAGCCGGTCAAAACCAGCGCCAGTAACAGGCTCGTCACGCCCCAGGCTACAAAGTTGGAGATAGGTACTCCATAATAGGAGCCGTTTTCCAGCCAGGTCCAGTATCCCTGAATATGTACCGCTACCGGTTCCATTAAAAGATCGGAGGAACAGGTCAGGGCCGCACTCAATAGAATGATCGCGCCCAGGCCGCGCCGGGGCCAGAGCCGATGCACAATGTAACGCGCAGTGAAAAAGGAGGAGAGAATCATCATTAGCCAGGCAAACATGATGCCTACCGGTACGACCAGCAGTTTAGGAGAGAGGACATCGGTGTATTCGTACTGGCCGAAAGGGAAACCGGTTTTTACTCCAATAGTTTCTACCGCAAAGGCGCCGCTTAATACCGCCAGGGCCGCCGTGAAGCCGCGCCAGGGACCGTAATTGAGCATGACCCAGGCCATTGCCACCAGGCCTTCCAGGACCAGCATCAGGCTCGCCATCCATTCAGTTCCCGCCGGTACCCGGTCGGTCATTAACAGGAAAAGGGATGAAGGGTAAATGAAGCAGTAGACGCTAAAAAAGATCAGCATCAGGAAGCGGTTTGTTTTACTTAGAGTCACGACAGGTCCAGTCCTCTCTATAAATCACGTGGCGGCGGTCCGATTAATAGTGTAGCACGCTAAAAAGTTCCTGCAAGATTCGTGCTATCTGTCATTTTTTACCGTATTGACATAAGCTGGCTGAATTATAACCCAGGGGAAGCTCTCGAAAGCAGGCATGTTAAGAAAGAATGGGTAAAGATATCTGGCAATTAATCGTAGCAGAGCGACAACGGCAAGAAAGCAGCAAGACTGACTCAACCGCGCCGCCATTCCATGCGTCGCGCTACAAAAAACATAGCCAGTAAATCGAACAGCACCAGGAAAGCCAGGTCAAGGACGAAAGTGCCATCAAAAGAACTGGTCAGGCTGCGACGCAGAGCGTCCGCCGCGTAGGTGCTGGGTAAAAGATGGCCGATGATGTTGAGGAAATCAGGCAATCGTTCGGCTGGAATCAGGACCGGACCGCAACCCATAAAAGCGAATTGCAGGATACCGGTGATAGTGTTAGCGGTATCGAAGTTAGGCGAAGCCACTCCCACGAAAGCCCCTACCGCCGAGAGCGAGAATGAAGCCAGCGGTACAATCAGGAAGAAGAATAGATTCAAACTGAAATGCAGGCCGAAAAGCTGGGCTATCCCAATTGTCAGTAGGGCGCTGGGCAGCGTCAGAATCAAAAAGCCGGTGTTGACCGCCAGTACCAGCAGGATTTTGGAAACAGGCAGCGTGGCATAGTAATCCAGCACGCCAAAGGTGCGCATAAAGGAAAAGCGAGCGCTGGTACCGTACATAGTGGTAAAAATGAGGGAGACAATAATATTGCCGCTCACCAGGAATTCGTTTGAACCGGCGTTATCGCCTGCCGCTGCCTTCAGAAAGAAAAGAGCGGTCAGAGGAACCAGCAGGCCGTTTATGAGAGTGGCGGGCCAACTCCAGCGCCAGTTTGCCAGTTGTATCAGTAACAGATCCCAGAAAACCTGCGGCCACGCTAAACCGCGCGGCGGGTTGGAACGCTCTACTTTGCTTTCGGGTACTATTTCAATGTCCATGCTTCGGCGGCGTCCGTTTCCTCATTAGCTATATGATGTCCGGTCATTTGCATATAAACATCTTCCAGGCTGGCGGTATGCACTCGAAAATCTTCCAGGCGGGCCAGTTGTACCTGGCTCAAGATCTGGTGAATCGCTTCTTCGCCACCCTGCCGGGGCACCCGCACAGTCCATTCATTTGGACGGCTCTTTTGAGCTTGCGGGGTGTTACTCAGAACCTGTTCAGCGGCATAAGCGCTTTCGGGCCGGAGAAAGAGTTCGAGGACGACTTGCTGGTCAAGCTGCGCTTTCAATTCGCTCACCCGACCCAACCCGACTACTCGCGCATCGCTCATGATGGCTACTCGCTGGATTACCCGTTCGGCTTCCTGCACGTTATGGGTTACGAGGATGATAGTCGTACCGCGAGTGCGGTTTATTTCGACCAGTTGTTCCCAGACCTGTTTGCGGAACGCCGGGTCCAGTTCGTTGGTCGGTTCGTCCAGGATTAGCACCGGCAAGTTGCCAACCAGGGTTGCCGCCAGGCTTACCAGGCGGTGCTGACCGCCGGAAAGATGGCGTACCGCTTTGCGCCGGACTGCTTCCAATCCCCATTCTTCCACCAATCGCGCTGCTTCGCGGCGGGCGAGATCTTTAGCCATACCGCGCATATGTCCCGTGTAGTAGACCGCTTCTTCGGCTGTCAAATCGAGGAGAGCATGGGGTTTCTGGGGCATGTAAGCCACGTAGCGGGTGACTGCCTCGGGATGCCGGGCGATATCCTGGCCCATTAGAAGAATTCGGCCTTCCGAGGGGGCGGTCAGGTTGACCATCTGGCGAATGAGGGTGCTTTTGCCAGCGCCATTGCTACCCAGCAGGCCAAAAACTTCACCCGCTTTAATATCAAGGGAAATATCAAGATTGGCTGGTTTAGCGTTTCGTAAAGCCTTACCGCGTCCGTAGCGTTTGGTCAGGTGTTCAATCCTGTAAACAGGTTCAGACTCTAAAAGCGGATTGCCATTTCCGGCTACCGGGTCGAGACTATACATTATATGCGACCCTGAAAAGTATTAGAGAAGACAGCTTCAAGCGCTGGCCTCCTTCGGGTTAGGGGTTTCATCTTCCGCTTTCCATGTCCCGGCCGATACCTGCTCCACAAACTGGATCAGGCGTGGGTTGAATAAGTCAGGCCGTTCATCCATCGGACAATGGGCGGAGTCGGCTACCCGGTAGAGTTCGGCTTGAGGTAAGAGATGTTTCCAGCGCGGCAGCATATTGTCAGGCGGCATCATCCGGTCGTATTCACCCCAGATGATCAATACCGGGCCTTTTATCATGCCGGGTTGGAGAGGCAGTTGGAAGTCGGCAAAGCTACGCGTAATTGCCAGGTAAGAACCGGCTGCGCCGGGAGACTCTAGCGGTTCCATGAACTGGTGTACCAGTTGGGGAGTGATTTTACTCTTGTTGTAATAGGCTCCCTGTAAATAGCGGCGCACGGTCCATTCATTTGGGAAGGTCATTACAGCGGCCATCATTTCGCCCACTACCGGAGTCTTGATCATGCCGTAGGTTAGATTGCTGAATAGTGCCTGGCGTCGATAACGGCTATTGCTGCTGGCAGCTTCCTGTTCGGCCTGACCCTGGTCCGGCAACCCGGCGCTATCCACCAGCACAAGGCCCGCGACCATTTCGAGATGCAACATGGCAACCTGTAAGGCCACCATGCCTCCCATAGAATGGCCTACGATAATGACCTGTTTCTCGTCTTTGTATTTAAGAAAGTCGTAGACTTCCTGCGCCCACAGTTTGGCGCTGTATTTCACCTGGCTGCCGTTTGGTTTCTCGCTCAGACCCATGCCAAGTAAATCCAGGGCGTACAGGCGGTAGCGTCCTTTTAATCCGGCGAAAGTACGCCGCCAGTGCTCCAGCATGGCGCCATAACCGTGAATAAAGAGTAAAGCCGGTTTCTGGCGGCTTTCCGCTACATTCCGCTCTGAGGAAGGGTTATCAGGATTAAGGGCAGGCAAAGATTCCCAGTAACGAATCCGGCCATGCTCCCATTTAGCGGTTTTTTCTTCGATATAAAGCTTTTCGCTGTTCGTCAATGACATCCTATCCCACCTTCCATAACGGCAGACCCGGTCAACTTGATTATTTAGTAGCAGTGCCAGGAGTTGATATTATAACATCACGGGATTTCTCAGTCCATGAAAGTAATCAAACTACAGACAATTTATTCTACAAAATATAGTATGGTTTGAGGTGTGAAGTATGTTAAGGTTTAAGGAGCAAGTCCGCCTGGCATAAAGCCGGGCAGTGCAATAAACGGGGAAGCCTTTGGGATTTACAGGTGGCATATGCAAAAATTAAATGAAGAACCTGTGGTAATAGCCGGTGGCTTTTTAAGTTCGGCAGGCGATTACCGGAGCTGGCAGCGCTTATTAGCGGCTCCGCCTTACAGCAGGCGCAGTTTTGTGGCCCAGATCAGCCGTTTTGACTGGACTACCACCCGTGACGAAAGTTTTCGGACACAATTGTTGGCCCTTGAAAGAGCGGTAGAACTGGCTCGCAGCGAAACGGGCGCTGAAAAAGTCTGGCTGGTCTGTCACAGCGCCGGAGGACGAATTGCGCGGCTCTGGATGGGGGAGAAACCTTACATGGGTTTTAACTGTGGCGGCTACAGGTATGTTCACGGTGTAATTTTCCTGGGCTCTCCTTATACCACCGCCGAACCCTGGGCAAAGTATAGTTCCAGTTTTGCCAACGAAAACTATCCCGGGGCCTACTACCCTGATATTACCTATGTCTCGGTGATAGGTAAAGCCGTGCTGGGAAAGCGCTTTGGCACGGTTGAGCAACGCTTTGCTTATAACGCCTATAAGGTTCTCGACCCGGCAAATCCGGAGCTATGGGGAGACGGCGTAATTACCCTCGCCTCAGCGCACGTGCCGGGAGCATTCAACCATGTCATTGAAGGTATTCATCACGTGAGCTACCTGGGACGACCCGGTTACATTGCGCCTGCCGCTTTATCGATCTGGGGAGAGTATTTAGTCCCTGCTTCAGAAAGATGAAGGGAATTCTGAATTTTACTTTCTTTGCATTTAAACTTTTCATCAAAAATGAAGTTATTAGCTATAATGATTATTTACACTGATACAGCAGAATCCTTAATATCAAACCAGTTACAGGGATTTTTTGTAGGATGGCCCAACCCGCCAACGCCTGAAACACATCTGAAGTTACTCCGTAAGAGCGATTATGTGGTGCTGGCGGTAGATACCGAAAGCGGCAAAATAGTCGGGTTTATTACGGCGATAACTGACGGGGTATTAGCGGCCTACATTCCTCATCTTGAAGTTTTATCGCTTTATCAGGGACAGGGAATTGGCCGGGAACTGGTGCGACGCATGCTGGCGAAGCTGCAAGATTTCTACATGATTGATCTAATATGCGATGAAAATATTCAGCCATTTTACGCTAAACTTGGCATGCGCCCGTGGAGCGGTATGATAATGCGCAATTACGGCCGGCAATCCGGCAGCTAGGCTGGCATAGGAAGGCTGAACCAGAAGGTGGCGCCCCTGTCAGGATTGTTAAAGACCCCGATTTGCCCGCTATGTAGTTCAACCATCTTTTTACAAATAGCCAGTCCCAGACCAGAACTTTTCTCGCCACCGGTAGGGCGGTTACTCAACCGGCCGTAGCGAGTGAAAACCCGCTGCATATCATCCTCGGTCAGGCCCGGTCCAGAATCACTCACCTCCAGGACCACCGTTTTTTGGTCAATCCGAGTACGGACCACAGTCTGGCCTGAACCTTTAGGACTAAACTTAATGGCGTTGCCGATCAAATTCTGAATGACCTGGCTCAAACGGGCACTATCGGCTAGAATCATCGGTAAGGCTGGGTCAGCTTCGAGGATCAGTTGAGAGCCTTTTTGCTGGGCATAGCTCAGATTAGTCTCGACTGCCCGGCAGGCAATTTCGTTGAGATCGGTCATTCCCAGGTTAAGGTTAAGTTGACCGTCCTCCGCCGCCTGAAAATCGAGAAAATCATTGATAATAAACTGCATGGTTTGAGCCTGGCGCAGTACTAAATTGAGCATCCGGGAAGCCTGGGGTGTCATCTGCTGCCCGGCCGGAACGACCTCATCAATTAACTGCGCCGCAGTCATGATCGACCAGAGCGGATTTTTGAGATCGTGGCTGGCAATTCGCAAGAATTCATCTTTTAACTGAGAAAGACTTTTAATCTTCAGGTGGGTCTGAATACGCGCCATCAAAACCGGGAAATCCACCGGTTTGGTAATGTAATCATTGGCTCCCAGTTTCAGCGCCCGTACAATATCTTCGCGGTCCTCTTTGGCGGTAGCCATAATTACCGGCAAATCTGTAATCGAATATTTTTTGCGAAGCTCCACCAGCACATCAAAACCATCCATTTCAGGCATCATAATATCCAGCAGAATCAAATCAAATTTCTGCTGGCCGATCATTTCGAGCGCTTTTCGGCCGCTGGTTGCGGTAGCTACCACGTAGCCCTTTTGTTTGAGCCGAAAAGAAAGTATGGTGAGATTATCTTCGATGTCATCTACCACCAGGAGTGAATTTTCTTCGCTCATCATAATTAAGGTATTTCCTGTATCCCTATAAGAACTACGTCAGTACTCTATATAATCTAAGCCTTGCAGTTTCTATCTAATCATGGAAATTAATAAAACAAAAAAACCTTAAAGATAAGGCAGGCGGGCACTTTCAGATTGGATATGAGCTGTTACGCTCATTATAACTTATAAACGATATTTTTCATAGAATTTGCGTCCGCTCAAAGTCTGCACCGGCCCACTACTCCACAATAGGGCAGAAATCAAACCGGCCCGGGTATAGTCAGAAATCAAGCCGGATATGAATAGCGAAAGTGGATGAATTGTTTGTAATAATATTCACTTTTATTTACCAACATTAACCGGGATTTTAACCCTGGTCCTATAAGATACAGTCACAAAGACAAGAACAACTTCCGAAGTAAGAGAGGAAGAGATAGGTTTTTAGAAAGGCATAGGCACAGAATATGG
>DATAKM010000145.1:0-40492 GCA_036261665.1 Chloroflexia bacterium
GGGCTATTAACGTTGCGTTTGGTGAATCATTAGGTGAATATTTACTGTTTAGCGGTTTGCAAGCCTTAATCAGCGCTTTGGGCTATCAGTAAAGGATTGTTTGTTGTAGAATATAAGCAGTACCCCTTTTTAATATAAAATTTAAAATCTACATATAGGTAACCTGATAGAGGTAACCTGGAATAAAGGAGTCAAACAGATGCGAGAGGTCACGGTTGGAGTGGTAGGTTACGGTCTGTCCGGGGCAGTTTTTCACGCGCCGTTGATCACTTCCGTAGATGGCTATCGCCTGAAAACTATTGTCTCTTCTAATCCGGCTAAAGTAACGGCGGATTATCCAGAAGTACAGGTAGCGCCAACCGTGGAAGATTTACTGGCCGACCCCGAAATTGAACTGGTCGTAATTGGCGCGCCCAATTCCGCCCACTTTCCGGTCGCCCGGCAGTCGCTGTTAGCCGGAAAGCACGTAGTGGTAGACAAACCTTTTACCAACACTACCCAGGAAGCCGAAGAGCTGATCCAACTGGCCGAGCAAAACGACCGCCTGCTCAGCGTCTTTCAAAACCGCCGCTGGGACAACGATTTCCTGACGGTTAAAGCCTGCCTTAAAAGCGGCTTGCTGGGCGAACTTTACAGTTACGAATCGCACTACGACCGCTTCCGGTTGGAAGTGAGAAACCGCTGGCGCGAGATAGACTTGCCCGGTTCAGGCATGCTTTTCGACCTGGGAGCGCATCTGATTGACCAGGCTCTGCACCTCTTTGGCACACCCGAATCCATCTACGCCGACCTGCACAAGCAGCGTCCTGGCTCTAAAGTGATAGACTACTTTCACCTGCTGCTCGACTACGGCAGGCTGCGTGTTATTCTGCACAGTGGGATGGTCATAAAAAGCCCTGGCCCACGCTACCAGTTGCACGGCACCAAAGGCAGCTTCATTAAATATGGGCTGGACTCGCAGGAAGATGCGCTAAAAGCGGGGATGCGGCCCGGCGATGCCGGTTGGGGCGCCGATAAACCCGAGTTTTACGGAGAGCTAACCACAGAGGTGGAAGGGGCTACGCTGACCGGCAAGATGGAAACCCTGCCCGGTTCTTACGAGAGTTACTACATCGAAGTGCTAAAAGCCATCCGAGAAGGCGCGCCGCTGCCCGTCAGAGCGGAAGAAGGGCTTAACACTATCAAGGTGATAGAAAAAGCCCTTCAGAGCAGCCAGGAAAAGCGCGAGGTAGCTTTCTAACGGCTGATTTCCTGATCCTGGTACTGTAACTGGTAAAGCCGGAAGTAGAAGCCGCGCCGTGAGAGCAATTCATCGTGCGTGCCGGTTTCTACGATCTGGCCTTTGTGCAGCACAATAATCCGGTCTACGTGCCGGATAGTGCTGAGACGGTGGGCGATAATAATGCTGGTGCGGCCCTCCATCAACTTTTCAAGCGCTTCCTGGATCAGGGCTTCGTTTTCGGTATCCACGCTGCTGGTGGCTTCGTCCAGCACCAGCAACACTTCCGGGTTAAAAGCGATAGCCCGGGCGAAAGCCAGCAACTGGCGCTGCCCTACCGAGAGGTTGGTGCCACGTTCTTTCACCTCATGGTCATAGACGTCCTCGAAGCGTTCGATAAACTGAGAAGCGTTGACGAAACGAGCGGCAGCCTGCACCTGTTCATCGCTGATAGTCTCGTCCAGCAGGCGAATATTGCTGGCAATCGTTCCGCTGAACAGCACCGGGTCTTGCAGCACTACCCCGATATGGCGGCGCAACTCCGCCTGTGCGACCTCACGCACGTCCAGGCCATCCACCAGGATCTGGCCCTGCTGCACATCGTAAAAACGGCTCATCAGGCTGATAATCGAGGTTTTGCCCGCCCCGGTCGCCCCGACAATCGCCACGCTGGTTCCCGCCGGGATCGTAAACGAGACATTCTTCAGGACCGGTTCATCCGGTACATAGCTGAAATTGACATTCTTGAATTCAATCTCGCCATTGAAAGGCCGGGGAAAATGGACCGGCTTTTCCGGGTCTACCACTACCGGTTGCTCATCCAGCAGGCCAAAGATGCGTTCGCTGGAAGCCATGGCGCCCTGCAACATGTTGTACTTCTCGGCCAGGTCTTGAATCGGCTGGAAGGCCCGGTTGATATACTGGAAAAAGGCTACCAGCACCCCAAAGCTAACCCAGCCATCCAGCACCCCGTGACCGCCGAACCAGAGCAAGCCTGCCAGCGCCAGGGCCGATAAGAGGCCCACAATGGGCGAGAAAAGCGCAAAGGCAATAGCGCTGCGAATAGTGGCGTCGTAGTAGCTCTTGTTGAGGCCCTCGAACTGATTGAAAGCGCGCCCTTCCCGGTTGAATAGCTGCACCACCAGCATCCCGCTGACGTTCTCCTGCAAGAAAGCATTGATCCGGGCCAACCTGGAGCGCACCTGCCGGAAACTTTCGCGCATGTAGCGCCGGAAGAAGATCGAGGCGAAGGTCACGAAGGGCAGCGTGGCGAACATAATCAGGGCCAGGCGCCAGTCCAGCAACAGCATAATGACCGATACCGCCCCTAACGTAACCACATCACCCAGCATTGACACCAGGCCGTTGCTCAAAAGCTCGTTCAGGGCATCTACGTCGCTGGTAAGACGGCTCATCAGGCGGCCCACCGGGTTTTTATCGAAGAAAGAGAGCGACAGGCGTTCCACGTGGGTAAAGAGAGCCATCCGCAGATCGTACATCACGCGCTGACCGACAGACTGCATCAGGTAAGTCTGGCCATAGCGCAGGCTAAACCCGACCAGCAAAGCCAGCAAATAGATAAGCAGGATTTGCCACAGATCGTTAGCTCGCCCTTTGGCGATATAGTTATCGATGGCCTGCTTGGTCAGAAAAGGCCCCACCAGGTCAGCCATCGAAGTACCCAGCACCAGCGAGAGGGCCAGGATAATCTGTTTGCTATAAGGTTTCAGGTAAACCGCGAAACGCCTCGCCAGCCGTGGGTCATAAGCCTTGCCCGTTAATTCGTCCTGTTCATCCTGTTTGGGGGAATTTACTTTTTTAGTTTTATTCTCAGAATTTTGATTGTTTAATTTAGAGTCGGATAACTTTTGTGTTCCGTTTCGTTCTTGCTTCACCCGCATGCCTCCTGAGGTCTGGCGTAACCTGCGCCAGCCTGCCACACTACCATTCTTACTTATAAGCTAAGCTGTTTGTATTATAACACAAAATTTTAATACTTCCCTTTATAAAGACTTTCTGGAAAAGGACTTTTGAGTGTATATTATAGTTAGATTGAGAAATTTATTCCTTGAAGAAAACGTAAATCGAATAGAAGATCAGGATAAAAGTAATGTCAAAAGATAGTAAAAAGGAAAAAGAATTACTTCCTGCGTCATTACCAGAAGGAGAACTTATCTATTTAGCAGGAGGGGAAATAGATGAGAACAGGGTATCAGTTGGTTTCTGGGGAGATTATCTAGACCCAGATGTTATATCAGAACTGTTAGGTGTAGAACCTACCATCGCTTACGCAAAAGGGGATAAGGTTCCTGTTAATAGTGAGCATTATCGAGTAGCACACACGGGTTTATGGCGGTGGGCTGGAATAAGAACTGATACCAGGACTTTGGAAGAACAAATCCAATTATTATTCGATCAACTACCTGAAGATCTTTCAATCTGGCAAGACTTGAGTACAAAATATGGATCTGAGTTATTTTGTGGTATTTGGATGAAAACGTGGAACCGAGAATTTGACCTTTCTCCGACCATAATGAAGAAAATCGTTGATCGGGGTTTGACTATCAGGTTTGATATATATTACGAAGAATCAGATCAGAAATAGCTGGAGAAATATGAATTATAAGGAATTTATTTTTAATTCTGATAATTTTCTGAATTGGCTATCAGTTTTGGAAATTCTTTGCTTAGAAAGACACTTTCCTTTTTTTGAGGAAATGGGACTACCGGCCTCATTGGTAAAAGAACCTTCAAAAGCTCTGCCAGAAATTAGGCCTATTCTGATAGATTTTTATAAGGGAATCTATAAAAAGCCGATGAGTCACGAGGATTACTCAACTACATTCAGTAACAAAATTCGCGGTTTTTTCGAAATAATAGAGAGAACATATAACGATGAAACAGCTACTGCCCTTTACGTATGGTCAATGCGCTTTATTGTAGACAGCAAAAGCGCCAGATGGTTGCATTTCTGGTCAGAACTGTTTTTCTGGTTCTGTAACAAAATAACAGATGAAGTCAGAGTTGAGCCAGCTATGAGCGCAAAAACCGTAGATGAGATTTGCACTATTATAAAGGTTCAGTTCGATAGAAATAATAGTCTGGAAAATTACAGGAGAATAGAGCAAGCTCAAGCATACCCTTATAATGAGTGGGAACAAATACTTGCTCAATTGAAACAAAGAAGTTATGGCGATATTTATTTTTTAGACGACCCGATTGGAATAATTCTAGATCGCGTATCGGTATTAATAGAAACACACAAAACTTATCTGATCTGGGTAGAACTAAATTCGATCTTGAGCGATGAGCAAATCGCAGACTTGTTAGACTGGGGCCGTTTACAAATTCTCGAAAATGGCTATCCAGATTTCATTCCACTCTCGAATCGAGAGGAATTAAACGGGCTTCTCTCAAATAAATTCTAACCTGGCTTTTTATCTTTAATAAATCTATTGCTGCTTTTTATTTTGCTCAAGAATATGGCGGGTGAGTTCGAGGCGGGCCTGTTCCTGCGCTTGCAGCGATTCGAGGTACTGGCTGATGCGCTCCTGGCGGCGGCGGCGCAGGAGGTAGACCAGGTAAAGTACAAAGAGCAAAACGACCGGGATAGAGAGGAATGAAATCCAGGCGAAATCCGGCCCGCCAATAAGGCTGACCAGAAAGGCTACCAGCACCAGAAAGGCGGCGGCATAGGCGCTGTAAGGCCCGGCAAGGTCCACGAAACGCCAGAAGCCGTTGACAGGAAGGGGGTCGGGCGGAGGGGTCGTCTCGCGGTCTGTAGCGGCGGCAGCCAGTTGGGCCAGGACTTCTTCGTCAAAGCTGTCGGGATGCTTATCGGCGCGCGGCATGGCTACTTCCCTCCGCGCCGCTTGATGCCGGGTGGCATACTAGCTTTGCTGGCTTCCGCCGCCTGCTTATTTACCTCTTTGACCGTGGCGCTATAGCCGTCCGCACTTTTAGCATCAGGCGGCAGGTTGCGCTGCTTGCGCACTCCATCGAAAAGTTCGATCAGTTCGCGGTCGCGCTCGGCGTCAAGCTGCGAAAGAATTTCCTCACGGCGCTGCTTATTGTACTGGTAGCGGCGGTAGGCTATGACCACCGAGGCGATCAGGCAGAGCGTCACGGGGATCATGGTTAGCTGGGCAGCCAGGTTCAAATGGGCAAAAGCCAGGGCGATAGCAATGGCCGAAAATATGCCGGTCGCAATATTCGCCTGAAATTGTAGCCGCGCCATGCGGAGGGGTTTTTCGTTCATTTTTATTACCTTAACTTAGCTGGATTTCGCCCCACATTCCTTCGGCATCGCCCTGCCCGGCCAGTTTTAGCAGTTTTACCGGCGTTACCCGGTTGTGCAAGTTTTGCTCGGAACTGGCGTAGACCCGGATATAATTATCGGTCAGGCCGCTCCAGACCGTGCCATCGGCGCTGTTATGGTTGTTCTCCCACAGGACAGGCCGCACTTCGCCCACGAAACGTTCACGCCAGGCCTGACTCATGCGGTCGGAAAGAGCGCGTAACTTCTCGCCGCGTTCCTTCTTTTTCTGATCGGAAACCTGGTCGGGCATCGTGGCTGCCAGGGTGCCTTCGCGCGGCGAGTAAGGGAAAACGTGCATCTTGGCATAGCCCATCTTCTCCGTGAAGGCCAGCGTCTCGGCAAATTCCTGGTCAGTTTCGCCCGGGAAACCCACGATCACATCCGTGGTGATAGAGGCGTCGGGCAACTCGCGCCGGATTTGTTCTACTATGCGCGAATAGCGTTCCAGGTTATAGCCCCGCCGCATGCGCTGAAGAGTAGAGTCGCTCCCGGCCTGCAACGCCAGGTGAAAATGGCGGCTCAGACGACGGTCGCGCTGCCAGAGTTCCAGCAGGGTCGGGTCGTAATCCTGCGGCTCAAGCGAAGTAATGCGCAGGCGCGGTATTTCCACTTCGGCGATAATCGCTTCCAGCAAGGCCTTCAAGCGCACCGGGCGAGCTTCGGAGTCGCCGTTCTCGTTAGGAGCGCGGTACTTGCCCAGGTGTACTCCGGTTAGCACCACTTCCTGGTAACCCATCTCGACCTTACGGCGCACACCCTCGACCACTTCGCGAATGCCAATACTTTGCGGAACACCCCGGGCAGTCGGCACGATGCAGAAAGCGCACCCGGCGTTGCAGCCATCCTGGATTTTGACCATAGCGCGGGTGCGATAACCGCCAGTAATAACGCTATCTACCGCCTTATCTCCAGAGAAACCACCCGCGAAAAGCAGGCGCGAGGGTTCGGGCCGGTAGGGCAATTCGTAACTCAGTTTTTCCGAAACCAGTTCGACCAATCGCTCTTCGTCCGATTTGCGCACCACTAAATCCACTTCCGGGATGGCGGCTACTTCGTCCGGACTGGTGTAAGTATAGCAACCGGTAGCCACTACCACCGCCTGGGGATTGGCTCGTTTGGCCCGGCGCAGCATCTGGCGCGATTTGCGGTCGGCCACATGCGTCACGGTGCAGGTATTGACGATAAAGACATCCGGCACATCGCTGCCGTCCGGTTCAACCAGCACAAACCCGGCACGCTGGAAATTATCGGCCAGGGCTTCGGTTTCGCTAAAATTTACTTTGCAGCCGAGGGTTACAAGGGCTACGCGCGGGCGCAGGTCATCTCCAGCAAGGTTGCGCTCGACCTTTTCAGCTAAATCAAATAGCCCTTCCGCGGGCGGAGTGGGGCTATCAAGGCGACTCAATAAAGATATGGTTCTGGTAGTCACTGCTCTATTCAAAAAAGAGCGGGCAGGTAGGAGCCTACCCACTCTTCAGTTCTTCCGTTTATCCTTCCGACAGATTTTACAATCCGCCCACTATTATACTACACCGTCTGGCGACTTGCTTCAGGCGCAGTGGGAGCTTTGCGTTCAAGAAGGATAATATTGGTAAAGGGGATACGGAACTCGTTAAAGACTTCGATACTGATGAGGAAGCCCGCGAAAATGAGGATCACGCCCAGCAGGGTTGCCAGGGAGAAAGCGTCCGCGCCGGTGGCGATGTGGAAGCGCTCGATAGTGCCACCCGCGCTGACCACCATAGCCCCGGCGAAGATAAAGCAATTGCTGACCACCCGGTAGAACTTGATGCGTTTGCGGTAGAAAACCCAGGCGCTTTGAGCCGCTCCATAGGCCAGGAAACCCGCCCCAAAGATATTGAAGAAGGGAGTCAGGACGCGAATATAGGTCGGGAAGCCCGTGCCTTTGACTTCTTCAGTGGAGGTTAGCGGCAGGCCGGAGAGATCTACCGGGGCGAAGAAGACCAGGATAGCGGCTACCACGAAAGCAGTCGTTAAAATCACCAGGGTAGTGACAGCCACTTTGCGTTTAGTAATCAGGAAGACCGTCCCCATACCCATATAAGAACTGGTGCCAATCGCACCGCAAATGTACCAGAGACGGTAGTAATTAACATCGTTCCGCCAGCCATTGGCCGTGCCAAGATACTGGGCAAAGGCGGCGACGGCAAACAGCATCAGGCCTATCGTCCAGACTATTTGATAGGTTTTGTGGCGGTGTAAAAACTGGTCAAAAACCATCAGGGTGAAAGCGAAGCTAACCACCGCAGCCAGCAAGGGCAAAATTACTGTTAGATTCATAAATACCCTCTTTCCCGGAGGTATCTAAACCTGTGGAAGTGAGTGAACAGAATTTAGTGTAAAGATAAGGTAAAACTATCGGTGCTATTTGGTGAACATTATAAGCGTCTTGGGGCGATTAGTCACGACTTTGCGTTGCAAACCGGCGCTTTGACGCTAAATTTTAACCAAACTTAACTTACTACTACAAGCCTGCAAGCCACACAGAAGGCGATACCGTTCTGGTATCGCCCGTAATTTCTTTGCTAATAACTATCTTTTACCAGCGATAAATATCAAAGTAGGGTTCGCGGAAGGCTCTTACCAGGGCATTCTTGAGGTCCTCTTCGTTAGCCGGGACGCGCTGCTCTTCTTTACCGGTCACAATCAGGAAGACTTCGGAAGTGGCTTCGATATACTCTGCGCCTACCCGGATGCGATTGCGCCCACCCGGCAGCGCCCAGCTAAGGTTCAGTTCGTGGCGACCATTGTAGACCGGTTCCACCCGGCCCTGGCGGTCCAGCAACTCGCGATTCATCTCTTCCAGCAACTCGACGGCGCGCACCCGGTTCAGTTCAAACATCAGGCGCGTCATAATAGCATCGCGCTTGTACTGAGCCTGGGCCTCGGCCATGCGGCGGGCCTCGACTTCCCGCTTCAATTCGTCCAGCCAGTGAATCGGGGAAGTATCAGGCTCGCCCCGCTCCTGTCGCTCGATCAAATCGACCATCTCGGCCAGTTTGTCACTCCAAAATTCATCCTGCTTCATTCTTCTACCCGGCTTTCTAACTACCACCAGCTCTATTTTAAACTTCCTGATTAGAACTGGTTGGCCCGATCATCTTAGAACCAGACCCAGACCCCACGCAATCGCTCTGCCGCAGATTGCGTCCTTCCTTTGCGCGACAATTATTATTGCCATCACTAGATAATAATAGCTAAATCATACGTTATGTTCAGGCGCCTGACAATAGTTTAATAGTACTTTTATGATCCAATACAAAGCCCTATAAAGACTTCGTTCGAACTAAAAAGAAGTGAGAGGTAACGGCCTGGAATCACCATAACACCTCGCATAGGAAAGCCCTCTGAACCCTTTTAAATCATTTTGTAGCTAAGTGGTAGCCTGGGCCGGGCTTTCCGGCAGGCTCAAACCTTCCAGGGGCGGTAATTCCTTGAGGCTTTTCAGGCCGAACTGTTGTAAAAATTCGATAGTCGTGCCAAATAGCACCGGGTGCCCGACGCTTTCGGCCCGTCCGACTTCTTCGATCAAGCCACGCGCCTGTAGAGTATTGATGACACCGCTGCTGTCCACGCCGCGCACCGCTTCGACCGAGGCACGAGTTATAGGCTGGCGATAAGCGATAATAATGAGGGTTTCCAGGGCCGCCGCCGAAAGTTTGTTGGCGCTCTGCACCCCCAGAAACTTTTCGACATAGGGTGCGACTTCCGGCGCGGTCACCAGTTGGGCCTGCTCGTTGTGCAGGCTGATACGCAGGCCACGTCCCTGGGCCTCGTAATCGGCATTGAGTGCAAGAATTAACTCTTCCAGCCAGCCCTGTTCCACTTCAAGCACTTTTTGCAAATCGCTCAAATTGACGGCATCACCGGCCACAAAAAGCAGCGCCTCAAGGGCCGCCATCTGCCGCGCTACGGCGTGCGCGCCCATGTTATTCTTAGAATCTTTTTCCAGGGTCAAACCAGGAACTCCACTTTCCCTAATATGAGTTGGAAATTTATGATTAGCAATAAGAGAAACTTATTATACCAGAGAATGGGAGTTATCATTGAAACTTTATAGCTGAGTTCATTAGTACCACTCAAAGTACTAATTTTTCGGATTAATACTCGTCAGCCGGATTCAGATTACTGTTGGCCCGCCATAACTCTTCCAGGGTTTTTAGCTCGCCCATAAACTCAGCCTCGCTCTGGTCGGGGCGCTGGATAAGTTCTTCGACCACTTCAAGTTCGAAGGCCTGCGCGCCAAACTCCTGCCAGTCTTTCTTCAGTTTGTACTCAAAGATACCCCCGGTATTAACCGAGAACTGAAAGCGGCTATAGATGCTTTCCAGGTTGGCGGAACGATCTATGAAATATTTGCCATTTACCCTATTGCTAATCTTGAAGACTCCACCGTGAAGCTTCCGTTCTTTGTATTCCTTCATTATTTCTTTTCTTCGGTTCAAGCTACACCTCCTATTTCAAGTCTGTTAGTTACAACCGGCTCGTAGCACCTACAAATACTTTATTATCTCTGTTTGCCTTAACCTGAACCATTATAGCAGCGGAATAAGTTATCCCTGTGAGAAATATTACACGAAGCGTTAGACCTTAGACCTATTTATGATTTGATCCATAAACAAAAAAGCCAGGCACTTTTGCTTGCGCCCGGCTTCTTTTAAGCCTTTATTTGAACTCGTAAATGTATACGTTGTTTTGAGGATCGCTATAGATCGGCGTCATGAAGTCGCGGAACTTGGCGAGAGCTTCGGGCGAAAAGTGCTTGAGATCGTGGTTATCGGGGTAGAAACTGCGTGTGCCGTTTTCGACCTGCCCGACAAAGACATAACGCACGTTATGCTCCTTGAGCATCTGAATGGCTTTTGCCTCGTCGGTAGTCTCGTAGATGCGGCTCATATCAAGCCAGGAGTTCCAGATAACCAGCGGGTCAAGATAGCCGCGCCACTGGAGTTCGTGGAAAGGCCAGCCTACTACCGTGGGCAGTCCGGTAAAGGTGCTGATACGGTCTGCCCAGGTGTAGTTAATGCCGTTCATTTCCAGCACCACGCCGCTCCGCTCGGCGTTATTGGCGGTATAGTTGCGCAGCCAGACCATAGCAGGATACTCTGCCGGGAATTGGCGGGCATACCAGGCCTCTCCATCCAGCCCTTTACGCTGCTGGTAATAGTTGGCTCCCTGGTAGTAAGCGATAGTCGGCAGCAGGGCCGCAAAGAAAATCAGGGCTGCCATAGCTGCCAGCCAGAAGCCTTTCCAGAGGCGCGGCTTTGCCGCTGTCTCACTCTCTTCGCGCTCATCACTTCCTGCTCCTGCAAAGACAGGTTTAATGGCAGGCCGGGAAGGTTTTGGGGGATAGCGGCCCGCTGGTTGCGAAACTGAAAAACTCCAGTCACGGTCTAAATCCGGACCATCGGCTAACTGTCTGCGCTGGCTACCCAAAAAGCTGAAGTTAAGCAGCGGCTTCGGCAATAAGCCTCCCAGGCGTTCGCCGGAGGATTGGGCCTGCCTGTGGTTCTCAAGGCCGCTTTTCGCACCGCCGGGCTGCCACTCTCGCACCCAGCTCAGAACGCGCCAGGCGGCATAAGTCCCGGCCAGCGAGTTCAGCACCCAGACCTGATACCAGAACTTGAACATGGTATTGAAGCGGTTGGCGTAAATATCTTTGATGTAAACCACTTCGCAGAAGAGAATCAACGCGCCGCCCAGGGCTACAAAGAGCATCAGCAGGCTATCCATGCGAGCCAGCCAGTTCTCGCTCTCTTTAGAGCGCCGGAACTCGCGCTGGAACAGGCGCAGCGAAAGGTAAGTCAGGATGGAAACCGGGCCAAGTAATTCAAAATGAATCCAGATGCCTACCGGGATGAAGTAAATCAGGTACATGGCTTCCATGGCCAGGCGAGGCCGCGAGCGCAACTGCTGCCAGGCTCCCGGCCAGAGCGTCCAGGCCGCCGCCGAAAGGGCTATAACCGGCACAATGGCGCTCTTGAGGCTTAGATTATGAACGCTGTAAGCCTGGTAGGCCGGAATGAGACCCAGCAGGCCAATAGCCAGAAAGATTAGCCCGGCTACTTTAACCAGCACATTAGCCCAGGTTGGAAGCGGCGCGACTTCTTCTTTTTCCTCGCGCCACAGTTCGGCCAGCTTGAGAGCGTAGAAAGTCAGGATAGCCAGCAGGAAGAGGCCGAACATCTGGACATATTCGGCCAGGAAAGTGCGCGGCCAGTTAATCCAGCCCATAAAGCGGCTTAAATAACCTACGACCGGCACATTCTGATAGGTCGGGTCCGGTTCGGCCCGCAACATGCCGGTGAAGTTGGTAAAGTAGAAAAGGTAAACCAGCCAGATAGCCGCGCCCAATCCCGCTACCTGCACGCCCCAGCGCACCAGCATCTCCAGGCGCTTGCCCCCGGCCCGCAACTCAGCCAGGCCCAGCACAGCTACTGCCAGGAACAAATAGGTCGGGAAATCGCCGCCGTTAATCAGGAAGGGAGCGCCGATAAGCAACCCTGCCGCCAGGAAGCGCGGCACAGCACGCCAGTCCAGGCGGGTTAAAGCCCACTTCGCCGGGGCGCTGAAGATATTCACGATATAACCGAGAACTAGCAGCACATAAGGCGCGTCCAGCAGATGGGCGTGTAGGTCGCCGTTAAGATAGCTGTAAATGGGGTACTCGGTCAGAATATCGAGCATCCGCCCATCCGGCATAGGGTCGTAGATCATACGGGCGCTGGCAGGCCAGTTCACCTTGAAGGGGAAATTGCGGTCGCCCAGCGGCAAGAGGCCGTGTTCCAGGAACTGGCGCAGCGGCAACAGATTCCCCAGGATCATCAGGAAGGCTGCTCCGATCAGCCCTGCCCCGATAGAAACCCGGTTCTTACCTCGCGCCAGTCCTACCAGATTGCAGGCTATGCCAAAGCCCCCAAGGGTCGCCAGGGCAAAGACCAGGCCCATGGCGATATTGTAAGCGGTGCTGGCTTCCACCCCGCTCAATTTGCAAATGATCGCCATCAGCAACTGGCCGCCATAATAGTAGTTCATCGGTACACCGCCATACCAGGGGTCGGGCGGCGGCAGAGTCGGCGAAGTGGCGATGGCCTGGATAAAAGCCAGGTCGAAAAACTTTTCAGATTGGTTGAGGTCGGGTAGGAAGGAGCGGAAGTTAACCATGAAGGCGAAAGCTGCCAGGAAGAGCAACTCGCCTGCTACAATCAGCCAGAGGTTGTGAGGCTGCCTGAACCAGGCCAGCATCTCTTCGCGTAGTCGCCGGTTGGCTAAAAGCAAGCCGTAGCAGGCCAACCCTACCAGAGCCACTACCAGCCAGATAGTTGATCCCACGAAAGGCAACAACTTCAGGTTACCGACCCACCATGCGGCAATGCCAACTACCAGCAGTCCCAGCGGTTTACTAAAAGTATAGCCCCGGTCAGGCAGGCGTCGGAAAATAGCGAAGCTTAGAGGCAGTACCAAAAGACCGAGAAGCGTAATAATCCCGTACCAACTTAGCGTTTCAATCATTTATAATTTTATGTTTCCAACCTGGTCAGCCGATTACCCTGCAATGAGTTACTTCAGCACCGAAGAGGAGTAAAATGAGGTAAAAGGTCTAAAAAATCGGCTGAATAATGGTAATCCAACCGTCACAACATCGTACCGGCACTATAAATATTAAGACATTACTATGACGGCAAAAGTTATGCCCCGGTTCCCTTTCTAAGCTATTTCTAATATAAATACCTTAATAAACCTGGCTTATAAATAAATTTCACAGTCCACCTCCCCGGCTTACTTACAAGTCTAAAGCCTTCTATCTCAATGGTAAGCTGCTGGTGAGCATCCAGGCAAAAAATTCGCTCAAGTTCTGGCAAGTCGAGTAAAAGCAATATTATCCTGTTGCAACAGTGTAATAAAGAGGGTAGGCAAGTGTCTACCCTCTTTTTAATTGAACAAGCTTAATCTTCTCGAACAGGGTAATTCTCCCTACTCCGGCATAGGGAATTCTCCCCTATGCAAGCCAAATAAAAACTGCTAACCTTTAGTCAAGAACTTTTGCACCGGACGCTTTTAGAAAATAAGCTGCCCAGTAGTAAATTTCTTTTAAGAGTACGCTTTCGTCTTCTCCTTACGCCATAAACCGTACCCTATTGTCGAAAAATAGCTCATAAGTCACTTCTTTGTAATTTACTTGCCTATTTTAGCGTTTACTAAAGTAGGCAGAAAGGAGTATTACTTTATATGCCTATTTTCTGCTAAGAAGGTTTCATCGTGGCTGGCATTACCTGATTATCTCATTTTTACTTATCACTTTCTTTACAGTTGGGCTATCTAGTCCGCTTCCTACACAAGCTGCCGCCTGCCCTGGGGGAAATTGTTTTATGGGGTACGTAAATAATCAACCTAATAACTCAGGAAGTGCTGCAAAAATTTACACGGTAAATCCTAATTTAGGATGCTGTGGGTATCGTGCCTCATTCGTTCTTATTCTTTCTTTAGGAGATATTGGAGGTGGTATTTCAGCTTTTGTTCAGTCTGGTATAGCTAAAACGATTAATGGTGGTTGCGGTTCACCTGTCGTTTTTATTGCAGAATATATAGACAGGGTTCCAGGAGACCCGCATAATGGTGTGATAAAACAACATTGTGAAATGGCAATTAATCCAGTGCCAGGAACTGACCATACTTACACCAGTGAATATGATCCTGCAACGGGCTACTGGTGTCACGATTACGATGGAATTTGCAGGTATTCAGAACCTAGAGTTGGTGGAACTGCTGATATTTGGCCTGTTGGATATGACCATGCTTCCCAGGTCGCTGCTTATGGTGAAACGAATGACAACACTGTACAACTAGGTTCGACTTTTCAGCAAACTGTCATTTCACAAATTCAGTATAAAAATGCTCCGAACCAGACTTTTTATTTCTTCACTACACCTCCATACACACCGGGAGGTTACAGCCCTTGCGATGCTAATTGCCCTACGTACCATAGATTTTCAAGCGGGGCCAGTGGTGACGGAAATAAATGGTTTGTCCAGATATGGACAGCTTGAAGTACAAGGATGTAGTAAGCAGAAAAGTTTTTTGAACTTTACTAATCTTTGATACTGAACGGAGGAAGACAGCATGAGACAAAAAGGCTTTGATAAAATATTAGTAAGCGCAATTGCTGTAATAGGAATTAGTTCACTATTCATGATTGGGCTTGCCATTTTTTTTACCAATTCTAACAAATTACACAATGATAATTCTGTTCAAACTCTCCAAGCATCTCAGACCCGCGCACTGGTAGGCGCAGTACCAGATTCAGTTATAGCCTTAACCCCATCACACTTAGCTTCAACGCCAGCCCCAACCGTAGTAGAGCAGGGCGTAACTATAATTAACCCAAATATAGCAGTGGGTGACAAAGTTCTTTTGCCGCTTGATGGTCAGGGTACTGGTATTAAATTAATACGGACTCTTGACCCGCCGCTTATATCCTTACAGGAAGCCAGGAGTGCTGTTTATAATCGGGGTATCAGTTGGGCTTTAGGAGGAAATTTAAATGGGCAGGCTGTTACACTTACTGCCGCTTACGGCCTTGTAACTATCGGTAGCCCAACGGCTACCGGAAATGGGTGGCTTGGCCCTCAGAACATTCCTTTATCAATCTGTACTACAGATGGAAAATGCAGCCCTACAAACGCTGTTCTTAACCATATCGAGAATAGGCCAATGTGGGTGCTGGATTACGGAAATACTAATTTCCCTGCTAACGGCCCAGCATGTGTGTCTACACCCTGTCCAACTCCGCAAATTTACAACCACTCTGTCTATACGGTAAATGCTCAAACCAGAGCAGTCATTACTGCTGATTTTTATACTGCTCCATAGTAATGAGTCATATTTACAGGCGAGTAGATGCGCTATGAAAATGACTTAATAAAACTTGGTAACTACTGAATAGACTATAGTAACAAAGAAGGCTGTTAATAAACCCTATAACTTGTGGGTTGTAGGGTTTGTTAATTTTTAGGCAGATCCTCTAAAGTATTAAAACTGATTTACTTTATGTATGCCCTTTCCACAGGTCGTAATCCTTGAAATGCATCCCTGAAATATTTCTTTTTAGTTCGCCAAAATCTTTACACCATGTAACTTTTTTGTTATCATAAAAGCATAAATAGCAAAGCGGTATAGTTAAAGCCTCCTGATGCTTTTTCCGGGTAGTTAGGTTAAAAAGAATATTCCGGTGGTTCTGGGTGAGTGATAACAGTTCAACCCATCAGAACTTTTACGTTTGTCGGCCTGCCTCAAAGGAGTTGTAGTATGCAACCACTCAATCTAGCCTTTGTTACCTATGAACCGCTCTGGGCCCAAAGCTTTCTCGAACACACCCAAAGGTTTGCTACACAAATAAATTTAACCCCAATTGTAATCGAAGGTGAAGAAGAACTGCCGCGAAACTGGCCGTGTTAGAACAGTCGGATGTTCTTGTACTAGCGGTAGATAAAATTCGGAAGGCTATTAAAATAGCTAAAGCTTTACGCAGCACCGGCTGCAAAGCGCCAATGCTGCTCTACACTTCCCGTTTCACCCTGCCCCCACTGGCAAAACTGCTGGAAAGGGGCATCGAAGGGCTTATTTCTTCCAGTTCTCCTTCACTGAAAGAGCTTGAGGAAACCATTTACCGGGTAGCGGCCAGGGAAGCCGGGCTGCTTCAACAACAATATGAGCGTACTACTAAAAACCTGCACTGTTTGACCTCGATGGAAGGCTTAACCCCCAAAGAAATAGAAATTCTGCAACTGGTTGCCAGCGATTACAGCGATGCCATGATTGCCAAAGCCCTCGATTTAAGCGTTAAAACCGTCAATAACCGCTTAAGCGTGATTTACGCCAAACTGAAGGTCAAGACCAGGGCCGGGGCTGTTGCCAAAGCCATCTCCAGAGAAATTATTGACGTTTAACCTCAAAACCTGTCTTAATCCTCTCGAACAGGGTAATTCTCTCAAATCCGGCATAGGGAAAATTACCTATTCCTGACTGGGGAATTCTCCCCTATGCAAACGAAATATAACCTGCTAATCTAAACTTATAACCCGTCCTTTTCATCTAAATGACTATTTGCTTTTAAGAAAGGAACGTACAATGATTAGAATTTGGAGTAAACTTTCAGTATGCGTATTCATTGTTCTCCTGAGTGTTTTATCTCTGACATCGGGATAGCGCTGGATCAGGATTTAATGGTCGCGCAAGTGTTAGCCGGCAGCCGCGCCGAAAAAGCCGGTATCAGGAAAGGAGATGTATTCAAAGGAGTAGGAAGTAGCAGGGTAAATTCTGTGGAAGATGCCCGAAAAGTAGCCAGGGAAGAAATTGGTAAAGTGACGACAGTAGTAAACGATAGCCTGAGTACTCAGGACATAGTCGTTACTTTAGGGCGCGGCAGCGCGGAAATAACCATAGTGATGCGGCCTGTCTCACCCCCTTTTAACTTCGATTCTGCTAAAGCAACCCCCGTCCCTGCACCGCCTTCCTGGGTCTTTATCTAGCAAGCTTTATTTTTAAGCATAAGTTAAACTCTGTGATTCAATAAGAGAGGGTAGGCACTTCGCCTACCCCTCTTTATTTATTATATAAACTTCTAGCGCGGGATGATCGGCAGCAGGACGTGCGAGGGATGCTCGGCGTCGTGCAGGATGGTTTGGCGGGCCGGGCGCAACTCTGTCCCGTGACCGAAGGGTTCGCCGGTATTGTGGTTGCGGTCCCAGCGCGGGAAGTTCGAACTGGTAAGGTCTACCCGGATACGGTGTCCGGCTTTGAAGACGTTAGCGGTAGACCACAAATCAATGTTGAACTCGTAGACCTGGCCGGGTTCGAGCAGTTCGGGTGTGTCGCCGTTGCGGTAGCGGGCGCGAATGATGCCGTCCGCCAGGTTCTGGGCGAAGCCGTCCGGGTGAACGTCTACCAGTCGCGCCACGAAATCGGTATCCGGCCCGTCGGTGGAAGCCCAGAGCTTAACGCTGATTGGCCCGGTCACTTCGGTATCCTGACCGAGAACCTCGCTGGTAAAGACCAGCACATCGTCGCGCTCCTCGATAGAACGCTGATCCTTCACGCCAGGACCATAGAGGCTATTCATGAGGGTGCCGCCACCGTAAGTGTGAACCGGGTTGGCCGGGTCGTAGGTGAAGTGGTCGGCGCTTTCCGAGCCGGGCTTTTCGGTCGAAAGGAAGCCATTGCCGTTCAGGGTGTTAGCGCGGCCCTGGCTGTGGAAATAGTAAGGGGTGTATACGGTGCGGGCCAGCGGCCATTCCTGCTCGTCGCGCCAGGCATTATCGCCCATGACAAAGAGCTTGACCGGTGCTTCCTTCATGATGCCGTTGTCAATACCCTTCAGCCAGTAATCGAACCAGCGCTGAGTCAGGCCGGTCAGATCAGTTTGCAGGTTCATCAGGGCCATCGAGGCGCCGAAGCCGAAATCAATGTCGCCGACAGTATTGCTGTAGTTAACGTGCGACCAGGGCCCCATAATCAGTTTTGTCTGACGCGCTTCAGGCGTGCCACCCGCATTGCGCACGCCGTTAAAGTTCTGCAAAACGCCGTTAGTGAAAATATCGTACCAGCCGCCGATGTTCAGGGAAGGCACCTGCACCTTATCGTAGGCTTCTGCTATGGAGTAAGGCGCGCTGGCCTCACGGCTAAAGGGCTGTTCTACCGCCTGTTCGAGCGTTTCCACCGCCAGGTCTAGCTTCTTGAGCGGCTCGAAATCCTTGAGGGGGAGCGAGTAATAGCCTTCGGGGCGCAGACGATTCAATTCGTTCACGGCTGCCACGATAGCCTGGTACATTTGCAACTGATGAGCGTCTTTGTAGCGCTTCAAAGTAATATCGAGGGCCAGGGTAGCCAGGTGCCAGTAGGCCATCAGGCCAAGTTCAAAAGCGCCACCGCGCCAGCTTGTGCCGTCGCGCACATCGGCCCAGGTAATACTGGGCACAATCGCCTTGAGATGGGGCGGCTGCTGAGCCGCAGCTATCCACTGGGTAAAACCGAAGTATGAAGCGCCGAACATCCCCACTTTGCCATTTGAGCCAGGCAGTTGGGCGGCCCATTCCACCGTATCGTAGCCGTCATTGGCCTCATTAGCAAAAGTAACCCATTCACCCTCCGAGCGGTAACGCCCGCGCACATCCTGGATAACCACGATATAACCCGCCCGCGCCAACCGGGGCGCATCCAGCATCGGGCTGACCGAGGCAAAATCTTTGCCATAGGGGGTGCGGGTGAGGGCCACCGGGTAAGAACCTTCCTCGGCAGGCCGGAAAACATTGGCACGCAACACTGTGCCATCACGCATCGTTGCTTCTACATCAAATTCGACTTTGATTTGATCGCTCATGCTACTCCTCTTTTTAATGCTGTTTTTGCAAGCTAAACCGCAATAAAAATTTTGACACTAAAAGTGCATAAATATCAACAGGTTAAGCTGTAAAGAGGTTAAAAAGTGCCGGGGGCTTCCCCCGGTTCCCCCATGAAGGGGTTGCACCCCTCCTGACCCTGCTACCCGGTTTGTGCACTGTTTATGCGACTTTTAAGTTCCTGTAACAGCCAGAGTATAGTCTATGAAACACAAACAGGCCAACCTGTTCGCCTTTTGAAAAGGGCAGGTTGGCCTGTAGGGGAGCTTGCCGGAACCTTTACAGGGTGAGCAAACTCCGGCAGCGCAATTAGCGCTTGGTGTACTGCGGCGCTTTGCGGGCGCGTTTCAGACCGGGCTTTTTCCGTTCTTTGGCGCGAGCATCGCGGGTCAGCAGACCATTCTTCTTGAGGGTCGGGCGAAGAGTCTCATCGACCTGCAAAAGAGCGCGAGCGATACCGTGGCGAACCGCTCCGGCCTGGCCGCTGGTGCCACCACCGACGACCTTAACCGTGACATTGTACTGGCCGACCCGGTTGACCAGGCGCAACGGCTGCATAATCACGATTTCATTCAACTGGCGGCCACCGAAGTACTCCGTCAGGGTCTTGCCGTTGACGGTGAAAGTGCCGGTGCCGGGGACCAGGCGCACACGCGCTACCGCGGTTTTGCGGCGGCCGGTTCCATAGAAATAGTTTTTGTTCAAAGTAGCTGACATTTTTACTCTTTCTGGCTCCTTATGTTAGGCCTAACCCTCGCGGGCGCTGGTGTATTCCAGCTTGTACTCTTTAGGCTGCTGCGCCCCGTGAGGGTGTTCAGCGCCGGCATATACCTTCAGTTTACTCAACATAGCGTTACCCAGGCGATTGCGCGGGAGCATACCCTTAACGGCATCGTAAACCGGGCGGGTCGGGTGCTTGGCCAACTGGTCCTGCAAATTGATTTCGCGGAAGCCACCGGGATACATAGTGTGGTGCACATACTTCTTGTCGGCCAGCTTGTTGCCGGTCACCACAATATCTTTGGCATTGATTACGATCACGTAATCGCCGGTATCCATATGGGTGGCATAGATCGGCTTATGTTTGCCTTTGAGCAGCTTGGCTACTTCCGAGGCGACCCGGCCCAGGGTCATCCCAGCCGCATCCACGATATACCATTCGTGTTTAATCTCCTGCGGTGTGGGAGTAAAAGTTTTCGTAGTCATTATCAAAACTCCTAAATAGCTACCAGCTAAAACTGATTCTTTTAACCATCAGCGCAGATTGCCGGCTTTTTCAATGGCCCCGGGCTATTCCCTACGGCTGATAGCTCAGCTTAGTAACGCACTTCGACCAGGCTTAACCCGCAAGCGGGAGCGGTTGGCCCGGCACGACGGCGGTCACATGCCGCTATAATTTCTTCAAAATCGTCCGGGCTAATTTCGCCTTTGCCCACCTGCAAAAGCGTCCCGACGATGTTTCGCACCATGTGCGGTAAAAAAGCGTTTGCCGCTATTTCCAGCACCAGCACTGTTTGCGCCGGATCTGGCATCTCCCGGCTCCAGGTGGCTTTCAGAACCTTTCGGACTGTGCTCGGACCGTCATTTTCCTCTGTCTCCGCCCCTTCTCCGGCGGGTATGCCCCATCCGGCCCCGGCAAAGCTGGCAAAATCGTGTTCGCCCACTAAGCGGTTGGCTGCTGCCTGCATCGCCTCAAGCTTTAACGGTTGGGCCACCTGTAGAGCGTAACGCCGCAACAGTGGCGACCGCGCCGGGCGGTTCAGGATGCGGTAGCGGTAGTAACGCTCTCTGGCGCTGAAGCGGGCATGAAATTCTTCATCCACTTCTTCCACCGAAAGCACCGCTATATCGAAGGGTAACAGAGCGTTCAGGCCACGCCGGAATGTTTCGAGCGAGTGGGCGCTGGCTGTTTTGAAGTTAGCCACCTGCCCGCTGGCATGCACCCCGGTATCGGTCCGGCCTGCCAGGCTCACCTTGCAACGTTCGCCTGCCGGTAACCCGGTCAGACTGGCGAGAGCCTTTTCAAGCTCTCCCTGCACGGTTCGCCCATTTGCCTGGAGTTGCGAACCGCTAAAATCGGTCCCGTCATACTCCAGCACCAGCTTGATGTTGCGCATTAATCAGCTCCTACCAAGCCAGTCACACGAAAGGTCATCCTACCACTAGGCAGGCAGGAACTCGATCAAAGCCATTTCCGCGCCGTCGCCGAAGCGAGTGCCCAGCTTGAAGATGCGAGTATAGCCGCCCTGGCGCTCGGTGTAGCGCGGGCCGATTACGGTAAAGAGCTTTTGCACCGCCGCGGAATTAGCGACTTTGCTGGTAGCCACGCTGCGATTATGCGGAGTATCTTCCGCCGCTACGCGCACCAATTGCTCAATCATGGCCTGAATTTCTTTGGCTTTCGCCTCGGTGGTGCGAATGCGCTCGTGGGCAATCAGCGATACCAGCAAATTGCGGTACATGCCCAGGCGCTCGCCTGTAGGCCGGTGAAACTTACGACCGGCAACACGATGTCTCATTTTTCCTCAAATCCTTGCTGTCTAAACGATGAGCGCTTAACGATGAAGGAGTTAGTCTCAATTCACCGTTGCTACTACAACGCCTGCCTTAAGCATTATCGTCGTTATTGCTATCTTCAGTCGAGCCAACACCTACCGGCACGCCCTCATCACCTTCTTCATCAATATCGCCAAAACCGCTGCCCGAGAACGGACCAATCGGGTTGTTAGCGCTCATGAAGCCGTGGTTGATAAGCTGAGCGCGCAATTCATCGTAGGACTTGCGGCCAAAGTTACGGACGCTGAGAAGATCCTTCTCGTCCATACTCAGAATCTGGCCTACCTTGGTGATATTGCTGCGCTTCAGGCAGTTATAGGTACGTACCGACAGATTGAGATCTTCAATCGGGGTTTCGTAAACGCCCGAAGGAATATTGCTCGGACCGCTGGTCGGAGGAGGAAGCTCCTCTTTAGTCTTATTGAAGTCGGCAATAATCTCGCTATGGCGCCGGAGAATCTGAGCCGACTGGCTAAGGGATTCGCCCGGGTCAATCGAGCCATCCGTCCAGATTTCCATTACCAGCCGGTCGTAGTCGGTCTGCTGACCAACGCGGGTGTGTTCCACCACATAGTTGACACGCGGAATGGGCGTATAGATTGCGTCTACCGGGATTACGCCAATCGGCATATTCTCGCGGTTATCGGCAGAGCTATAACCGGTGCCGTGTTCCACCGTCAACTCCATATCAAGACTGGCATCCGGGCTATCCAGGGTAGCAATCGGCTGGTCAGTGTTGATGATTTCAATTAGCTGGCCCGGTACTTCAATATCCCCCGCCACTGCGACGCGTTCGCCGCGCACGCTCAGATTGAGGCGTACCGGGCGGTCGCTGAAGGAGCGTAACCGGATGCGCTTCACGTTCAGCACAATCTCGGTAACATCCTCTTTAATGTGGGGCAACGAAGTAAATTCGTGAGCCACGCCATCTATTTTAATCGAAGTAATAGCTGCGCCAGAGAGCGAACTGAGTAGAATACGTCGCAGAGCGTTGCCAAGAGTAATACCGTAGCCAGGCTCTAGCGGTTCGATCTTAAACCGTCCGTAGTTCTCTGCCGTAGCTACTTTTTCGACCTTTAAAGCTACATCGAACAAGGCAATCAGCCTCCTTTATCAACTGATTTGCTGCCTCTCCCGGTCAGGCTAACCTACCGCCAACCGGGAGAAAAAATGAACTACTAGCGGCTGTAGTACTCTACAATCAACTGCTCGTCCAGCACCACATCCAAATCGGCCCGCGCCGGTATGTTTACCACGCGGCCGCTGAGATTGCGGGCGTCCAGGTTTAACCAGCCCGGCACATCGGTCTTACCAACGGTCTCGGCGGCAATTTTGAAATATTCCTTGCCTTTGCTGTTTTCTTTGACCGCGATGGTATCGCCAGCCTTCACAATGTAGGAAGGAATGTCGGTCGTGCGGCCGTTCACAGTAATGTGACCGTGACGCACAATCTGGCGAGCCTGCGGGCGCGAATCGGCCAGACCCAGGCGATAGACAATATTATCCAGGCGGAGTTCAAGAATCTGGAGCAAGCGTTCGCCGGTAGCGCCGGGAATGCGCTTGGCTTCCGAATAGTGCTTGCTGAACTGTTTCTCCAAAATGCCGTAAATACGGCGAGCTTTCTGCTTCTCACGCAACTGCAAACCGAAGTCGCTCATTTTGCGCTGGCGCTTAGCACCATGCACGCCGGGGGCAGTAGGGCGGCGTTCGACCGAGCATTTAGGGCCCATGCAGCGGTCGCCCTTCAGCATCAGTTTCACCCCTTCGCGGCGGCACAGTTTACAAACCGGTCCTGTGTACCTTGCCAATTGTTCCTCCCTTTGGCAGTTTTCTATAATTACGGTTCTTCGTCCTGTAATTATTATTCAATTCCAGGCGTTGCGGGTAATCTTTCTACCGGCAACGCTATTTCTGAGACCAACTCTACTTATAGGTTTACCCACCCGGTAAACCGTATCACCCTCACCGTTCCACCAGTTTCTTTACTCCCCTTCAGAGGGAGTAGCCCGGAACACAGTTACCGAGGCTAAATCTGGTTTCCCAGGTAGAGCATAGGAGGGTCTTGCCTTCTTCGCTTGCTATCCGTGCGCTTTGGGTCGTAACCCGGTGGGACGGAGCAGAGCTTTACAACAAGAAAGCTAATTCTGGCGCTTTATTCCAGCGGCCAGCAATTAACGACCGGGCCTAGACGCGGCGGCGTTTCGGCGGGCGGCAGCCGTTGTGAGGGATCGGGGTAACGTCGGTGATCGAAACCACCTGCAACCCGGTCGCCTGCAAAGAGCGAATAGCGGCTTCACGTCCGGAACCGGGGCCTTTTACATAGACCTCGATCTGGCGCAGACCGTGTTCCATCGCGCGGCGAGCGGCGCCTTCAGCCGCTACCTGGGCGGCATAAGGAGTGCTCTTGCGGGAGCCTTTGAAATCACTTGCCCCGGCGCTACCCCAACTAAGTACGTTCCCCTTCGGGTCAGTCAGGGTGATGATGGTGTTATTGAAAGTCGACTGGATATGTGCCTGGCCTTTGGGAACGCTCTTCCGCTCGCGGCGCTTTCCCTTGGCGGCCTTTTTCTTTCCAGTAGCTTTATCAGCCATTAACTAAAATCCTCCAGCTAGATTCTTATCTATTACTTCGTGGCCTTCTTCTTACCGGCGACGGTGCGGCGCGGCCCGCCACGGCGAGTACGTGCATTGGTGCGTGTGCGCTGACCGTGAACCGGCAACCCGGCACGATGACGTCTGCCCCGGTAGCTCCCGATTTCAATCAGGCGCTTGATATTCAGGTTTACTTCGCGGCGCAGATCACCTTCCACGCGGTATTCCCGGTCAATCAACTCACGCAACTTGGCTACATCTTCATCGCTGAGTTCCCGTACACGAATGTCGGGGTTGATGCCGGTTTCGTTCAAAATCTTCTGGCTGGTCGAAGGGCCAATCCCATAAATATAGGTCAGGCCGACTTCGATGCGCTTGTCACGGGGCAAGTCGACCCCCGCTACTCTTGCCATTCAGTCCTCCCAGAACCGCTAATAAAAAGCTAAAAAAAACTACTAGCCTTGGCGCTGCTTGTGCTTGGGAACAGTGCAAATTACCAGCACTACGCCCTTGCGCTTAATGACTTTGCATTTTTCGCAGCGCGGCTTTACGGAAGCCCGTACTTTCATTAGAAATATACCTCGCTTGCATCAGTGCTACTCACAATCAGATGGCTTTCGCCAATCAAGCCGACTCGGTGGCCGGCTTTCACAAAATGTGAGTTAGTTTGAGTTTCTTACTTCTTTCTTGCTACCAACCGGGTTTTTGTGGATTGTTCCGAAAACTAACCCGGTTCATGCCTGCCGCATGAAGAGCGATTCCGCGCCCTGCCAATACTTTTACAGACAATTTGGAATTATAACATGAATGCAGCCTTATGGCAACCTACGGTAAAGTCAGAATCAGCGGTTCGCCATCGGTTATAGCGGCGCTGTGTTCGAAGTGGCAGGAAAGCTTGCCGTCCTTCGTTACCACGGTCCAACCATCTTCCAGCATAACCGTTTCGTGAGACCCCACGTTCACCATCGGCTCTACCGCCAGGCACATCCCCTTGCGCAATGACATCCCGCGGACTGGTTGGCGAAAGTTAGGCACCTGGGGGTCTTCGTGCACCTTGCGGCCTATCCCGTGCCCGACATAGTCTCTCACCACGCTAAAGCCCTGGCTCTCCACGTAATCGTTGATACTGTTGGAAATATCATAGAGATGGTTACCGAGTTTCATCTGAGAAATACCAAGCAGCATGGCCTTGCGGGTGACATTAATCAGTTTCTGAGCTTGCTCCGTCACTTTGCCCACCGGGAAAGTAGCGGCAGAGTCAGCGTTCCAGCCTTTATAAGCCGCGCCCACATCAAAGCTGACAATATCCCCTTCTTGCAATACGCGCTTGCCGGGGATACCGTGCACTACTTCTTCATTAAAAGAGGTTAAAATGCTATTGGGAAAGTCGTATAACCCTTTGAAGGCCGGAATACAGTCCTGAGAGCGGATGAAATCTTCGGCGATCTGATCCAGTTCGCCCGAGGTAATACCGGGTTTCATATTCCGAGCGAGCAGTTCGATAGTCTGCCCGACCACCTGCCCGGCTTTTCGCATCATTTCTATTTCGCTTTTTGTTTTAGTACTGATCATAAATGCTCGCAATTTTTATACAGGCGGTCTGTCTGGCCGCTTTTCCTTTCTTAATAGGTAACTCTAAAACGCTAAATTTGGCGGTCCCTTTTTATCCGGGAACCGCCATAGCTCTTTCTTAATTAAGTTCATCAGCTTATATTTTACTACAAGCTAGATATTCTTGCACGTTGGGATATTGGACGCCGGTCGCTTGCTTTGGAGTCACTACGCCACCAGCGACTCACTCACTTCCCCCAGAGGAACCCGGCTTAATTCTTCCGGCTGCGCGATTTTTGCCAGGGCCGTGATAATATCGGTGCTAACCTTTTCAACTTCCTGCTGGCCGTTGATTTCTATTAGCAACCCGCGCTTGGTATAGTACTCGATCAAAGGCATCGTCTGGTTGAAATAGACTTGCAGGCGACGCTCAGCAGTGGAACGTTTATCGTCTTCGCGCTGGAAGAGGGCCGCGCCATCCAGGTCACAAACTCCGGCCACTTTAGACGGGTTATTGATCTCGTGGTAAGGAGTCTGGCAAACCGGGCAGATCCAGCGGCCACTCAGGCGGCTGAGTAACTCCTCGGTTTCAACCTTAACATAGATAACTTTGCCGATTCCCTGGTGGAAATCCTCTTGCAGTGCTACATTCAAGGCATCTGCCTGGGGAATAGTGCGAGGGAAACCATCCAGAAGGGCACCCTTCTCACACGCGGCAGTAGCCAGGTGGGTGGTAATCATCTTAATGACAGTCGGGTCTGGGACAAGTTCACCCCGGTCAATAAAGCCCTTGGCTTCAACGCCAAGCGGGGTTCCATTTTTAATATTTTCGCGGAATAAATCGCCACTTGAGACGTGGGCAATACCCAGCCTATCAGAAAGAATCTTTGCCTGTGTTCCTTTACCGGCTCCCGGCGCTCCAAGAAGGATCAAGTACATATTGCTACAGCCCTCCCTCGCTTGCATCTCTGCGTTTATGGCTTCTGCTCCATTGCAGTCCCTGGCTTCAAATAAGTCTAACGCTTTTCTCCACCAGAGCCGCCATTTTACAACAATGACAGTAATATTTCCAGGTCCGCGCGGCTACTTTACTGGCAAGAACAATACCTGGAATTTTTCCTGAAATCCTTTTTTCGTTTAGCTGCTTGTCTTTATCGCATCTTAATAGATTAAATGCGAACGCGAATTACACCGACTGTGTTATTGTTTGCACAATCTATATTGTGATTATAACATAAGATTGATAAACTTTACAAATTGAAACATTATCCTTCTATAGATAATTTCAATAGCAATTATAGATGATGCAAAAGAGGAGCCGGTAGGGTAACTTTCCCTTGCCAGCTCCTCTTTCTAAAAAATCTTACCGAAGGATACCCTGGTACTCGCGCATTACGAGCTGAGCTTCCAGTTGCTTCATAGTATCTACCGCTACACCGACCACGATCAGGATCGAAGTGCTGTTCAGGAAGGTCTGAACCTGAGCCTGAACAATCAGACCGAGCAAGAAGGGCAGGATGGCAATCACACCCAGGAAGATAGCACCGATCAGCGTAATGCGGACCAGCACTTTCATCAGATAGTCATTGGTAGGTTTGCCGGGCCGGAAGCCTGGAATAAAGCCGCCTCTATCGCGCAGACTTTCCGTAATATTCTGCTGGTTGAAAAGCACCATCGTATAGAAGTAGGTAAAGCCCAGTACCATGGCGAAGTAGAGTATCTGGTAAAGGCCGCTGCCTGTCCCAAAGTTGGTTACTACCCAGGTCGCCGCTTTGCTCACCCAGTCGTCCGGATTGCTGGGGCGAATGAAGAAACCAGCGACAGTCGCCGGGAAGATAATAATCGAACTGGCGAAAATCAGCGGGATCATACCGGCCGAGTTGACCTTGAGCGGAATATGAGTCTGCTGCCCGCCGTAGACTTTGTTACCCTGCATCTGGCGCGGGAACCGCACCGGAATTTTGCGCTGGCCTTCCTGTACCAGGACAATACCAACTACCGCCGCCAGACCGACGATTATTACAATCGCAATCGAAACCAGGTTCTGGCCGATACCGGATTTTCCGGCCTGGGCCACGCGCTGCGGGAAGCCCGAAACGATACCGCCGAAAATAATAATCGAAACACCGCTACCGATACCATACTCGGTAATCAGTTCACCCAGCCATACCAGCACTACTGTACCGGCAGTCATAGCTGTGACAGCGGCGATAGTCAAAAGCGGGTCGGAACCAGCACCGAATAGCGAGAATCTATCGCCACCGTTGCTGCTGGTCAAAATACCCTGGCTCTTCAAAAGTACCAGGTGACCATAAGCGGTCAGGGCGGCGATAGGAACCGTAATGATGTGGGTATACCGGTTCAGTCGCTCGCGTCCGCGCTGGCCTTCTTTTTGCATCCGTTCGAATGCGGGAATAATTGGCGTCAAAAGCTGGATAATAATAGACGCGGTCACATAGGGGTAAACACCGGCCGCCGCAATTGAGAAATTGCTCAGAGAACCGCCGGAAAAAATATCCAGAAAGCCGAGAACACCGCCGACACCGGGAGTGCTACCGGCAGGCGCCTGGGTGGGATCACCGGAAAGGAAGCCCTGTAGAGCATCCCGAACACCTTGACCGATACCCGCAACCGGCACGTGAGCGATAAAGCGGAAGATAACCAACACGCCCAGCGTAAAAAGAATGCGCCGGCGTAAGTCGGGTATCCCGAACGCTTTAATAACCGCCTTCAGCATAAATCTAACTCCTCTAACCCAGAAAGTATGTAAGTCTTAGTCTGGAAACTTGAGCGGACATAATAGTAGAGATGGCATAGCCGGGGTAAAACGCTCTTATTCCAATAACTGGAGCTTATTCTACCACGACTATGCCATTTTAGCACACCACCGGAAGATGACTACTCGGCTGCGCTGTTCTCAGTATTTTCACTCTCTTTGGCAGGCAACGTCATCAACTGGACTACCTTACCACCGGCCGCTTCAATCTTCTGGCGAGCAGAGGCGGAAAAACGGTGAGCGTGAACGGTGATTGCCCGGTTGATTTCGCCATCTCCCAGTACTTTCACCAGAGGGGTATAGCCGTCCACTTTATCTTCGCCGCCCAGCATGTTGACGATCTTCACCGGAAGCACCTGGGTGCGGTTCGGTTTAACCAGACCCACTTCCAGCAGGTTAGCCGGGGTGATTTCATCACCTTCCAGGGCAGCCAACTGGTCCAGGTTCACGATTTCGTATTCAACATGATTGGGATTGGTGAAGCCGATACCACGCTTGTAACCAAGTCGCTTGAAGCTGCTGGTCTTGGAAGGACCGCCTTCAAACCAGATCGGTACTGCATGATGCCCGGTACGAGCCTTCTGGCCTTTCTGGCCGCGTCCGCTGGTCTTTACCAGGCCGCTACCATGACCGCGTCCTACGCGCTTGCGGGAAGAAGTGCTGCCGTGAGCCGGCTTCAAATCGTGCTGTTTCATTTTGAAGAATATTCCTCTCTGTAATGTGTTAAACCGTTTCTGGCCGGGCGGCAGGCAAGCCACTATTCACCGGTCCAGGCAGAGTCTATACCTGTAGAAACGGTCCGATTCGGCCTCGCATTGTATAACACCACTAACGACCGGATCGTAAACAAGGTTAGCCGCCCTGCGAGGGCGGCTAAAGACTCAGTTCAAAAACTAGATTTCCTCGAAGGAAACCCACTGTCGCACCGTCGTAATCATACCGCGCACCGCCGGGTTATCCGGCAGAGTGCTGGTATCATTGATGCGGCGCAGGCCGAGCGACCGGATAGTGTCTTTGTGATTCTGACGCGAGCGAATCGGGCTGCGCAGCAGAGTCACTTTCAACATTTTGCCCGAAGTCTGGGCCTTGTTGTTCTCAACAGTCATTTTCTAAACCTCTAATCCGAGCTACCGCCAATGGCATTATTAGTATTGGTCTCGCCGCGGGAAGCTCCATCGGTCTGAGCCGCCGGAGTCTTCGGCTGGTCGTTCTGCGGAGCAGTTGTCGGAGCGGCACCTTCAGCGCGCTGTCCGCCACCGCCGCCGCCCATTACGCGGCCACCACCGCCACCGGCGCGGCCACCGCGAGCGCCCGCTCCCGGACGGTTATCGCGACCACCGCCACGATTGTCACGGCCACCATCGCGACCACCGCCACGGCGATCCCGGTTGCGATCACGATTGCGCTCGCCACCGCTGCCCTGCTGGGGTACGAAGATGGTAATGCGCTGCTTGGGAGCGACAATTTTCTCATCGCTCGGGCCGAGGCCGAAGCTGCTGAAAGGCTTGCCGCGCTTGATTTCCTCGTCCTCGCGGATTTTGAGGGCTTCAAGAGCTAAAATGGTAGCGCGTACCGAGTTGACAGGGTTGTTGTTACCGAGGGACTTGGAAAGCACGTCCTTGACACCGGCGGCTTCGAGGACGGCGCGAACACCACCACCGGCGATCACGCCGGTACCGGGAGAAGCCGGCCGGAGCAGTACACGACTGGCGCCGAAGCTCATGGTAATTTCGTGCGGAATAGTGCGTCCGTCAATCAGGGGTACTTCGATCAGGTTCTTCTTGGCATCGTCGCTGCCTTTGCGGATGGAATCCGGTACTTCCGCAGCCTTACCGAGGCCTGCGCCGACATGCCCGGCGCCATCTCCAACCACCACAATCGAGCTGAAGCTGAAGCGGCGGCCACCTTTTACTACCTTGGCGACCCGGTTGATTTGCACAACGCGCTCTTCCAGGTTTAATTTACTCGCGTCAATTCTAGCCATCTAAATTTTGCGCTCCTTAAAATTCTAAACCGGCTTCGCGTGCGCCATCGGCCAGTGCTTTAATCCGCCCATGATAGAGATAACCAGCGCGGTCGAACACCACTGCATTGATACCCTTCTCTTTAGCTCGCTGGGCGACCAGTTGGCCAACTTTCTTGGCCTGAGCCATCTTGGTGTCTTCGTCTGTCAGTTGGCTCTTTACACCCGGTTCGACCGTGCTGGCCGCTACCAGGGTGTAGCCTTTGTCATCATCAATCACCTGGGCGTAAATATGATTGGCACTGCGGAAGACGTTGAGGCGCGGACGTTCGGGCGAGCCGTACACTTTAGCACGCACCCGAATCTGCCGCCGCTTGCGCGGACTCAAATCTCGTCTGATACGTCGCATTTCTTCTCCTTAAAACAGGAAGACGGGGCGAAGGTTGCTATAACCTGTAAACGCCCCTGTTCCTATCAACTTATTTCTTGCCAGCCTTACCGGATTTACCGGCCTTGCGGCGGATCACTTCGTTAGCGTAGCGCACACCTTTGCCCTTATAGGGTTCCGGGGGACGCATCATGCGCACACGGGCCGCTTCCTGGCCAACCAGTTCTTTGTCAATGCCTTCTACCCATACTTTGGTAGTGCCATCTACGCCGAACTTGATGCCTTCAGGCGGGTCCAGGCGAACGGCGTGGCTGAAGCCTAAGAGCATCACCAGCATATCGCCGTCTTTGAGCGCGCGGTAACCGACGCCCGAAATTTCAAGGTTCTTGCGGAAGCCGGTGCTGACACCCACGACCATATTCTCCAGCAGGGTGCGGCTCAAACCATGCAACTGGCGCATGCGGTTCGACTCATCGGGGCGGCTCACTATTAGCTGGCCGTCCTCCTGCTTGATGGTCAGGCCGGGATCGAACTGGCGGGTCAAAGTGCCTTTAGGGCCTTTGGCCGTTACTAAATTATCTTCACTGATTGTCAGTTCTACGCCTTTAGGTAGCGCGACTGGCTTTCGTCCAATACGTGACACGTTCTAATCCTCCATCTACCTGCGACTACCAGACGTAGGCCAGGATTTCACCGCCTACGCCGGCGCGCCAGGCCGTTCGGCCGGTCATAACGCCTTTAGACGTGCTCAAAATCGAGATACCCAGGCCGTTCATAACCTTGGGAATTTCGCCCTTTTTAGCGTAAATCCGCAAACCCGGCTTGCTGACACGCTTGATGCCGCTGATTACGGCTTTCTTGCTGCCGCCCGAAGAGCTGCCAATGTACTTGAGTGAGACAGTCAGGACGCGCATTGCGCCACTCTGAGCGACCGAGAAATCGTTGATGAAGCCTTCATCCTTCAAAATCTGAGCGACCGCTATTTTCAGGTTGCTGGCAGGCATCGTGACTTCAAGGTGACGGGCGCTTGAAGCGTTCCGAATTCGGGTAAGCATATCCGCTATCGGATCGGTAATATTCATTCTAAGATACTCCTCGTCCTTTACCAGCTTGACTTGGTGACACCGGGCAATTTGCCCTGCAAAGCATTTTCCCGGAAGCAAATGCGGCACATGCCGAATTTGCGCATATAAGCGCGGGAGCGGCCGCACAGCTTGCAGCGGCGCACCAGGCGCGACGAATATTTCGGGGTCCGGTTGGCTTTGACGATCATCGACTCTTTAGCCATGTGTGTTTCTTTTCCCTTTCAAGCCTTGTTACTTGCGGAACGGCATGCCCATCAGGCGGAGAAGTTGTTGTCCTTCTTCGTCGGTCTGAGCGCTGGTGACAATCGTCACTTCCATACCGCGAACTTTATCTACTCTGTCGTAATCAATCTCCGGGAAAATGATTTGTTCCCTGAGGCCAAGAGTGAAGTTGCCGTGACCGTCGAAACGCTTCGGCACACCGTTGAAGTCGCGTACACGCGCTAAAGCGATGTTCATCAAGCGGTCGAGGAATTCGTACATGCGGTCGCCGCGCAGGGTGACGGAAGCGCCGACAGCCATGCCTTCGCGGAGTTTGAAGGCCGCGATGCTCTTCTTGGCGCGGTTGATCACCGGCTTCTGGCCGACAATCGCCGTCAAGTCGTTTACGGCAGCATCCAGGGCTTTGGCGTTGCTGATGGCTTCGCCCAGACCGACGTTTACCACGACCTTCTTAATCTGCGGCACCTGCATTTTGTTCTGGTAATTGAACTGCTTGGAAAGAGCGTCCACTACCTCGTTCTGATATTTGAGGCGCAGGCGAGCGGGCGGAGCTTTAACAGTCTCCTTGGGCTCCTGGTCCTGCGTGGCGCTCTGCGCAGGAGCGGCGGGGCGAGCGGCACGGTTGCCCTGCTGTCCACCTTTTTGCTGCTGCTGTCCGCCTTTTTGTTGCTGCTGCGGTTGTTTCTTATCTGCCACTTTTACCTTTTCTCCTTCTCGCTCAAACCTATTCGGGATACCTTTGCGGCTCCCGTCGTCCTGCCACCTTAGCCCAGACGGCCAGTGAAGGGCAGCGGTCTTTGAACGAGAAATTAGTTTTTAACTACGTAAGTAGTACTACGTAAAACCTTCCTGGCCGGTTTCAACTGGCCGCCCATCTGGGGAGCCAATTGACCTTGCCCGGTTGGCCATCAGGTTTGTGATGCTAACGGCTTAAGCGTTTATTAGCGCTCTTCAGCCGCGCTGCGATCACGGTTCTGCCAGCCCGTGCGATCCGGGATGGTCTTGTTGCAGTGCTTGCAATAACGCACTTTTTCGCCATTTTCAATGCGATGGCCTACGCGTACCGCTTCACCGCAGTTCGGATCTACCAGCATCACGTTGCTGACGTGAATGGGGGCTTCGACCTCGACAATACCGGCCTGGCGTACCTGCGAGCGGGCTTTGATGTGCTTCTTAACGACATTCACACCTTCGACCACTACGCGATCCTCGGAAGGAATAGTTAGCTTTACGGCGCCTTTTTTAGACCGATACTTACCGGTGATAACCTGTACGGTATCGCCTTTTCTGATGTTCATCTTAAACTCCTGCGTCTGGCCCGGCCTGGTTCTTAAAGAACTTCAGGCGCAAGCGAAACGATTCTCATAAACTGCCTTTCGCGCAGTTCGCGGGCTACTGGACCAAAGATACGAGTACCCACCGGGTTGTTGTTGGCGGTAATCAGTACAGCCGCGTTATCGTCGAAACGAATGTGGCTGCCGTCCTCCCGGCCATACTCTTTGCTGGTGCGCACTACCACGCAGCGCACTACCTGGCCCTTTTTGGCCTGACCGCCCGGACTGGCGCTTTTTACCGAGCAGATGATGATGTCGCCAACGCCAGCCCACTTGCGGTTACCGCCACCCAGTACTCGGATGCACATGACTTCTTTAGCGCCGGTGTTATCGGCTACACGCAGACGAGTGTTAGGCTGGATCATAGCTCAACTCCCTTCTGGACAATCTCTAAAAGCCGCCAGTGTTTTTCTTTGCTGATCGGCCGGGACTCTTCAATCCGCACGAGATCGCCGACTTTGCAATCGTTGTTCTCATCGTGCGCTTTGAAACGCGCGTGGCGGCGGATCGATTTCTTGTACAGCCGGTGCTTTTTGAGGTACTCGACCTCTACTACGATGGTTTTATCCATCTTATCGCTGACCACTTTACCGGTGAGAACCAGGCGGTTTACCTTTTTCTCAGTGTCGGCCGCGGGAGCGTTCTGACCGGGAGTAGTTACGGTTTCTTCCGTCATTACCTGTTTTCCTTTTACAGCTTACTAAGCCTGCGCGGTCGTCGAATTCTCAAATTCGGCGATCAAGGCTTCGATTTCACGCTCACGCAAAATAGTTCTGATCTGAGCGATATTCTTCTTCACCTGGCCAAAGCGCGCCGGACTGGGATTTTTGTAGGCGGCCCGCTGAAAGCGCAGGTTAAATAACTCTTCGTTCAGGGATTCAACTTCCTGGCGTAACTGCTGGTCAGTCATCGCCCTGAGCTCACGAATTCTCAACATCTCTACTACTCCTCGCCTTCCTGCTCACGCACAGCATCATCGGCAGCCTCTTTGGCTTCGTGATCCTCGGCGACATGCTCGGTCACTTCTTCGGCGTCATGTTCGGCGAGGGCTTCCATGCGGTGCATGGCGTGTTCGCTGATTTCAACCGGAGCGTCCAGTTCCGCTTCGGTCGCGCCGGGTCGCGGCGCTTCGTGTCGGGTGACGAACTTGGTCCGGATCGGCAGCTTGTGGCCGGCCAGACGCATGGCTTCAGCAGCCTGGTCCTGGCGAATACCGGCAATTTCAAACATGATGCGGTCCGGTTTAATAACCGCTACCCAGTGATCGGGAGCACCTTTACCGCTACCCATGCGGGTTTCAGCCGGCTTGGCGGTTACCGATTTGTCCGGGAAGATGCGAATCCAGATCTGACCACCACGGCGAACGTAGCGGGTGATGGCACGACGAGCGGCTTCAATCTGGCGGCTATCCACCCAACCCGCTTCGAGCGCCTGCAACCCGTACTCGCCAAAAGCGATAAAGTTGCCACGAGTCGCCCGACCACGCATGTTACCGCGATGCACCTTGCGGTGCTTGGTCCTTTTTGGCATTAACATTGTCGAAAACTCCTCACCGAGGGTTAGAAGTCAGGGTGCGGCTAGCTCTACTAACCTGTAGCCCTGCCTCTACCCTGCTAAGCTACATCCTCATCGGAGATCAGCGCGGGAACCGGGGCGGTCTTCTTCATCTGACCCGGCAGCACATCGCCCTTATAAATCCATACTTTCACGCCAATCCGGCCATAGGTGGTATAAGCGTGATAGACCGCGTAGTCAATATCGGCGCGGATGGTCTGAAGCGGTACCCGGCCATCCTTCTCATAAGCCACGCGAGCCATTTCGGCCCCGGCCAGACGGCCGCTGACTTTGATACGAATGCCCTTGGCGTTCAGGCGCATAGCGCGAGTGACGGCCTGCTTCATGGCGCGCTTGTAGTTAACACGCTTGGCGATTTGCTCAGCGATGCTCTCCGCTACCAGGTAGGCGTCCAGCTCAGGCTGGCGGATCTCTTCGATATTGATTTTGACTTTGCGGCCGGTTTCTTTTTCCAGTTCGCCCTTGAGCTGCTCTACTTTGTCGCCGTTCTTGCCGATGACGATGCCCGGCTTGGCGGTGTGCAGAGTAATCTCAAGATTGTTGCTTGAGCGCTGGATTTCGACACGGCTCAGGCCAGCGTTAGGCAATTTGGCAGCGACAGCTTTGCGCAGGGCAAAGTCTTCGTGAAGCTGGTTGGTATAGTCCTTATCGGCATACCAGCGGCTCTGCCAGTCCTTAATAACGCCAAGCCGAAAGCCTATCGGGTGAACTTTGCGTCCCACTACTGATTCTCCTCCCGGTCTTCGACCACTACCGTTACGTGGCTCATCCGCTTGATGATGCGGTCGGCCCGGCCACGAGCGCGCGCGTGAATGCGTTTCATGCGCGGGGCTTCGTTAGCAACAATTGACTTAATATAGAGTGTCTCCGGCGAAAGCAGTAGATTGTTCTCAGCGTTGGCGCGGGCGCTTGCCACCACTCGGGCCACATCGCGGGCCGAATGCTGGGGCATGTTCCGCAGCAATGCTAGAGCTTCATCTACCTTCCGTCCGCGCACCACGTCCACTACCAGACGTACCTTGCGGGGCGAGTGCCGGATGAATTTTAGCGTCGCGCTTACTTGCATCGGAATATAATTTCCTTTCCTCCAGGGCTACCGGATGCCGGTATAAGCCTTCATCTTTAGTCCCTGATCCCTTAGCGGGACTTGGTACTCTTTTCCTGATCCTTATGGCCCTTAAAGGTGCGGGTAGGAGCGAACTCACCCAGCTTGTGGCCGACCATATTTTCAGTAATATAGACCGGTACGTGGCGGCGGCCATCGTAGACCCCCAGCGTGTGGCCGACCATTTGCGGGAAGACCGTCGAGTCGCGAGACCAGGTCTTCAAAACTTTCTTCTGCCCGCTGGTATTCATGGCCTCGACTTTTGCCAGCAACCGCTCCTCGATAAACGGCCCTTTTTTAGTTGACCTAGACAACGTTTTCCTCCAATTTAGAGATCGCGGGACCGGTTACAGAACCGGCCCCAGACCTTCAAATGCTACTTCGTTCGGCGCCGAATAATGAAGCGATCGGTCCGCTTGTTCTTACGAGTGCGATAACCCAGAGCCGGTTTACCCCAGGGAGTCTTGGGAGCCATACCAATCGGGGCACGACCCTCACCACCACCGTGCGGGTGATCAACCGGGTTCATTACGCTACCGCGAACAGTCGGGCGAATACCCTTCCAGCGCGAGCGACCGGCTTTCGCCCAGCGTTCGTTGGAGTGGTCGAGGTTACCTACCTGACCAATCGTTGCCATACATTCAATCCGGATCATGCGGAATTCGCCGCTGGGCATACGGATGCTGGCGTAATCACCTTCCTTGGCCATCAATTGCGCGACGTTACCGGCGCTGCGGACCAGAATGCCGCCGCGACCCGCATACATCTCGATATTGTGGATCTGAGTACCAAGCGGGATATTGCGAAGCGGCAGAGCATTGCCCACGCGCACTTCAGCAGTCGGGCCACTCGAAACGCGGTCTCCGACTTTCAGGCCGTTAGGGGCCAGGATATAGCGCTTCTCGCCATCTTCGTACTGCAACAGGGCAATCCGGGCCGAGCGGTTAGGATCGTACTCAATCGCGATAACCTTGGCCGGTACTCCAAACTTGTTGCGCTTGAAGTCAATGATGCGATACTTGCGCTTGTGACCGCCGCCCTGGTGCCGCACAGTAATGCGGCCCTGGTTGTTGCGACCGGCGTTGCTTTTCAGCGTTACGGTCAGCTTCTTCTCGGGTTTCTTCTTGGTGATCTCCTCGAAGGTGCTGAGACGCTTCAGGCGGCTACCGGGCGAGGTCGGGTTAAATTTTCTAATCGGCATCTTCTTTTAAACCTCTTTCAACTTAGGCGGTCTCGAAAATATCGATTTTGTCGCCTGGCTGGAGCCGCACAATCGCCTTCTTGCTCACCTGGGTATAACCGGCGAAGCGGCCACGCCCACGCTGCTTGCGATGCATCCGCAAAGTATTAACGCCTACCACCTTGACATTGAAGATAGACTCAACCGCCTCGCGGATCTGGCCCTTGTTGGCGTTGCGTTCTACTTCAAAGGTGTAAACACCCTGCTCAATCAATTCGTTGGTACGTTCCGTCACGAGCGGGCGCTTGATAACCTGATACTTGTTCATAATTAAGCTTCACCCGCTTTCTGAGCGTCAGTCTCAAAAACTTCCGCCGCTACTCGCGCGTCCGCGCCCAGGGTGGTATTGAGCCAGTCGAGAGCCTGCACCGGCATCAGCACGCGGTCGTACTTGAGCATGTCGTCCATGTTCAGGTAGTTGACCAGCAAAGGCTTGACACCTTCCAGGTTACCCGCCGCCCGGTAAACAATCTCCCTGGTTTCAGGGGCATTGTCCGGGATGATGACCAGTACCTTTTCATTATTCAATTTGAGCGCGTTGAGCGCAGTGACCATCGCTTTGGTCTTGGGTTCCAGGTTTTCAAAACCGTCTACCAGGGTAAGAGCGGACTCGTTAACCTTAATCGACAGTGCCGAGCGAACGGCCAGGCGGCGCATTTTGCGCGGCATGTCCTTCTCGTAACTGCGAGGTTTAGGTCCAAAGATTACGGCGCCACCACGATAGTGCGGAGCGCGTCTGCTACCCTGACGAGCGTTTCCGGTGCCCTTCTGCCGGTAAGGCTTCTTTCCGCCGCCGCTGACTTCCGCGCGGGTTTTGGTGGAAGCAGTACCCTGGCGGGCATTGGCGTGCTGACGCACCAAAGCCTGGTGCATAACCGCCTTGTTTGGCTTTATGCCAAAAATGTAGTCATTCAGTTCGACCGTACGAACCTGGTCGCCACTGAGATTATAGACTGTTGCCTGCACTTTACTCTTCCTCCGCCTTATCTTCCGCCTTTGACAGCTCTGCGAATTGTCACCAGACCGCCATTAGCTCCGGGAACCGCTCCTTTAATCAGGACCAGGTTTTTCTCGGCATCCACGCGTACAATTTTCAAATTCTGGGTCGTTACGCGCACGTTGCCCATATGTCCGGCCATGCGTAGCCCTTTGACTACCCTACCCGGGGTAGTACCGCTACCAATCGAACCGGGGGCGCGGGAACGGTCGCTCTGACCGTGGGTGCGCGGACCACCACGGAAGTTGTGGCGCTTCATAACGCCGGCGAAACCTTTACCTTTGCTGGTGCCGGTTACATCCACCACATCGCCATTCTTGAATATCAGGTCGGCAGTGATAGTATCGCCAAGATTGAGGGCGTTGCCGTCGGTGTTCTTGAACTCCCGCAGGTACTTCAGACCAAACTCTTTGGTGCGCTTGCCATCCTCGACCTTGCGGACGAGATCTTTCTGGTGACCCAACTGCGGCTTCTTCAGGCGACTGGTTTCTTCAAAACCAATCTGAACCGCTTCGTAGCCGTCCTTGTCACTGCTTCTGACCTGAGTCACCCGGCAAGGACCGGCCTGGATCACTGTCACGGGAATGACCGCGCCCTTCTCGTCGAAGACCTGGGTCATACCGAGCTTCTTGCCCAGTATCGAATCAATCATCGTTTAATTATCCTTCTTGGGTAGGTTCCTGAAAGTTTCCTGTGTAGTTCTGCAACTAAATTAGCACCAGGCTAAATTACGTAATTACTACCCCTAAAGTTTCATTCAGGAACGCGCCTGCTGTAAATTCGTTTGCCGCTATTCAGTCAAACTGAAAGGTCAGGCAAAAGGAGTTTTGGTTTGGGTGGGAACACCCCACCGGCCCCGCACAGGGCAGACCCCGTGACCCCTGTAATAGCTACAACCTTCAGTAGCTAAATTGACAGGCTTTAAACAAAGTTACAGTTTAATCTCGATCTCAACACCCGCCGGCAGGTTTAGCCGCATCAGGGCGTTGATAGTTTTCTGGCTAGGTTTGATTACATCAATAAGGCGCTTATGGGTACGAATTTCGTAGTGCTCCTGCGAATCCTTATCGATGAAAGGAGACCGCATCACGGTGTACTTTTCGAGCTTAGTCGGCAGCGGCACCGGCCCGGCCACGATAGCGCCTGTCCGCTCCGCCGCATCTACAATCTGTGCAGCCGACTGGTCCAGGATTTTGTGATCGAAAGCCTTGAGGCGAATGCGGATTTTCTGCTCGGCCATCCTTTGTTATTCCTTCCAACTCGGTACGGCGAGGGCTTTGCTTTCACGCGGCCCTCGCCGTTCCAACTTCCTCAGTTATTCCTACTCGACGATGGAGGTCACAGCACCGGCACCAACCGTGCGGCCACCTTCCCGAATGGCGAAGCGCAACCCGACTTCGATAGCTACAGGCGTGATCAGCTCCACTCCCATCTGCACGTTGTCGCCAGGCATTACCATTTCCATGCCTTCAGGGATGGAGATCGAGCCTGTTACGTCGGTCGTGCGGATGTAGAACTGCGGCCGGTAGCCATTGAAGAACGGTGTGTGCCGTCCGCCTTCTTCCTTCGACAACACGTACACCTCAGCCTTGAACTTGGTGTGCGGCTTGATCGATCCCGGCTTGGCTAGTACCTGACCACGCTGTACGTCCGTGCGCTCAATACCGCGCAACAGCACGCCTACGTTGTCGCCTGCCTGGCCCTGGTCCAGCGTCTTCTGGAACATTTCCACACCGGTGCAGACCGACTTGCGGCTGGCTTCCGCCATACCTACGATTTCGACTTCTTCACTGACCTTGACTGCGCCGCGCTCGATGCGTCCGGTGACTACCGTACCGCGTCCTTTGATCGCAAAAACGTCTTCAATCGGCATCAGGAAGGGTTTGTCCACGTCGCGGGTCGGGGTCGGCACGTAGCTATCCACCGCGTCCATCAGGTCCATAATGCACTTGTACTCCGGATCGCTGGTGTTCTCACTCTTGCTTTCGAGGGCCTTGAGAGCCGAGCCGCGAATGACCGGTACATCGTCACCGGGGAACTTGTACTTGCTGAGCAGTTCGCGCACTTCCATCTCGACCAGTTCGAGCAGTTCTTCGTCGTCCATCATGTCGACCTTGTTGAGGAAGACTACGATCGAAGGCACTTCCACCTGGCGA
>DATAKM010000152.1:0-13790 GCA_036261665.1 Chloroflexia bacterium
ATGATTTCCCACTCGATGTCAGTCGAGTCGGAAGGGTAAGCTTTTCGTTTGTTTTCCATACATAAAGCTTACCCATTATTGTGCCTCTTTTCAACTTAACCCTGCCTGTTTACTTCGCTTTAGTGTTATGAAACACGTTCTTAATATTTAGCATAAGTTTAAAGAGATATAACTTTATTTATAGAGATATAACAGTTAGGCTATATTGAATGATTACTACTAATTAATGTGGTAACGTAATACTTAGCAGTAACAAGTGGTAGGAATATTCCTGGTTATATGAGAAATGGTTACTGTAGATTATATTGTCTGAGCAACTCATGCTATGGTTGATATTAGCTGTTACTCTAGGCCAGTTCATTTACAGAACTGGATAAAATACTAATACTCTAGGCAACCGTCAAAAGTTCATCCCAGCGGGTGGTAAACCTATTGGAGACATTGGCCCGCCGCATCCGCCACTCCTGGTGGCACATTATGCCCGAGGAGGCCAGGTGAAGGGTGTGGCTGCCCCAACTCCTGTTCACGCTGTCCAGCGCCCGCATTATCCGCGCCTCTTTCTCCCTGGTTTCGGTTCCGCTCTCCCTGAACATGTTAAGCTGCACCTCCCCCTCCGGCCTGATCCCGGTCAGGATTACTCCCGACTTGACATAGCGGTAGCCGGAGCGGTAGATCGCATCCAGCCCTCGCAGGGCCTGGCGGGTGAGCTCGGGAGTGTAAGAGGTAGCCACCGGCAAGGTCAGGACGGCCGAGTTGGAGTAGTAAGGCTCCTCCGGTTTGAAGTGGCTGGTGTGGATGAAGACCTGGATCACCGCCGCGATGGAACGCTGCCGCCTGAGTTTCACGGCGGCCCTCCCCGTGTAGGCCGCGATGGCTTCCCTGACCCCGGTGAGGTCCTCTACCGGCTGACCGAAAGAGCGGGTGCAGGCTATCGCTTTTTTGGCCGGAGGGGCAAGCTCGATGGAGAGGCAGGGAATGCCTCTTAGTTCCCAGGCCGTCCGTAGGCCCATAACGGTCAGGTTCTTCTTGATCCAGAGGTCCTCTCCCTCTTTAAGCTCATAGGCCGTTTCGATCCCGTACTGCCTGAGCACCCTTCCCCGGCGCGAATTGATCCCCCAGACACCCTCCACCGGCACCCTGTCCAGTAGCACGTCCAACTCGGCTTGGGAAAGAGCGGTCAGGTCGAAGACCCCTTCTCTCGTGGGGTCCTTTTTGGCCTTCTCGTTGGCTAGCTTTGCCAGGGTCTTGGTAGAGGCAACACCGACCGAGATCGGGATGCCGGTCCACTGCCGGACAGTTTCCCTAATCTCCCGGGCCAGAGCGGCACTCTCCTCGGGGCTTTTGAAGCTGGTGGTGGGAAAAGCCAGGAAACTCTCGTCGATGGAGTAGACCTCCACCTCGCTTGTGTAGCGGGAGAGGCACTGCATCACCCGGCTGGAAAGGTCGCCGTAGAGGGTGTAGTTACTGGAAAGAACCTGGACATTGTGCTCCTTGAGCCTGTCAGCCACTTTAAAGACCGGGTCTCCCATCTTGAAACCGAGAGCCTTGGCTTCGTTCGAGCGAGCGATGATACAGCCATCATTATTGGAAAGCACAACGGTAGGCTTGCCCTCCAGTTTAGGATTGAAGACCCGCTCGCAACTGACGTAGAAGTTATTGCAGTCGGCCAGGAAGATGGTTTGTTTCGGCATATCTTGTCTTCTTCGCGTTACTAGACCGAATGGATGAAGTGAGTGACCACTCCCCAGACCTCGAACTGGCTTCCGGCACTCACCTCGATCGGTTTGTATTCGGGGTTCTCCGAGACGAGATAGACTTTGCCGCGCACTTTCCTCAGTCTCTTTACCAGGAATTCGCCGTCCAGCACCGCTATTACAATCGAGCGGTCAGATGCCCGGAGGGAGCGGTCCACTACCAGGAGGTCGCCCGGGAAGATGCCTGCCCCTGTCATGGAGTGGCCCTGGGCTTTCACGAAGAAAGTGGCGGCCGGGTGTGAGACCAGTAGTTCGTGCAGGTTCAGCTCCTGGTCAATGTAGTCATCAGCCGGGCTGGGAAAACCGGCCTGGACAGTCGAGAGGAAGAGCGGCGGCAGGGGCAGCCTCGCCACTACTTCAAAATCGGGCAATTTGTAGACATGGCTTAAGTTAAGCATGCTGTGTCGGGTACTCCACGCTTGGTTGGCTTGCTTGTTTTTGTTGTTATTACTACTTGACTAACTTAGGCTTGATGTATGTCCGGCCGGGTTATTAAAGCCCGGTACTAATGCTCAAAGCCTTAAGGCTCAGTAACCGGTGGCAGCGAGGAGTGCTCGGCGCACCAGCATTAACTGCGGTGGTACTTTGTAGTGGGCGGCCAGTCCTTCCACCAGGCTGCGCCGGTGGGAGTCCAGCAGGCCCTTGGCAACCACCTCCCTGGGGACGAGGAGGTAGGCTGCCACGGCCGTCGCCTCCTTCTCCAGCTTGGTGTAAAACCAGCCGCCCTGTAGGCAGTGGTTGAACTGGTTGGGATGCCACATGGCGATATGGCCCAGCTCGTGAGCCGCCACGAAGCGGGTCTGGCGCTCATCCAGCTCGTCGTTCAGGCCCACAATCAGCTTCTCCTGCAAATCGAGGGTAAAGCCGTAGAGCTCCTCCGGCATCTGCATAAAGCGGAGGTCGATCGCTCCGAAGAGGGGCGAGAGGTCTACCATGCGCTGGGGCTCCCTGTGCAGGCCGTACCCCTCGATCAGGTTGAGCGCTACTTTAACTACCCGGTGGTAATCGGCTTTGGGGTGAATACTGGCTGTGATGGTATCCTCAAGCATCCTACTCACCCTCCCACTCTTGCCGGTCTGCCTCAGGCGTATTCCCAGCCGTGGTGTTGCTCTCAAGCGGCCGGGCAAAGGACGGACGTTCGCCTGGTAGTTCCCCTGCGCTGACCCGGCCAATCTCCTCTTTGAGGAAGCTCTTGAAGAAGGAAATCTTGTCGGAAGACATCCGGTTGATCTGGCTGAAGTAGAGGGCCAGTTCCGGGTCCGCGAGGCTGGGCTCGGCTTCCTGGGACTGGCCGGGGCCAGGACTGAGGTAGCCTGCCAGCCTTAAAAGGGGTTCTTCACCCTGGCCAGTGGCCTGGGCGATAGCCTGGCAGGTGCTGGCGTCGGGCAAGATCCGGCCGTTCACAATCCGGGAGAGGTTGGCGCGGGAGAGGCCTGCTGCTTCGGCCAGCCAGCTGACTGTTTTCTCCGCCTGCCGGAGGTACTCCTGGAGGTAGGCCGCCACCGCTTTTTTAGCTTCCTGGCGCTCCTGGCTATCTTCTGGTTTGTAACGGGCCATTTCGATCCACCACTCCTGCTATTATCACTCACAGAACTACTATTAGAACTTACATACTAATTCACTGTAACATATATCGCACATAAATGCAAGGGAGTTTGGAACAGAAAAGCGAAAATGATGCAGAGCGCTGGAACTCGCTCTACCGAGGCTCTAAGTAGCAATGGCAAACTTATAAGTCTGCCTGCTTGTTTTCCCTGTTAGAGTTGAAAGGGGTTGTTAGCAGGATCTAGCGAAATCATTACCGTTCTTCTACTCTACCTGGCTGAAAACTTTTTGTGTCGGATTGTACGGCTTGCCACCTTAACTATTCGCTGTTCCCGTAAAAGCCGGAAAAAAGGTTGCGAGCGGTAGTTCAAACCGCTGGTAGAGGCTCGCTAATCTCTACAACTGTAAACAGACACCATTTGTTATCCCGGTAAACGTAGATTGCACCTGCTAGCTCTTACCCCTTGGTAGCTGGAGTTACCGATATAACCACATGCAAAGCCGAGTTGATGGCTGAGAATGCCCTGCTTGCAAGCTATGAATTTGGTAGTCATCAGGATGGGTTTGGTTGCTCTAAATCTCAAAATCGAATATACTACCTGTAGTATATTTAGCTCTTTCCTAATTTTAAAAATTAAACCTAAAAGAGAATTTCGGTTTGAGGAGAGTAATATGCCTCAGAATACCTGGTCTCGTCGCAAGTTTTTGAAGGTTACAGGAGTAGCGACTGGCAGTCTTTTCTTTGGGCTACCTCAATTAGCCGGGGCTGCAACCACTACAATCCTGATCGACCCTTATAGTGGTCAAATTCCCCTGCTCTTTCCGTTACCGGCCAATACTTATAAGCCCGTAAGCAGTAACTGGCATGATAATCGGGAAGGATCTTCTCAGGAGTGGAGCCATCAGAACAGCTCTAGCCAGCGCGCTCATGACGGGGTTGACATCTTTCCGGTCGGTACTAAGCGGCCTGTTGTTTATAGCCCTGTAAACGGCATTGTTTCCGCCGTATTCAGCCAGCCTACCAATACCATTGGAGCGCGTGGTAGTAGTTACAAATCAAGCAGTGGGCTACAGGCTCCGCCCTGGAATTACAGCACGGCCACGGATGATGTTGCCAACTTGCCATTATATGGTAACTTCGTTTGGATTTATAGCACCGAAGCCGCCAGTAGTGGCTATTATATTTTGCTGTGCCATCTAAAATATGAGACAACCTATCTGACCAGACTGGTGCCGGGGGCGAGTGTAACGAACACAACTCCTATCGGGGTCTTAGGTGATACTGGAAACGCTCAAGGCTCTCCTCAGCTACATATTGAGATTCATTACCCGCGTGATCCTGCTACCCAGGCGGTTACCTCTTACACCTGTAGCCACTGTTCACCTGCCAAAGCGGGAGTAACAGCGGTAGACCCGGCTAATTCGCTTTTTAATGCTAAAGCCCGCTCAACCAAAATGCGCTAAGCTAAGCAGAACCATCTCTCTCAAAGAGAGACCTGTGAATGGTAGATGATTCATCCTAACTGTCAGGATGAATCATCTACCATTCATTATGTACCTTCATGTACCCCTTCATAGGACACCAGTTAATGATACCCAGTGTTCGCAGGTCTTATGTTAGCATATAGGTAGAGATGCCTGGCCGCTGGCCAGGCTATTGCCCACTTCGAGCGTTTTGGCGGCCAGCGAGTTGATATTGGCGGAGATGAGTTGACCGACGAAGAATTGGCAAAGCTCTTTTCGAAAGCTTACGGCTACACTATAGCTTACGAAGAGATACCTTTAGAGAGAGCAGAAGCTTACTCACCCGATCGTGCCAGTATGTTTGGTTAATTTCAGAAGGTGGGGTTGCATATAGACATAGCTATTCTACATAGACCTACCCTGAAATAGCCTTTCATTCTTTGCAAATTGGATTGCCGAACGTAGCTGGCAACCTGACTAAACAAAAATCCAGCCAAGTAGAGAGCTTGCACCAGCGGTACGGACGCAACGCCCGGCTTATAGGTGAATTGAAAGCGTTTGTACGTGTGCTCCTTGAACCGGGTGAAATCTGCATACTCCATTTAGAGGTACTTTCTTATACAGGGCGCTGGTGGAGTACCGATCAGGAAGGATATATAATTGATGAGTCTAGCTTCAACTTTCGGGTAGGCGGTTCCTCAACAGTCGAGCTGTAGATCGAGTTTGTTGAAAAAACGGTAGATCTGCTCAGATAGCGGCAAATTAAACTAAGCCAAAATGTAGATGAGCTGCAATGTTGCAAGATTTAGCTGCACTGTTTGGCGGTTCTATCGCACCTACTGATTAACCGCCTCCAGTATATAGGCTTCCTAAAAGGTAATAACACTCGCCTATGGCACGCCACTTACATGGGATTTGCATCTGGTGATGTGTCCAGGGCGGGTAGGAATTTCACAGGAAAAGGAAGGTAAAGGAAGGGTTCTTCCTAATGGATAATTTGTTGTTACTACCCCAACCTCGTTCGCTTAATTTAACATCTGGCCAAAACCTGTTAAATCCCGGTAAATACATTTTACTGGAGGCGGCCGAAAACTCATCAATTGTATTTTGCGGGCAAACCTTGCAGGCGAACTTGCGAAAGTATACCGGGTACAGTTACGCGCTTTCGGCCAGCGCTACCGGCCCGACAGAGCTTTTCGGGATCGTGCTGCGAAGAGTAAATAACCCTGAAATCACAAGCCAGGGCTACCGTCTGATTATAGCGCCGAAGCAAATTATGATTGAGGCCACCACCCCGGCCGGGATTTTCTATGGTGTAACCACCCTTACCCAGATTATCAAGCAAAGCGGATTAAGCTTGCCCTGCCTGGAGATAAATGACTGGCCTGCTTTTCCCGTGCGCGGCTACATGCTTGACATCAGCCGGGACAAAGTGCCAACTATGCAGACGCTTTATGGCCTGATAGATAAGCTGGCAGAATGGAAGATTAATCAACTGCAACTCTACACCGAACATACCTTTGCCTATTTAAATCACCCAACCGTCTGGAAAGAAGCGTCACCGGTGACCGGGCAAGAAATCCTGGAACTGGACCGTTACTGCAAAGAACGGTTTATTGAGCTGGTTCCAAACCAGAATTCTTTCGGCCATATGAACCGCTGGCTGGTCCACTCCGAATACTCCGAACTTGCCGAAGTGACCGAGGGTTATATGACTCCCTGGGGCTATAGACCAGGCCCGTTCAGCCTCGACCCGACCAATCCGGCCAGCTTTGACCTGGTGCACAGCCTGTTTGACGAACTGCTGCCCCACTTTTCCAGCCGTCAGGTCAACATCGGCTGCGACGAAACTTTCGATCTGGGCCAGGGGAAAAGCAAAGAGCTTTGCGAACAAATTGGCAAACACAAGGTTTATCTCGATTTCTTACTGAAAGTAAGCCAGGACCTGATTGGGCGCGGCTACACCGTCCAGTTCTGGGGCGATATTCTAAAAGAAGCGCCTGAAGTGATCCCCTTGCTGCCAAAAGAGCTCATCGGGCTGATCTGGGGCTACGAAGAAACGTACCCTTTTGAGCTTGAATGCAGCCACTTCCAGGCGGCAGGTATTCCGTTTTACGTCTGTCCTGGAACCTCTGCGTGGACTTCCCTTGCTGGTCGGACCAACAACGCCCTGGGCAATCTGCTTAACGCCGCCGTAACCGGCCTCAAATATGGAGCGGCCGGTTACCTGATCACCGACTGGGGCGACCAGGGTCACTGGCAAACTCTGCCGGTCAGTTACCTGGGAATCGCGGCCGGTGCGGCCTTCTCTTGGTCGGTTGAGACAAACCGTAATCTGGACCTGGCCGAGGCGTTAAACAGCTATGCCTTTGAAGACAGGGCCGGAGTTATGGGTCAGCTTGCTTACGAGCTGGGGCAGATTTACCTGCTGCCCGGCCTGGCTATTCAAAATGGCACCATGTTTTTCTGGCATTTGCAATTTTCCGATGAACGCCTGATGCTGGCCCAAAATATAAAAGCTTCGTCAGAAACTACTAAACGAGTACCTTTTGTAGAAGAAACCACTCTTTACAAAGCCCTCGAATTGATCGAGCGGGTTTTAGTCCCACTAAATGAAAGCCGTATGGATACGGCCGACGCCGACTTAATCAAACGCGAGTTCGCTCTGACGGCCCAGATGATGCGCCTGGCCTGTCAGCGGGCTTTGATGGCCGCTGATCCGTCCCGCTTCCGGGCGGCTTATGGTGTCGAAATAGCTGAAATGATTGAAGAATACAAGCAAATCTGGTTGAGCCGGAACCGGCCTGGCGGCTTGAAGGATAGCCTGGCTGGTCTTGAAAAATTGCTGGCTTAGTTCCACTATACATAGTTAGGACTCAGGGGCTTTTACTAAAGGAGGTTTTCCAGCTAAATTGAGCTGAAATAGGGGTAGCCTGAGCTTCGGTTTTACCCTGTAGCCAGTACAGCCGATATTGCTCGTCCATTACCCGCTGGACCAGCTTCTGAGTTTCGAGCCGGTTAACCAGTTCGACCGCCGTATAAGGCCGAATTAAGAGTCTTTCTGCCAGCTCACTTACCGTTAACCGCGCGCTTCGGGGATATCCTGCGATCACCACTAACGCCTGGTATTGGCGGGGTGAAAGACCTCTCTGAGAAGCGGCTTCCTCGCTAAAATGCAAAAACCGTCTGCCGGAAAATCGAAAAGCAGCCAGAGCCTCATATTCCTCTTTGCTGACCGGTATTTTGTGTTGTTCTTCTCCCATGGTTTCTGTCCGTAATCAACCTTTCGAGCCGAATTCTATGTTTTTAGAGGTAAGATTTACCGGTGTATTTACAATTACCAGGGAAGTTAGGCTTATAGGTAATAAATATGCCTCAGTTATATTTTTGACCGAGGCATATTTATTACCTATAAGCCTTTAGATGTAGCCAATAGGATTAGCCACTGGTATAGAAATTGCAGGTAATTAGCATAGAGCGAAATTGAAGTTGTAGAGGAGTAAAACCTTTTTATCAGTTAAACGCCAAAGGCCACGATATACCGGTCGTGGCCTTTCTATAGAAATCTTAGCCTACAAGTCCTTCATTATTATCTAGCACATCCAAACAAAAGACCCTGGTTAAGCTTGTAATAGGTGCTTTGTTCATCAGCGAGGACCGTTGAACAATGCACCCTTTACACCCTTTCCCGGATAACCATAACCTGTTCTGAACAGCCGTTCAGGATCACCTCCTGACCGGCTCTATCTAAGAATCGTCCTGGGCCCGATGATAGTAATACGGCTCTTGCTTCCTGCTTAGCTTTCCTGGGGTTTTAACCCTGGTTCTCTTCCTTCTATTAGAACTATAATAGGAGGACTGAAAGGAGTGGTAGATGCGCTACGGGAACGAATGAGCCAGGTAGGATAGGCAGCTCCAAGTACAATAGTTAGTTAAACCGAAGCAAGCCGGTTCATTCTTTCCAAAAGTACACTGGCTGTTTCAGGGGACCTTCTTCCCAATCCACAAGAACAGGCTATCCCTACTGTACCACCCCTCAGCTTTTCTAGCGTTTGAAGGATTTGACGGTTTTCCTGCTCTCCAAGCTTCTCGTGAACAATTCCTGCAATAAACTGGGTGCCGGGTGGTAGTTTGATCCTTTTCAAAGGGGTATAGTAGTCTGCTTCCAATCGAGGAGGTTCAGCCGCTTCCGCCAGCGGGTAATGGATGTAAAGAGGCGGGTGGTCCTGCGGCCATGTTTCGATCAACTTATTGGAGAAATCTACCATCTTTTCCAGAGTTCTGGCCCTGGTCAGGGCTTCATTGTTCAGGTCACCCAGGCAAAGATGTATCCCTAATCTGGCAGAAGAAGGCAGCAACTTCACTAAAGACCTGACACTACCCACCGGTAAGTTCAGAGCTACTCCTGGCAGCATATAAGCCATTGCCAGTTCCCCCGGTACTTCCACCTGGAAAATCACATCATCCCCCGCCTCACTGATTATCTGGCGCACCTCATAGGCAATCCGGCGGTTAAAAGCTCTAGCGTAGCGAAGGGCCTCCAGGGGCTTCATCATGATAAAGGTAATATCAAGGCCGGTAGGAATGCCTACCTGGAACTTTAGATGGGGCAGGTTCCGCTCGGCTTTCAATCGTTTGAAGATGGCATAACTGCTCTTAAAGTAATCGTAGTAACCGAGATTAAGGTAAAGATGGAGTTCTGAAGGGGAGTGTTTGGGTTTTAACTTCTCCAGGTGTTTATAATCCACTGGAAAGCCATCCTGGTTCCTGACTACTTCCTGGACTACCTCGAAGTTAGCTTTATCGGACGCACACTGGTTTATGACAGTCAAGACCCAGGCAGAGCGGTTGCCTTTTGGATAAAGGGCCGATTTTTCACCGATCTCTCCGTCAGGCAGGCTGAAGAGGCTTGAGCCGAGAGAATCGAGGGCCTTAGTCATAGCGGCCTGTTCATTTTCAAAGGGCATACTTCCGATGAGAAGCGTGTTACGCATAACCATAGTCCGTCCATCCAATCCTTTTCAATTTGATCAAGTTTTAGGGGTGAGCCGATCAGTAAGCTTTGAAATAAGCGCCAGTTATAAGGGATTTTACTTATTGTATAAGGTCCAAAGTATTTTACAGGTTTTAAAGCTTAACTGCCAATTTTGCTTGATTGCTCTGGTGAGGATTTCGGAGCGCGCTTTGGAGAGCCAGGTGCATACAGTCGCTATCAGCCGGGGACAGCTGGACCACTTTTTAGAAGGGGGAGGGTTGGTGCTGGAAAAAGAAGGCCGGTATTACCTGGCTGCACCGGGATACCGAAAGCCCGTACCGGTGGAAGAAAGCGGGCTTACAGAGGAAGAGGTGGACTACCTGATAGAAAATCAGGAGGCATAGCCAGTACCTGGTTAAAATCCAATTACAAGGATTACTTACTCGGCACCAAACTTTTATTTCTGATAGCCTCAACCATAACAAGGAATTTGAATAGCCCGCCTCGAATAATCGTTTGCTTACAAAACAACCGTATTAAAGGTTTTGTAAGCTTTTTTGTAATAATTGTCTGCTTTAATATCTATAGCTTCTCAATGGAAGAAATATAGCGGTATTTCAGCTAAACCTGATGCAGGCAGAAGAGCACTTTTAGAAACACTTGATCAATTAAGAGTTTCCAGGTATAAAAAAAAGACTGGCCCTGGGAAAAGTTATGCCAGCTGCTACCGGTGACGCTGTTATTCGGTTTTTACGACACTTGTTAATCAGTATCGGCTATCAAATTATGTAACAAAATCCCTACTAGCTGCGTGCTAAAGACAGCTAATAGGGTTTGTAACAGGAAATATTCACAGGTTTCTACTACCCCAGTCGAGGACAACCAACCATGCAACCAGCCGATCTCCGGTTGTTTAACCAGGCCATTTCCCTGGCCAACAGAGGCCAGAAGAACGCTGCTTACCAGCACTTTGTTGCTCTTGCTAGAGTCAGTAACAACCATAATAATCCCACCCTGGCTCTCTGGATTGCCTTTACCAGCCCCTCGCTGGAAGAAGCAGAAAAGGTAATCCAGTGGGCTTCTTCCCTTGCTCCGCATGACCCAAACGTTAAAGCTGCCGGGGAGTGGCTGGAACGTGAGAAACAGACCGTCCGGCAGCCAGCCTCTTCCACCCTTTTTTCAACCTCTAAACAGCAGCAACGGGCCCTGCTAGATTTCAAGCAAGCTTTTGCTTATTACTGTGAGGATGGAGTTATTACCAGGGAAGAGTGGGCTACCCTGACCCAAAATGCCGCCCGTAACGGCCTTTCCCTGGCAGAGGCCCTGGCCTTTATCCGGGAGGATGCCATTAACTTTGTAAAGCGGACAATTGATCTGGCAGCTGAGGACGGTTTTATCAGCGAGGATGAAGAGCAAAACATCTACTCTCTTTTAGAACTCCTCGCTATCCCGGTTGACCAGGCTGGTGAACTTAAGAAAAGGCTAGAATGGCTCAAGCTTGTCACGCTGATCCGGCAAGGTGAAGCTCCGGCTATAGTAACCTCGCTAGAACTAGCGCCGGGAGAAAGGGCTTATTTTGAGATTGAAGTTACTCCTTCACTCCAGGAAACTCGCCCACTAAAAAAACGCTTAATAGCTACCAGCCGCCGCCTGCTCTATATCTCGCAGCAGATGCGCTACGAACTACCCCTTTCTCTCATTGGTAAAACTACGGCCACTCCTGAACACCTTGAAATAGCCCTGGAGGGTAAAGCCGGTACTTCCTACCGCTTCAGGCTCGCCCAGCCGGATATGGTTAAAAGCGCTATTGACCTGCTGGTAAAGCTGGAGCAGCGGGAACTGCTGGCCCGAGCCTTCCGGATTTTGCTTGGCGAAACTGAGGCCGTAGCAGAAGCAGATAGTGTTGCCCAGGATGTCACCCGGGCCAGTGAGTCCACCTTTGAGCTTGAGGAAAAAAACCGGGGAAAGGTTGAGTCGGGCAAGGATGAGATCCTCCCCCCGGTTAGCAGCCGCCAAACAACTTCTTCAAGGGATGCAGGTAAGACCAGGGTTAACAGTCAGGCTGGAGCCTCAGGAGAAGGAAACAGGCACATCCCCAGCTATATCGAGAAGAAATTCCTGGAGACCTGGAAGCTTTACACCAGACACCAGCCGGTAAAAATAACACTCAGCCCGGAACTGGAAATTCTGGGAGGAAAATACCGGCTGGACTTTGCCCATCCACCCACTAAAACGGCAATAGAGCTGGATGGGTTTGTAGGCCACAGTACGACCGATCAGATCGCCAGGGACCGGCGCCGGGAACGAGAAGCACGCCAGGCGGGCTGGGACTTTATTCGGTTTGGCGGCAAAGAGATCAACGCTAATGTCTACGGCTGTGTGGCGGAGGCTTATAACTTTATTGCCAGGAGGGCCAGCGCGGAAACCGTAACTGCTACTCCTAACTCATCTCATCCCTCCATCACCTCCTCGCCTGGTGATCCTCCCGGTTACATGCCAGGGCAAATAAAGTTGCTTTTCGTAGAAGAATACGGGATCTACCAGGGTAAAAGCTTCTACAGGGGTAACTCACTCCTCTTTCAAAGAACGCGCGAAGCTTTCGCCCGGGTGTATAATACCGGTCTGGAAAACAAAAAGGACTTTTTTGATCTATTTGTGCGGCAGGGGTGTTACGTAATAAGCATGAACGGCTTCTACCGCCAGGGAGTAGAGGCAGAGGGGAGAGAAAAGCAGCGGAAAGAGGGAATTGCTTTTCTCAGTCAACGGCTGGCAGAGTACAGGCCTGAGCAGGTGATAGTGGTCATGGCCGGTCTAAAAAAACATGTCGATGAAGCTCTCAAGCTGACCGGCCTTGAGAAAAATGCTTCTCTACATGTAGTGCCATTTCCAACAAAAGAATATGCGGCTGAATATACGGACAAACTGGTGAGAATTCTAAAGGATTGAGCAATTAAAGTTATCCTTACTTATTCAAAACCTGTCCTGATCTGGCAAGAACAGGCGGGTGGCAGGGGAAGTTTGTAATAATCTTTTTAATGGTTATTTATCCAGGAGATGATTTATCTAAAGTCGCGTAAATCACCTCCTCCTGGCCTATCCTGCCAGAACTAGTTTTCAGCCAGTGTATATAGTCAAAAGCGAATGAAAATGGTAGCCTGGATAGGTTTTAACTTGCATATTAGTCTGTAGCTAACTTAAGGGCTGGCAGGAATACTCTGGAAATTGGAATGGCACCCTGGTTTTTGCTCTCCAGGTCCACTGTTTACCCATGCCTTAATCAGCATAAAAGTCTAATCCCATGTTCCTCATTCTCAGGAGGTCGGATTGCCCGAAGAACCTGGTACATCAAAAGACTGCCAGCCACTCCCAGGTTGAGGGAGTCACTCTCGGCTACCATCGGAATTCGCACCAGTTTATGGCAGAGCGCTCGCTGCTCAGCCGTAAGCCCGCCCCGCTCCTCGCCCAGCACCAGCACGGTAGGCCGGGTATAGGCCACCCGATCGTAGGCTAAAGGGCCATCAGGCGAGGCTCCCACAATCAGGAGGCCGTGCTGCCCGGCCCACTCCGAGAGCTTCTGGGGAGTGGTGCGGACAAAGGTCTGGCGGAAAAAAGCTCCCATGCTGGCCCGGACTACCGCCGGGTCGAAAGGGTCGATACCGTCTCCCAGCAGAAGGAAGCCGGCTGCCCCGACAGCGGCAGAAGAGCGGACGAGCGTGCCGAAGTTGCCCGGTGCTCGCACCCGGTCCAGGGCTATCCAGCAGGGATACTTGCCGGGAGCCACCTCCTCCAGTTTTAGGATGTGCTGGCGCAGGATAATACCCACCCCTGAAGCTCGCTCTGAACGCGAAATAGAGCGGAATTCTTCGGGAGTAAGCCGGGTAAAAGGCACGCCTGCTCGCTTGAGGTTACGCACGAGCTTACGGGCAGGCGGGGAGGTCAAAAGCCGCTCGCTGTAGAGGAGATTATCCACCTGGCAGCCCTGCTCCACGGCTGTCACAAAACTGCGAACCCCTTCGACAAAGTAGAGGCCCTTCCGGTCGCGGTAGTGGCGG
>DATAKM010000003.1:0-94744 GCA_036261665.1 Chloroflexia bacterium
AGCGATATTAGCGGAACCGCTGCCGGACTCGCCTACCAGGTAGACCATTTTGTCATTGAGGCGAGCGCGCATAGAAGGGCGCCAGAGTTGCTGCGGGCCAATCTGCCCGGCGCCCGGCGCATCCGGTATCCAGGAGTAAGCGCCTGCCTGTTGTGCAACCATTTCAAATGCTATGGTAAGCACCAGGAGAGACAATCCAAATAAACCAAGTAATTTGAATCTTTTGGGGTGAGACTTTCTAAAACTGAATTTCATCATGAAAAAAAGTAAACCTCCCTTGCAGGCAACATAACTGAGACCAGGTAGAGGCTGAGATGGTTCTAGAAAGAGGTAATGCTAAATTCTAGTACCAGCTTCGCATTCTGGTAAGCACTTTTAACACACAGGCGGTTATGAGCCTTGCGAAAAATAGGCCTTACACAATCCTTAAATCGCTCTAAATTCCTTATTGTTAACACAGCAAATTCAAAAACTATAATAGAGCTTTGTAGTGAGCTAATAATGCGCTTATTACAATATATTGAGAGCTTTTTGCAGACGGTGTCATTATAGCATAAGTTTAGACCGGGGAGATTAATTTATTGCAAAGTTAGGCTTGCTTGCAATCAGGTACTTTAGTCCTATCTTCTGTTTGCTACTTAGCCAAACAGGTATTTCAGATAGGAATACTGCCTTACTCTTCCACAACGGATTTATTATTGTGGCAGCCAAAGAGTTATGCTAAAATATTTATATACTCCACTGCAAAACTACCGTCCTGACAATAGACAAATTTAATCATCACTGTGGGGTATTTGCGCAAACTTTCCGGCTTAGATTGCTTGCACTAAGCTGAATGTAGTTTCTAATTACGTTTCAGACGTTAGCCTTACCACAAATCTGCTATTCACTTCCCCTCCGGTTTCTTTAAAAAGCTTGGTTTACCATAATCTGGCATGTGCTACCTGGCAAATTTTATCTTGCAGGTACAGTAATCTCACCTGCTAACTGGTTGTTTGTGGGATGGTTTTCTGGGTTTTACTCGCAATTTGTTCTGCACGTAAACTACTACAATACAATGTACTAAATGAGATTATTTTGCTCTGATAAAGCTCAGGCCGGTTATTATGCTCATGCAAGATGTGGTCTCACGAACTACTATCGAAGGAGATAGCAATGAGCTTCAGAAATCAAACAGTCTATCGTAAACAAGTCCTACCCTTGAATTTAATAGTGGCTCTTGGGTTACTGGCCATTTTAACCTTTACCAGCATCTTTTTTATCGCTCCGGCCAGAGCGGCGGGAGTACAGACTCTTACCGGTAGCATCAACGGCGCTGCTTATCTGATCCAGGTTCCTCCAAATTGGAACGGCACGCTGGTACTCTACAGCCACGGCTACCAGACGCCTAATCTTGCCGCGCCAGGCGCACCCAATCCGAATCCGCCTACCGATGCCGGAGACCCTATCACAGGTAATGCACTATTGGCCCAGGGGTATGCCCTGGCTGGCTCTGCCTACCGCAGTACAGGTTGGGCACTTGAAGATGCTTTCAAGGATCAAACTGCCCTGCTCGATTATTTCAATACTCAGTTCGGCAAACCTCAACGGACGATCGCCTGGGGGCACAGTCTCGGAGGTATTATTACCGCCGGGCTGGTTCAGAAATTCCCGCAGCGGTTTGACGCGGCCTTGCCGATGTGTGGAGTTCTTTCGGGAGGAGTTGGAACCTGGAATCAGGCGCTTGACGCTACCTTTGCTTTTAAAGTCCTGCTCGCCTCCACCAGTCCACTCCAGTTGGTACATATTACCAATCCCGGAGGTAACCTGGGATTAGCCGAACAGCTTCTAGCGCAGGCTCAGGCTACCCCGCAAGGGCGCGCCCGTCTGGCCCTCGTAGCCGCCTTCGGTGATACTCCTGGCTGGTTTGACCCTACCTCCGCAGAACCTGCCAGTAACGATTATGCTAGCCGCGAATATAATCAGTTCCTGTGGAGCAAGAACGTTAATTTCCCCTTCGTTTTTGCCTTCAGGGCGGAACTCGAAGCGCGTTCGGGAGGCAATCCTTCCTGGAATACGGGGGTTAATTATCGCGTACAGCTAGCACATTCGATTAATCGCGATGAAGTTAGAGCGCTTTACAGGGAAGCCGGGTTGAACCTGGAACAAGACCTTGAGGCCCTGGAAGATGCGCCTCGAATTTCCGCTGATCCTAAGGCCGTCTCTTACCTGAGCAAAAACATCAGTTTTAACGGCGAAATTCATATTCCAGTGTTAACAATGCATACCAGCGGAGACGGTCTGGTAGTGCCCCAGAATGAAGAAACTTACGCTAAAGCGGTGGAAGAAGCCGGTAATAACCGCTGGCTGCGAGAGATTTTTATCGATCGCGCCGGACATTGCAGCTTCACTCCCGCTGAGACGCTGGCTGCGTTTCAAACCCTGGTAAACCGGCTTAACACAGGAAGATGGGACGGCAGCACCAGGACAGAGTTGCTGAACTCAGAAGCTACTGCCCTCGGCCCTCAATTTAACGTTCTGTTACAGGCAGGTGGCAAACCTACTGCCCCGGCTTTCTTCAATTACAAACCGAGCCAGTTCCTGAGACCTTTCACCCTGGTACGCGGTGACGATGACCGTAAACGCCGGGATGACTAGACTCTAAACAAAGTCGGAAATGCCGAGAAGAGCCGCTAAAAAGCGGCTCTTCTCATTAATAGAAGCGGCACATTTTTGTTAAAATGACGATTGCAACAAAGTGTTCGAGTTTTTTGCCGTAAGCGACTACCAGTAAAAGGAGCAATATTATGGGCTTAGCAGTACAGGTAGTAATGGATTGCGAAAATCCCGATAAACTGGCCCACTTCTGGGCGGCGGTACTGAACTATCAGCTTGAACCCCCTCCTCCTGGCTTTAATAGTTGGCCTGAATTTCTAAAAGCCAATAACTATCCAGAGTCAGAGTGGGATAGCGCTTCCGCCATTGTAGACCCGGATGGAAAAGGACCTCGCCTTTTTTTCCAGAAGGTACCGGAGCGTAAAACCCTCAAGAATCGTATGCACCTGGATGTAAATGTCACCGGAGGTTTGCGTGTACCTCTGGAAGAGCGGCGTCAAAAAGTAAACGAAGCGGCTGAACGGGTGGAAAAACTTGGAGCAACTAAAGTCAAGGCATTTGAGGAATATGGCGGGTACTGGATTACTATGACCGACCCTGAAGGCAACGAGTTTGACCTGCATTAACTTGTAGGCTTAACCCGCAACAAGTTTTTTTACCTCATTTATACTATTGTAAACCAGGTTTATAACCTCCTGGAAGTAATCTAAACATGTCTGAACATGTAAGGATTGAAGAATTCTGAAGCAGTTGTAACTTGATGTACCTTGCTCCAGGTCCTAAAGAGTACAAACGGTTACACTTCCAGGGGGTTATATTATGTCAACTTCTTATCAGGTTACTTTTGATTGCCTCGACCCTGATAAAATGGCTACTTTCTGGGCTATTGCGCTTGGTTACAAAAAACCAGGTCCGCCGGAAGGCTATAGAGATTGGCCTGAGTACCTGGCAGAAGAAGGTATTTCAGAAAAACTCTGTAATTCAGCTACCGGTATTATTGACCCGGAAGGTATCCGGCCAACTATTTATTTCCAGAAAGTGCATGCCCTGGAACATATCAAGAATCACCTGCACCTGGATTTACATGTGAGCGGAGGGCAACAAATAATGCCGGAAATCCGCAAACAACAGATAGAAAATGCCGCTACACGTTTAGAGGCTATCGGCGCCAGCAAAGTCCGAGATATGGAGGCAGGCGAAGAGTTCTGGATAGTTATGAACGACCCGGAAGGGAACGAGTTCTGTTTACAGTAAGCTTCAAAAGCGCGGAAATATTTACCAGCAGGGGTTGAGAGGAAAGAGGACAGCTTTACCGGGCTGTCCTCATTATTTTTTAAAGCGTCCAAACGCACTTAGTTCGCTATTTGTCTTTAGAATGTACCTATTACAAAATTTACAAAGGACTGTTAGCGTGGTTAACCTGCTACGAAATCAACACTGTTAATGAGCATATAAGGTATACCGAGATAGCCAAGCCAGTTAGTAGTGTTGCGAATAATCAAATCGTTGCTACCCTGGCGCAAAGAGCCTGGCGGAACTGGAATTTGCATCTGCCCCCAGTAACGATCTCCGCCTCCTTCACCGTTATCACCATCGCGTACTTTTGGAAAAGTATTTGCACCATCAAAAATGGTTTTGCCGTTCAGCACCACCTGTAATCCGCATTGCGCCGGTCTTTCATCATCCAGGCCGGTTAATCTCAAAGTCATGCTACCATTGGAGACACTATTAAGCTTGAATGTGACTTTCCCTTCATTATAGTTACTGCCGCTACCATACAAGGCTACTTCCTGACGGCCATAGAGCGTTCCATCAGTGCGCCGGTACGCCCCGGAGAGTTGATCAGATTTAATAGTAAGCAAGGTGCCTGAAGCAGCATTACCGGAAGAACCAGCCACTGGCGATGATTTACTGCTACCAACAGAAGTAGCTGCTCCTGGCAGAGATGATTCAGGCCGGCCCGTAAATATAAGCCAGGCTAATACTCCTCCGGCTATCAATAGAAGGATTATTACCAGCGGCAGAATCCTGCCCGCCGGCTTCCTTTCCTGGGGTCTAAGCTTCTGTGCTTTAAGCGGAGGGCGATATTCACGAGTAGCAGTATCCGCCGGGGTTATGGGAAGTGATTCCGTGGGATAGTACGGCTCCTGATAATCAGGGCTGGGCTGGGCTGGATTACTGGCTTTATCAAAAACTCCAGACAAAGCCTGGCGCATTTCTTCTGCCGTATGATAACGCTGTGCTGGATTCTTGGTCAGCGCCCGCATTACTACTTGCTCTAACGCAGGCGGTAGATTCAATCCCAGGCTACTTAAAGCAGGAGGCGGGTCATGCAAGTGCTGTAGAGCGATTTGCATCGGGCTACTGCCTTCGAAGGGTAAGCGCCCTGTTAACAACTCATACAACACTACCCCTGCGGAATAAACATCAGAAGCCGGACTAATCATTTCACCACTGGATTGCTCCGGGGACATATATTGAACAGTCCCAATGGTTGTGCCAACAGTAGTAATGCTCATATCATCCGGGGCCCGCGCCACACCAAAGTCGGTTAATTTAACCTGGCCAGTACCGGACTGAATTAGAATATTTTGTGGTTTAACGTCTCGATGAATAATGCCATGCGAGTGAGCGGTTTCGAGGGCAAGTAAAACCTGATTGATGATATTAATAGATTCCTGAGGGCCAAATGCTCCTTTGCTGCGGATTAATTCTTTGAGATTGGTACCCTCTATGAACTCCATTACAAGGTAGTAAACATCTTCTTCCTGCCCGTAATCGAAAACTTCGACTATATAGGGGCTGGAAAGTGCCGCCAGGGAACGAGCTTCCCGGTTAAAGCGAGCGACAGAACTTGGATCGCGATTATGTTCTTCCAGTAAGAGTTTGACGGCTACAATTCGTTGAAGGCGCCGATCCCTCGCACGATAGATCCTTGACATACCTCCACGCCCGACCAGCTCAAGTAATTCATAGCGATCTCCAATTACCCTGGGCTTTTCAGAAGAGGCAGGCGAGGCAGAATTCAGGTAAGACCAATCGGTTTTATTCGAGGGAGAATCGCTGGACATGTTTGATGATTTCTCCAATTTTTCAGCCGGATTAATTCCTTTTCAGTTCCTTTACAAGATAATAAATTCTACAAAACTATACGCAAGTTCTATTCCACACTATTATATGGGAACGCGCATCAGGGGTAAAGCATCGGGCAGGCAATAACTACTTCATACAGGATGGTAAATAGGTTCCTTGAACCATTAAAAGATCAGGCTGAATGAATAGTGGTTGCATTTTCAGGTTCTGCGATGCAGATCTGAGGAATAGTATGTTTTGTTACAGTCGGTTCAGAATTCGTAATAAAAGGAGAGTTTAATGACGGTAATGCCAGGGACTCTAACAGTATATAACCTTTAGCGATAAGCCAGTTGTGGCATGGAAGCGTTACGAGCCTCGGTTTCAAGGCGAGCCAGAACAATAGCGTTTTGACTCATAGTATTTTCGACTTTAGCAATAACGCTATCCAGGCGTTCGGCGAATTCCGGATGCTCCTGGCGAACACTGATACACTCCAGTAAAAACTGGGTACATGATTGCTGGTGTTTTTTAAGCTGTTCAATACGTGAATTAAGGTCTGCTAGGCTATTGTAGGTGGTGGACATTTATAACGATCCCATTCTATCCATTAAACCAGGCGATTAGTCTCTATCATAGAAATTCCCTGCTCGCTCATAACCTTTCTTACATTATAATATTTTTATTATTTTCTGTCAATATTAGTCGGACCATCCTGAATTATTTAATAGTATTAATACATAATCAGATTGAAATCTCAACCTGGCTTACAGGCTTCGCTCAATCTTTTACAGGTATACAGGGTACGCACGCGTGCGGTACGCTATGCTATGCTAAATTTGGCGACTCATTTTAAAGGTTAAGGAGGAGAACTTAGCATATGAGACGAAAAATTAGCACAATTTTAGGCTTGTGTATCAGCACGATTCTGCTGGCGCTGACCCTGGCTGCCTGTGGTGATAATACCGCGACCACCGCAGCATCCACGACTGCCGCAAGCGCTACCACTGCTGCGGCTGCTACCAGCGCAGCCAGTACTACCGCTTCAGGCGCTACCACCGCCGCAAACGCTACCACTGCCGCCAGTAGCGGTGCCGGGGGCACAATTCGCATTTACTCCAGCCTTCCATTAACCGGTTCTTCCAAGGAACAGACTGAAACGATGGTCAACGCCATGAAAATGGCCCTGGAAGATTTTACGAATGGTACGATGAAGATTGGCGATTACAAGATTGATTATGTATCACTGGATGATGCCACCGCTGCAAAAGGCCAATGGGATGCCGATCAGGAAAAAGCTAACGCCAACAAAGCGGTAAACGATCCGGATGCTATGCTCTACATCGGCACATATAACAGCGGCGCGGCTAAGATTTCCATCCCGATTCTCAACCAGGTAAATATGGGTATGATTAGCCCGGCTAACACTCTGGCATGTCTAACCCACTTTGACGAACCTTCCGGCTGCGACAAGGGCGAACCGGACGTTTATTATCCTACTAAAGTTCGCACCTATTTCCGGGTCTGTATCAATGATGACATCCAGGCTCCGGCACAGGTTAACTTCTTGAAGAGTAAGGGTATCAAAAAGGTCTATCTGATTGATGACTCGCAGGCTTATGGAAAGGGCCTGGCTGATGCCTTCTTCGCCGCTGCCAAGACAGGTGGAATTGATGTAGTAAAACGTGCCGCCATCAACGGTAAAGAGAGCGATTACAAATCGCTGGCCGCAACTATTAAGGCCGAGAATCCGGACGCTATTGTTTACAGCGGCATTACTCAACAGCAGGGTGGTAAATTGCTGGCCGATATTCGGGCTGCCGGGGTTAAAGCTACCTTCCTGGGGCCGGATGGTATCCTTGAAGATGCCTTTATCAAAGATGCCGGGTCTGCCGGAGAAGGTGCGCTGGCTACCGGAGCAGGCGTGGATGACTCTTTCCTGCCGCCCAAAGGCCAGGATTTCCTGAAGCGCTATCGGGCCAAGTACGGCAACGATCAGCACTACACTATTTACGGCTACGAAGCCATGTCTGTCGCCCTGACTGCCATTAAAAATGCCGGGAAAAAGGATCGAGCCGCTATCGTACAGGCACTCTCCAATATCAAAGATTTTGAAGGCGTGCTGGGTAAGTGGAGTTTCGATAAAAATGGCGACAGCACTTTAACCGACTTTTATGTCAAAGAGATCAAAGATGGCAAATGGACCTTTTTGACACAGGTAAAAGCAAAATAATCGCGCCGTTTCTTCAATTTTCTGCTAAACTATAATCAAAACTCGCCGGGGTTTCGCGGTAAAGCAAAAAAGCCTGTCGCGAAACCTCTTACTTAATGTTTACAATACAAGTATAATTAGTTATTAACGGTAATGGGTTAGCAAGATATGCATCAGAAAACAGGCTACAAATCCATTACTGCTCTCCAATCACCGCTGTTCCGAGCAGTGATCCAGTTCGTTTGCGCCTTGCTAATCGTCTTGCTGGTTTGTCTGCCTTCCACCGCCACTACTACCTACGCTCAGGCCAATCCAAAACCTCCTGCCTTTAAGGTACAAACACTCGTCAAAGGCTATTACCGGGATGGAAACTGGGTAACGCTGGCGGTTAGTTTGCAAAACGGACCTCAACCCTGGCGAGGGGAAGTTAGAGCTTTGCTTCCCTATGATCCCCAGACTTTTTACAATTATGCTCGAAATGTAAATCTGGCCGCAGGTGCCAGCCTCGATTTCAACCTGCAAATTTTGCCAACCCATTATGAACCGCATTTTGATGTTAACCTGTATGATGAAAATGGCAACCAGGTTGCATCACAAAAGGTTAGTTTACTACCTGTTCTCAATACTGATTATTTGATAGGTGTTCTTTCTGAGCCGAATGATCCTTCAACTGTACCGTACCCCGGCGTCTTTAGAATAAGACCAAATGAAACTCGGACGGTCTTTGAACCTGTCCCTGCCAGCCTGTTAACGGATCAGAGTATAGGTCTTACCAATGTCAACGCTCTTTTACTGGGTAATGTTAAACCTGAGCAATTAACCGGAAAACAATGGCAAAACTTGCTGGGTTGGGTGGAACAGGGCGGCAGACTCTGGATTTCGGGTGGTCCGCAGTTCGCCAGGCTCTCTCAGTTTCTTGGGCCAGGTGCCTTACCTGCTCTCAGCGAAGGGACCTTTAATTTGAACCGGTTGTCCGGTAAAGCGCTACCCGATACAAACCTGCCTATCCTAGATGGTCAAAACTTTAACCTTCAAAAACTCGTACCAACCGCAGCCGGAAGAGTAACAATGCTGCAATCAGGGAATATACCCCTGGTAGCAGGCAGGGCTCTCGGGCGTGGTAGCGTGGTGGTAACTGCCTTTGACTTGCTCTCGCCACCTTTCACCGAACCCGATAAAGCGAATAATTACTGGAGTATTATTGCAGACACCTCCGATCCGAGTCTTGAGCATGTCTTTTTGAAACAAAACCTTTTCGAAATGCCAGACATCCTGCGCCAGGTTATTGCACAGCCATCTCGAAATATACCTGACCCTACCTGGCTTCTCGCTGCTCTTTTTGCTTATATTGGCTTGATGCTGGTAGGCTTTTACTATTTTGTGCGTAAGCGCAACAAAACCTTAATGATTTACTGGATAGGACCGCTCTTGAGCGTTATGCTGGGATGGTTAGTCTGGTTCGCAGCCAGTAATCTTGGCGCAGGCGAGGTTCAGATTAATCGTGTGGCTATAGTGGCCTATCCTGCTGATAATGACTCTTCTCCGGCTACTGTCACCAGCTTTTTTACCAGCGCGGGCTTACAACGTGATGCTGAGACTAAACTTCAAATCAATAATCCATCTCAGATTACCGGGTCGATGCTTTATCGTCCTCAAAATCCGACCTTTGATGGTGGGATGTTACAGGCCAAACCTCCCACTATCATCAGGCAAGATGGTGCCAGCGAACCTAGCGTTATAGAGAGTCTCCCGGCTGCTCCTACATACGTGCAGGTTTTTGCCGGACAAGGAACCCTGGAGAGCCAGTTAAATATAGAAGCGCAAGTAGCAGTAGAACCTGATGGAAACGGCTTAATAGGTACTATTGCCAACCACAGCCCTTACTCTTTAGCTGATGTAGCCCTGGTCTTAGGTGATAATTATCTTTATTTAGGTGATTTTCCGGCTGGAGCCACTCAAAGAGTTGAGTTTCCTTTTAAGAAACTGCCCGGCTTCTTGCCTCGTCAGAGCATAGACCCGAATATGTATTCTGCAAATATCAGTGCAGAAGATCCCATAAGCAAAAATACTTCTTATACTTACGAACAGTGGCAGAATAATCTTGCCTGGACTACCCTGAATGCAAGTTACCTTAGCGGGCAGTTTTCTTCCCAGTATGAAAGCTACAGTCTGTATATCACCGGGTGGTTGCGAGAAGAGGCTGCCGAGAAGCTTCTTGGGCAGGTAAAAAACGCTGGTAGCGGAACATTGCGCCAGCACAACGCCGCTTTACTGCTTAAACCGTTACCTATCTCATATCAGCCCGCTCAAAACTCTTCCACCGTGCTGGTGCCTGCGGCCAGTCTGGTCTCGGTACGCTCCAACGATGTGAGAATTACTCCGGAAATAGAGGGCGATCTGAAAATTGGTAAAGAAGGTTCAACTACTTTGCAGTTTAGATTGCCACCCCAGACTAAAATGCTGCCCTCTCGTTTAAGCCTATTCGTGGAGTCTGAGAGCCAGGCGAATCCCGGGAGTCACACCAATCCTCAAATTGAGATTTTTGACTGGACCACTCAGAAGTGGGTGCTGATTGCCAAAATGGACGATCAGCGCAGCCGTTATAACCTTACTGGCCCTGAAATCTCAAATTTCCTTGAGCCTGTGGGTGGTTTTGTGCGTATTCGCGCCAGCGCTTTGAATGGCAGTTACCGGTTAACGCAACTTAACCTGGAAATTGAAGGTCAAAAGTTGTAATTCCCTTTCTTCGTTCTTTATTTTCACCTAAAGCTTTAGCTCCCTGTTGTACGGCACATCTTTTGCTTATTATCCTTATCAGGATTTATTTTTATGTAAAAAAGGGTAATTATAGGGATGAATGGTAAACCGTTATTAACCGCCTCGCAAAATCAGGTATTAGCCGCTGAGAAAGATTTTTTTGAGAAGCTCCAACAGGCAGTAGAGGATTTTGGCGCTGCGCCGGAAGATCGAAGTCTGCTGGCTAAAGTTAGCGCCGGGTTAGACGAGCTTTTCCTGCTGGTAGTAGTAGGAGAATTTAACAGCGGTAAGTCGGCTTTTATAAACGCCCTGGTAGGCGCAAAGGTGCTGGCGGAAGGTGCTACCCCAACCACCAGTCAGATCAATGTGCTGCGTTTCGGGCAACAGCCAGGACAACAGCGCCGGGAAGCTGATTTACTGGAGGTTTTTTATCCGGCGCCTTTTTTGCAAGAAATCAGCGTGGTAGATACTCCCGGCACCAATGCCGTGATCGAGCGGCACCAGGCCCTTACCGAGGAATTTGTACCGCGTAGCGACCTAGTTATATTCGTGACCTCCTCAGAACGACCCTTCACTCAGAGCGAACGGCAATTTTTGGAAAAAGTACGAGACTGGGGCAAGAAAATTGTGGTAGTGGTCAATAAAGTAGACCTGATTAACAGTTCTGAAGACTACCACAAAGTGATGCAGTTTGTGGCAGATGGCTTTCGACAGCTACTCGGGCTGGAAGCGCCTATTTTCCCGGTGTCAGGGCGCCTGGCTTTACAGGCTAAAATGCAACCCGGTCCGCAGTTCATGCCGCTCTGGCAAAATAGCGGTTTTGGCCCGTTAGAGGATTACATTTTCCGTACCCTCGACCAGTCCAGCCGCATTCGCCTGAAATTTCAAAGTCCGCTCTCGGTGGCGGATCAGCTAACCGGGCGTTACGGAGAGGCTATTGGCCAGCGCCTGAATTTACTGGAACAGGATGCCCGCACAGTAGACAACATCGAGCGCCAGTTAGAGGTCTACCAGGACGACATGCGGCGCGATTTTGAAGGCAGATTGGCACGTATTAACAATCTGATTTATGAACTAAACGAGCGAGCCGATAAATTCTTTGATGAAGTTTTGAAAGTTACTCGTGTCTTCGAATTGATCAAGACTGACCGCATCAGGCGCGATTTCGAACAGCGAGTGGTGGGCGACACTCCTCGCCGCATTGAGCAAGCCGTGCAGGATATGGTGGAATGGACCGTAGAGCGAGAAGGACGCACCTGGCAGGAAGTAACCGCTTATTTGCGAGAACGCCGCCAGGCCGGAGGCGACCAGGAGTTGATTGGAAGCACCAGCAACGATTTCGAACGCTTTAACTATAACCGCCGGGCTTTATTACAGCAGGTCGGTGAGCAGGCCCGCAGTATCATGCAGAGCTTCGACCACCGGGCCGAAGCGGAAAAGCTTAATCTAAGCGTCCGTGACGCGGTAGCGCGCACTACTCTGACCGAAATCGGGGCGGTAGGCATCGGGGCAGGCCTGGCGATTGTACTGAGCAGCGCGGCGGCTGACTTTACCGGGCTACTGTTGACCCTGGTAATAGGTGGCGTAGGTTTCTATATTATCCCGGCGCGCCGCCGCAAGGCCAAGTATGAATTCCGGCAGAAACTTGAGTCGCTACGAGGGCGCCTGACCGGAGTGTTGCGCGAACAATTCCAGCATGAAATGACAGTCGGAACGGAAAGAGTGCGCGAGGCTATCGCTCCGTACACCCGCTTTATCCGAACGGAACGTGAACACCTGGGAGGTCTTTCGCAGCGCTTTGGCGAGTTACGCCAGGAACTTTCCAACCTGCAAACCGCTATCGAGCGGGCTACTCCTAACGCCAATATACCGGGTACGGCTGCCAGAAACACTATGCTACCTCCCGAACCGGCTACTCTGGCACAGCCACCTGCCCTGCAAGGTCCAGCACAACCAGACCCTTCGCGACCTGTCCAACCGCCCCAGGTACCGGCATCCAGGCCCGGGAACGATGATATGCTCTTCCCGCCGTCACAATACGAGTACTGAAAATAGCTCTCAGCTTTGAACTAAAAAAGGCCCCGGTCTCACTCTAAGAGAACCAGGGCCTTTTCTAAGGCTTAGCGGTAGGCGTCAGCCTGGAGGTTAAACAGCTCGGCGTAGCGCCCATCGAGCGCCATCAGCTCAAGGTGCGAGCCTTCCTCTTTAAGTTCGCCCTCCTCGATTACAAAGATTCGGTCGGCCAGTCGCACGGTGCTAAAGCGGTGCGAGATAAAGATGGCAGTTTTGCCCTCAGTTAGTTCCCTGAAAGAAGCGAAAACTTCATACTCAGCTCGCGCATCCAGCGAACTGGTAGGTTCATCCAGCACCAGGATGCGGGCGTCGCGGATAAAGGCGCGGGCCAGGGCTATCTTCTGCCACTCACCACCGCTAAGCTGGGTGCCTTCGTTGAACCAGCGGCCCAGCATCGTCTCGTAGCCGTCCGGCAGCTTTTCGATTACGGCACTCGCTCCGCTTTTGGCCGCAGCCTGCTTTACCAGTTCCAGGTTTTCGATCTGGCTTAGCTGGCCGATGCCAATATTCGCCCTGGCCGGCATAAAGTAAGTCACGTAATCCTGGAAAATTACACCGACCTGCGCTCGCAACTCATTCAGGTCATACTCCTTGATATTGCGCCCTCCTATCAGGATTTCTCCTTCATTGGGGTCGTAGAGCCGGTTTAAGAGCTTAACAATGGTGGTTTTGCCCGCGCCGTTGCGCCCAACCAGCGCTATAGCCTCGCCAGCGCCAATAGTAAAGCTGACATTCTTCAGGGCCGGTTCATTCTTACCCGGATAAGTAAAGCTGACGTTGCGAAATTCAACACTTAATCCACGTGTAGATGCAGCATTACCGTTGACAATGGGCAGCGGCTTAGCTGGAGAAAAAATCTGCGGTTCGTAATCCAAAAACTCGAACAGGGTATTGACGAAAAGGTTATTTTCGTAAGTGCTGGATATACCGTTGAGCAAACCCTGGAAACTGGTGCCTACCTGGAGAGCGGCCTGTGTGTAAAGCGTCAGGTCACCCAGCGAAATACGGCCGTTGACCGCCTGGATTGCCACATAAAGATAGATGCCAGAGTTAGCGACAGTGCTGACAGTCAGCCACAGGAAGTTGGTCATATAGCGCTTGACCAGGATAGTTTTGTTTTCGCCATAGAACTTGTAGGCTAATTCTCGGAAGCGGTTGATAAAGAAATCGCCCAGGTTAAAGAGTTTGACTTCTTTATTATAGGTATCGGTTGTCATCACCGTCTCAAAATAGCTCATCTGGCGGCGTTCGGGCGATTGCCGGCGCATGCGCTGGTAACCCATCCAGCCATAACGGCTATCGGCCAGGAAGGCCGGAATGGGCACCAGCAACACCACCAGCGAGACCCACCAATCGAGCCGCAACAGGAGGATTATCATCGAGAGGAAGGTAATGAGTGTCCGTACCAGGTCGAAAGTCTGCGAAACCATTGTCACAGGCCGGAAGGAGGCTTGCTCCTGAGCCTGCCGCAACTTATCATAGAACTCGGGATTCTCGAAGAAGGAAAGGTCGAGGGTGTTCGCCTTTTCCATGACCATCAGGCGCACCCGGTTAGAAACATTCTCCTGCAAGAGTTGCTGGACGATATTGCTAAGAGTACCGAGCAAGCTGGTTACTACTGAAATAAGCAGTTGTAATAATACCAACCAGATTACAGTATTGACCGAGCCATTGTGGGGTGGTAAAGCGGCTACCACACTATCAATCACCAGTTTAGAAACCCAGGCGCTGGCGGCAGGCGAAAAACCACGTATCAGGCTGATAAAGCCCAGGCTAAAAGTCAGGCTACGATGCGTAGACCATACAAGCTTCATCACCCGGGGCAGACTCTGAACGGTCTCCAGCACCATTCTCAAACTGAAACCGTCATCCGATTTGCGGCGGTTGGAACTTTTGCGAGGGGAATTGCCAGGCCCATGCCAGCCTTCCATACCACGGGGCGTAGTAGGTAAATTTTTCATATAGCTTCTTTGTTCTTATTAAGTCTCTTTTTATTTGATAATAAAACCTATCTTAAAATATCTGGAAAAAAGGCGACAGGGTGCCTCTCTACAGGGTTTTTTGATAGGGCTAAAATGTGGTTTTTAATAATTTTTGAAAATAAAAAAACCGCACTCTTTCTGAAAGAAATGGCGGAGAGGGAGGGATTCGAACCCTCGATAGCTTATAAGGCTATAACCGCTTAGCAGGCGGCCCCATTCGACCTCTCTGGCACCTCCCCATTATACAATGGCTTTCAGTAATCGTGCGGATTAAGTGTATTCAGTTGTAAGAAATGGCGGGTGGTGAGGGAATTGAACCCCCAACCCTCTCGGGCGACTGTTTTCAAGACAGCTTGCTAAGCCAATTCGCGTACCACCCGCGTAGCTGACTCGGCAAAGCAACTTAAGGCTCTTTGCCAGCACCGAACACGCCTGATTATACCTTTTCAAACGGCCATTGTCAACCGGAAAATTCCTGAAAACAGAGCCTGGGGCGAAATTACCAGCTGAAATGGCCGTTTTCTTCAGAGCTTACTTTCTGTCTAGACAGCCGCTTTCAGGTCGGAAGTGCAGAAAGCGCAGCGAGTAGCCTGCAAAGGTACTTTGCTCAAGCAATAAGGGCATTCGTGAGTAGTTTCCGGTTCAGGCTGGGTTGGCTTGAAGCGCTTCATCAGCATATTTACCGGCTTAACCACAAAGAAAAAGATAACCAGCGCGATCACCAGGAAGCTGATAAGCGTATTGATGAAATCGCCCACCAGAAACTTTGCGCCACCCACCTGCCAGTAGAGGTCGTTAAAATTAGTGGTGCCGGGAATAGAGATAATTGGAGTGATAATATCCTTAACGAAAGCGGTTACTACCGCCCCAAAGGCCGCCCCAATTACTACACCGACCGCCAGGTCTACGACATTACCGCGTAATATAAAATCACGAAACTCTTTTGCAACCGCCATAGTCTTTTCTCCTCTTAACTTCGTTACTTAACTGGAAATGCACAGCCACAATGACACTTGAACGAAAACCGGGTAGAAAACCAATTGATGTACAACAGACTCTCGTGCAGGTTAACCTTAAAGTAAGTAAAAAACTTCAGATGGTGATACAGAATCCAAAATACACTTTGTGAGCAACTAACACTCTTTTTTTATGATATATTAAGTTTATCACGCATTTCTCTCTTCTACAACAGATAATCAAATCAATTAAGGTTAAAAAGGGGTAAATCACCCGTGACAGAAAGCCTTAGTACTCTACAGCCTATTCCCAAACCGCGCCTGCGCCGCATCATTTTGCCGGTAGTACTGGTTGTCGGCACGTTGTATTGCGGTATCGCCGCTCTTTTTGTTGGGGTCAAAGAGGATTTACCTGCTCCGCCCAATGCGGCACGCTACCCATTAAGCCTTTCAGGGCAAAACGCCATGCTGGCCCAGTTTCCGGGAGACACCCAGAACTTTAAGTCGCCCGATGTGGCGGTTTATGTTCTCCGGGATACCCCCGAGGAAGCGGCGAATTACTGGCGTGATGCTTTTGTCAGTCGCCGTAACTGGAAGGAAATTTCCCCACCCGCTCAACCTAAAGACCACGCGGACATTCAGTTTAATATGCTGGGTTTTAACCGGGCAGGAAGCAAAGTAATCCTGGCCATTACTCAGGCCGATAAACTGCTGGCACTCGACAATGACCTGACCCGCGCCATAAAAGCGGCTAACTATCGCCCGGGAGATACGGTAGCCATCATGCTGGCGGGAGATATCAAATAGGTTACAGGAAAAACTTCGGTGAGAATAAGGCTGCTCATAGCGAGTTACAAAGTTCAGGCAAAAACTCACTGATATAGCTCTGAAATAAGGGAATTGCCGTAAGACAGGTCCAGCTTGTCCTGGCAAATTCTGCCAGCCGTTTCTCCAGGGCCGCGATAGCTTTTTCAGGTCGTCCTGCTGCCAGTTCATTCAAGGTTGTGTGAATAGCTTCGAAATTGTAGCCCGACTCTCTGAGCATAACCACTACCTGCAAACGGCGCATTTGCTGCTCATCATACAGGCGATAGCGGCTACTCCCGTCGCGTACAGGCTGCAATAAGCCCTGCTGCTCCCAGAAGTGCAGGGCCGAGACCGCCACACCTACCTGTTTAGCCGCCTCTCCCACGCGTAGACTTTGGGAATGACGGGGATTTTCCTTAGCCACCGATTGTGTCGCTAACAGGCTCAAAGCTGCCAATGTCTGTTCAACCTGAAGGCGTTTGCCGGCCAGTTCAGCATGGCGCTTGTCAATCAGAGCAAGCGCCGCTGTAAGTTGTCCCTGGTGAACAGCCTGCATAATCCCTCGCGCTTCTTGCCACCCGTACCCCGCGACCAGGTTGCGAGTGGTTTTAAGCGCCGCCAGATGTTGCCGGGTGTAGAGGCGATAGCCACTCTGAGTGCGTTCAGCCGCCGGAATAAAACCAGCGGCCTCATAGTTGCGCACCTGCTGTACGCTTATCCGGGCGGCCTGCGCCAAATCTATCGTCCGCAGGTAGTTGCTAACCTTCATGTAAAATCCTCAAGTGGAATAAGAGAGTTATAAACTGTAATTAAGCCACGTTATATAATTATTTGCACCAGCTCGATGCCTGTTCCCTACTCAAATTTCAAATTTTGGACGATGCTAAGGATAGCAAAATAATTCTAACCCTCAATTATTGCTTCTGAGTTATATAGTATAACTGTAGTCTGAGAAAATACCAGTGTAGATAGAGCCGTTTTTATGAAGGAATAGAATCGGGTTTTGCTCTTTAGAAGAGGTTGAGTGAACTTTTAAAGGATATCAATAATTAGAAAGGAACAAAAACTGTGGACGAAGCCGCAATTACAGAGTACATAACCGTTACCTTTGATGGTATCGAGGTGATAACAGCTTTGGGAAATAGCTTCTTTATGTATGACCCAGGCGGGAAGTTTCCTATGGCTACACTCGTAACTCACGATGACGATTATGATCAGTTTTCTAACCTGAACCGGCCTTCAGTTTTCCGCCTGAATATTGGCGTCAGCAAGCAGACTTTCCAGGAACTGTTTGGTACTAAGCCATTCTCTACCGATTCAAACGAGACTGAGAGCGCCTACGATTTCACAGCCCTGGATAAACTAATGCCGCATCCAGTCTACGGGCGGATGTACTGGGTGAGTATCCTTAATCCCAGCGTCACCACTTTCGAGACACAGGTGCGGCCATTATTGGACGAGGCTTATGCTATCTCCGTTAAAAAGTATCCTAAAAAGTCCGAAGTATCCTAGTTGCTCTTCTCTTCAGGTTGGGCTTCCATAGCTATCAATTCTGCCTTGTCCACCTTGAAATCCTGGCGAGTGATTTGAGCAGGCTCAGCTACCGGCTTAGCCTTCTTCATTTCTTTGTAACGGTGGTAGCGATGTTCGGCCTCTTCAATCACCTGCCAGGCTACAGTTTCATCTTTCCAGCCTACCAGTTCAGTCCATTTATCTTCGAGGGCTTTGTAAGTGGCAAAGAAGTTCTCGATTTCGCGCAACCAGTGGGGTCCCAGATCTTCTAATTTTGTAATGTGGCGATAGCGCGGGTCATGCGTCGGCACAGCCAGAATTTTTTCATCATGGCCCTGTTCGTCCGTCATATCGAGAATACCGATGGGCCGAGCATCCACCACGCAACCGGGAAAAGTAGGAATATCCAGAATGACCAGGGCATCCAGCGGGTCACCATCCAGACTCAGGGTATCGGCAATAAAACCGTAATCGCTGGGATAGTGTACGGAACTATAAAGCACACGGTCTAACTTAAAAATACCGCGTTCTTTATCGAATTCGTACTTATTGCGCGAACCGCGCGGGATTTCTACAAAAACTTCGATGCTGGTGCGCTTAACTGCCATTACAAAATTTCCTCTCAAACATTAAAAGTTTAACCCGGTACTGCTTTTTTATTACTTTCTATTTATACTTCATGCGCAAGGATCAGTGCAAGTTACTTTTACGCGAATTTTATCACAATCAGGCTAAATTCCAACCATTCAGCCATTAGCATTGGGTATTGTTTCGATAGAATTACAGCTTAATCAGGGCCAGGAAAGCAGGTGAAGGGCTTTCAATAAAGCCCTTCACCTGTCACATGGAGGCATCAGGCGAAGTAGGCGCCTTCCATTGGACCGACCGCCATCCGGCTATAAGCCGCCAGAATCCCTTTTTTGTGAATATTAACCGGCGGTGTCCAGCGCGATTTGCGTTCGGCCAGTACGCGTTCTACTTCTTCCGGCGTATTTGGGCGGCCATTAAAGCCAATAATATTCAGGCCGCGCCCGGCTACATCTATGCTGATAAGGTCGCCGTTCTGAACCAGGGCGATTGGTCCGCCAGCGTAAGCTTCCGGCGTAACATGTCCGATGCACGGGCCTTTAGTCGCGCCGCTATAGCGGCCATCGGTGATAATAGCCACGCTATTAGATAACTCAGGGCGTCCCGCGATAATAGCGGTGCAGAAATACATTTCGGGCATACCTGAGGCTCGCGGTCCTTCATTCCGAATGACCATAATATGACCGGGCTTGACCTCATTATTCATAACACCCTTGATGGCGTCTTCCTCGCGGTCGAAAACGATGGCCGGTCCGGTGTGCTGTTGCATCTCAGGGGTTACCGCCGCATGTTTGATGACCGCACCGCCTGGAGCCAGGTTGCCACGCAGGACCGCTACATGTCCGCCCGCTACAACCGGTTCAGCGACCGTTTTAATAATGTCACGCCATTGCAGCTTGTAATTCTTGAGGAAGCTGCGGGTTTCCCAGAAGAAAGTACTCTTTTTGATTGCTTCGAGATTCTCGCCCAGAGTCTTACCTGTAACGGTCATAACATCAAGATGCAGATAGTCCATTAATTCAAGCATCAGGGCCGGTACTCCGCCAGCGTACCACAGGTATTCGGCGGGATGCGGTCCGGCAGTCTTGATATTGGTCAACACCGGGACGCGCTTGCCCATGCGGTCGAAATCGTCAGGAGTTAGCTCTACGTCTACTTCTCGGGCCAGGGCCGGTAGATGCAAAAGCAGGTTAGTGCTGCCGCGTACCGCCGCGTGTAGCATCAGGGCATTTTCGAAAGCTTTGCGAGTAAGAATTTTGGAAGGAGTTAATCCCATTTCGACCAGTTTCATCACCTGTGTCCCTGCGGCATGCGCCATACGTTGCTGGGCCGTTAAAACCGCCGGAATCAGGGCGCTGCCGGGTAAGGCCAGACCCAGGGCCTCGCTCATTACCTGGTTGGTGCTGGCAGTTCCCATAAACTGGCAGGCTCCACAGGAAGGGCTGGCGTTCTTCTGAGCAGCCAGCAAATCTTCCGCGCTTAACTCGCCCTGGTTAAACCGGTCGCCCATAGGGTACATAAGATCGCTCGTTACGCCGTCCGGCGCGTTCAATTGCGTACCGCCCGGCACGTGAATCGCTGGCAGATCTACACGGGCCATACCGATAAGATGCCCGGGAATCCCTTTATCACAACTGGAGACCGCTACCAGCCCATCGTGGGGATGGCCCAGGGCATGAATTTCAAGCATAGCGGCCAGTACATCGCGGCTGACCAGGCTATAACTCATGCCTTCGTGCGCCTGGGCCTGACCGTCACAAATATCGGTCGCGGTAAAGACGGCAGGTTTACCTCCATTTTGATAAATGCCAATTTTTACCTGGTCTACCATACCGCCCAGATGTGTACCACTGGGATGCGCATCACCCATAGTACTTTCCACCAGTATTTGCGGTTTGCCCAGGTCATCCACACTCCAGCCCATTCCCAGCCTTAAAGCATCGCCCTGGCGATTAATCAGCCGGATTTGCTGGCTGCGTAAAGTTCGCTTCATATATAATTCCTCTTTGTCTTCCTTTTTTTGATACTTTTATTCAGTCCTCAGGTGATTCTTTCATCAACGGATAATTAAGTTTAACGCAGGTAGACGATATTCTCAATCAGCCTGGCTTTGCAAATCCCATATTTCATTTTGTAAGTCTCTTTCTAAATAGGCAGTCCTTACAAGTATCCGTGCTTTATTGAGCTACGCACCGAACCGTTGCCCAAGACCGCTACAGGCAAAATACTCAAACGACAGTTAACCGGGGCTAAATAAATATAGATTTTGGTGCTCTTACCGGATTTTATTGACAATAAAAAGGGTGGCAATTTATTTTTGCCACCCTTTTCTCTTTGTTGTCAGTTAGATATAGTACATATTCTCAGTCTGACTTTGCGCAAAACGTTCAGTAAGATCCGCCAGAGTAGTGGACTGGAGAATACTCATGGTCTCCTGCTCAATCTGGCTCCAGATCTGATTGAGAACATTATCAATTGGAGCTTTATCTACGGCGTGCGCCACCGGTGAAATATCGCCTTCCAGTTCTCGGATGATCTCATAAAGTGTGATCTGATGAGGTGGACGGGCCAGGACATGTCCGCCCTGGGGACCGCGCAAGCTGTTGATTAAACCGGCCTTCCGGAGGGTGATCAACAACTGGTTGAGGTAATCTTCCTGGAGCCCTTGTGCTTCAGCGATCTCCCGGCTGCGGCGCGGGTTCTGCTCAAAATGCTGCGCCAGGTCGAAAAGAGCTCGTAGACCATATTCACCTTTGCTGGATATTTTCATGTTAACTACGCTATCCCTGGCTCTTAAGCCAACTGCAACTGTTCGCGAATGTCAGCGAACAATACAGTACTCAGATAGCGTTCGCCGGTATCCGGCAGAATTACCACAATATTCTTCCCGGCATTTTCCGGCCTTTTAGCCACCTCGATAGCAGCATAAGCCGCCGCGCCGCAACTGATACCTACCAGCAGGCCTTCCTCCCGCATAATGGCGCGAGCCGTTTCAATAGCCTGTTCATTACTGACCTGGAAGACCTCATCAACCAGACTGGTATCCAGTACATCCGGCACAAAACCGGCACCGAGGCCCTGAATTTTATGTGGAGAGGGCTTGCCACCGCTCAAAACCGGGCTGGCAGAAGGTTCTACCGCTACTACCTTAAAGTCAGGTTTGAGCTGCTTGATTACCTGGGCCACACCGGTCAGGCTACCGCCGGTACCAACACCTGAAACCAGGATATCGACCTGACCATCAGTATCGTCCCATATTTCAAGAGCGGTGGTATTGCGGTGAATCTCAGGGTTAGCGGGATTCTTAAACTGTTGAGGCATCCAGGCATCCGGTAAGGAGGCCAGTAATTCTTCGGCTTTGCGAATAGCGCCTGGCATACCTTCCGCGCCGGGGGTTAGCACCAGGTCAGCGCCATAACCTTTTAGCAACATGCGGCGTTCAACGCTCATAGTATCAGGCATAACCAGGGTCAATTTGTAGCCTTTAACGGCGGAGACCCACGCCAGGGCGATACCGGTATTACCACTGGTCGGTTCAACGATAACAGTATTGGGGGATAGCACACCACGACGCTCAGCGTCTTCAATCATACCTACGCCAATACGGCATTTGACACAAAAGCCAGGGTTATATGCTTCCAGTTTGGCAATTACATTCCCAACCGCCCCTTGCGTAACCTTGTTTAAGCGCACGAGGGGTGTATTACCCATTAGCTCAATCGCGTCCTTTGCGATTTTAGGCCGGTGACGTCTTCGTTCTTTAGCAGCTTGAGCTTCAGCACTTGGTGCCATAAATGTGTCTCCTGTACTTTTTGTTTCCACTATTTCTAAAGGTCAGTCAGCTTTGATTATTCTCGACAAAGCTGATTGAATATAACAATTATAGTAATGTTTATTAACAATGTCAATAAACATTACCACTTAACCTGAAGCATTTGGCCGGCACCATAGGGAAAGCGGTAAAGCCAGGAGAGGTAAGAGCTGAAAGTTCTTTTAAGTTGTAATCCGCCCTTTTTTGCAAGCTAAAAAAACCGCTCCTCTTGATAAGGAGCGGTTAGTCTTTCTTTATTTTTTCAAAAGAGTCTAAGAGTTAGAATGCATGCGGGACTGGCAATCCGGGCAGTAGCCATAAAAGATAACTTCATTACCGGTAATCATAAAACCGCGCTGGTCACTTTCCGGTACGCTTAACTGTGGAAAGCTCACCGAAACATCTTCCAGGCGCCCGCACTTGATTACTTTGCCTTTATCATTTACTTTCTCACCAATGCACATCAAATGGCTGTGAAGATCGGTGCGAGGGTCAAAGCGGCTTTGCTCTCCATCGTGCTTTAGTTCCAGCAGCAAACCCATCTTTACCAGCTCATTTAACGTTTTATAAACAGTGGCTACCGAAATATCAGGGATGATATCCTTTACTTCCCGGTAAATGTCATCGGCGGTAGGATGTGTGGTTTTCCCCTCTAGCGCTTTGAATATTAAACGCCGCTGCGGAGTAACCTTCATGGGATTACCGCCTTGCGTTTCGCTTTCACGTATTTTAGCTGCTACTGAATCCGCCGTAAACATTGCTGTTTGTCCTTCCCTACTAGCCCTCATTTTTAGTTAATAATCATTCTTATTTGTACATGATTATAGCAAATTATGTTAATAAATGTCAAGCTCTTATTAGCGCCCAGATTTCGTTTAGTCTTTTCAGAAATAGTAATTATGACTAAATGGTGGCATATTTTTTGCTTATAAAATACTTTAGTCTTTTTCATATTTAAGAATATTTTTAGCCGGTGTTTTGCCTGTTCACTCTACAATGAAAGGTACGAAGTTGGAACATCACATAAGCACTCCTCAAAATATGGGTAGAGAAAGTTATCAGCCTGATCAGGAAAACAACTACTATTACGCTTCCCCGATCACAGCGAAATTTACTCCCAGTTCTGGTGAGCCTCTGGACTTTCAAAAAATACAAAAGATATTCGACCTTCTCAATAGCATCGAGAAAAGTGGATCGCTAGAAAAAATGTCACACCGGACAGTTGAAAGCGCGCTTGAACTGGTTTCGGCCGATGTGGCAGCCATAGCGATGCTTGAGCCCGGTCACTCCTGGGTACGGGTTATTGCCAGCGGCATAAAAGGAGCTATTTTCGAAGGTTACCGGTTGAAACCGCAAGACCGCAAAGGATTGCTTGAAGAAGCCATTAACGAACAGCAGACCCTTACAAGTAGCGATGGTGCTTCTCAGGATAACAGTGAAATATACAGGCTGGCTAATCTGACTTATGGTGTCGCCATCCCCTTAAAGCGACAGGAAGAGGTAGTGGGAGTAATAGGGTTATTCCGCCAGCAGTCTCATGGAACTCCCTTCCAGCAAGCCGACATCAGGCTGTTAGAGCTTTTTGCCGGGCAGGTGGGTCCGCTATTATCTGCCAATCAAAAAATAAGTGAACTGGAAACTGCCCTTAAATCACGAGATGAGTTTCTTTCGATTGCCAGCCATGATTTGCGCAATCCGCTAACCGCGCTACGTGGTTTCAGCCAGCTCACCGTGCGAGCTATTAACAAATATCCTGAAGGAGAACTTATTCCTCGCGAGACACTTCTTAATAATTTAAATCGCGTTATCAAACAATCCAACGCTCTAGATGTGTTGATCGGCAAGTTACTGGATGTTTCGCGCATCAATACAAACCGTCTGCAAATCCAACCTGAACCGCTTGATTTAGCCGAATTGGTCCGGGAAACTGTAAAACGCTGTATTATTGCAGTTACAACCACAGAAATGGAAGAAGATAAAGCGCCTGAAAACCGGCATATCTTGCGCCTCCAAATCAACGAAGAACCTATAATGGGCGAGTTTGATCGAGTGCGTATGGATCAAGTAGTTACGAACCTGATTGATAATGCGGTAAAGTATTCACCTGATGGCGGAGAAGTAAACATTTCCTTACAACGCCGCGATCCTAATACGGTTGAGTTATCGGTGGCTGACCAGGGTATTGGTATTCCGGAGGAAAAACAGGCTATTATTTTCAATCGCTGGAGCCGCTTGCATACCAGTAACGATAACGAAGTAGGTGACATAAAAGGGCTGGGCCTGGGCCTCTTCATCTGCCGGGAAATTGTGCGTAAACATGGTGGTCGTATCGACCTGGAGAGTGTCCCGGATAAAGGTTCAACTTTCACCGTAACTTTACCTCTTCGTTAAAACTCAAAAAATATAAAATAAAGAAGATGAAGGCTCGCGACTTCATCTTCTTGGTATCAACAGGTTGAAGTGGTATTATTTAAAAGGGAGAAAGGACAGTATTCCTAAAGATTGCTGGGCCGCTCCGCCAGTGTCAGGCTTAACGTTAAAGTCTGGTCGCCTCGCTGTACGGTAAGCTTGATAGTGTCCCCCGGTTTGTACTTCAAAATCACGTTTACCAGCGGGTTATTATCATTCAGAGCTTCGCCATTTATGGCTGTAATTACATCATTATCTTTCAGGCCCGCTTTGTCTGCCGGACCGCCTTTGACAATGCCCGATTGTCCGCTACTGGTTTGCCCAATCCAGGCCCCTTCAACCGAGGGGAAAGGTTTGCCGTTGTAAGAAAGGGTGCCCGCTTCAGCCGGAGAAATCATCTGATAAGTGATGCCAAAGTAGGGACGTGTCACTGAACCCTTGCTGATAAGCTGCCCCGTGAGTTGTTGCGCAATGTTATATGGAATGGCAAAACCGAGCCCTTCCGCGACATCCGTAGACCCGCGCGTGCTACCTCCTGTGCTGCGCACTACGGCAGTATTGATTCCTACAATTTCACCCTGCAAATTTAGCAGCGGTCCACCGCTATTGCCGTGATTGATCGGTGTATCAGTCTGAATATAGACGTTGGTGCCTGTATCATCCGGTAGCGTGCGGTTCAAGCCGCTTACCACGCCTTTTGATACTGAGTTACGGAAATCTCCCAGGGCCGCTCCGATTGCTATAACGGTTTCGCCAACATCCACATGGCTGGCCCACTTAGCGTAAGCCGGAACCTGCGAGTCTATCTTCAAGACCGCCAGGTCACCCAGTTTATCGACACCGATTAGTTTGGCAGGCACGGAAGACTTACCATCATTCAGGGCCACTGACAGGTTATCCTGACCGTCCACTACATGGGCATTAGTAACTATATAGCCATCGCTGCTGATGATAACGCCACTACCGATACCCTGGACTACAAACCCGCTACCGGTATTACTATCCGCACCCGGAGTAACTCTGACTCCCCCCGGTAAGCGACCCGGGGTGTACTTGCTTTTATTATAAACAGTCACTACCGCCGGATTGAGACGTTTAACCACACCCACTACAGAATTACTTTCAGCCTGGTCGCTCTGATTGGCGCTGGCACTGGTAGCCGCCGGTGAAACCGCCTGGGCTACTTGTTCGGACTGCGAGGCGGAGCTGGCTGCCTGAGTAGTGCTGGCAGCTACGGTATCGCTGGCAGTCGTGGGAGCGACAGCGGCGGTTGTAGCGGCCGCACTGGTAGTAGTGGCGACAGTAGTGCTAACATCGGTAGCAGAAAGACTACGGGTAGTAGTCGCTTCGCTGCCACAGGCAACTAAGGTCAGGCTCAGTATACTTGCCAGCAGCAATCGGCGAACCGGAACCTCTTGTCGCATTGCTCGCACTCTGGAAGCGGTAACGTCTTTTATTTCCATAAACTTCTTTGTTTTTAATCAAGAATTACTATATGATGGACCGGAGCGGCTTACCCTGCTCAGGGACGCAAACCGCTCCATCTCTTTTAAGCCGGGGATAAAACAGGTGATAACGCCCCGGATATAAAAGACCCCAACTCTGGGCCGTCGAAGCGCTCGCTATTGAGCAGCTCGTTTCCAACTAGACCTATTATGCCCTACAGTTACTAAGGAACTATTCGAAAAATGTAAAATGAGTGTAAAATAATCTACCCCGATTTTACAGATATTTTTACTTCAAAATCCTATTTTATAGACGAGATGTTACTCTTATAACTGAGACTTAGAGAAGGTAACTATAAAGGTGGCACACCTTATGCGGTATATTTAGCAGGGAGTAAAATATTTACTCTGTGTTAGTAGGGAGGTTATGGTTCGCCATGAACACCTAGAGCAAAAGCCCGGTAGCGATATCGGGCTTTTGCATTTAAACCATGACCTTTACCGCAATATTCCGGTTTTAATAACCTGCGGCTATTATAGACAGGGCTAACCTGGAAAAGATTGGAGAAAGGAAATAATTATGGCAACTAAACCCAGTAATCGCAGTGGTAGTGATGTACAGGGCGCTTTTGGTGATCAGGACAAACAGGATACCCGGCACCAGGAACAAACCAAATACGACGATGACAGCACTATGAACAAAGACCTCATTACTCATAAAAAAGCCGAGTACACCAGCGAAAAGCAATCTTCGATGGATAAGGATAACCAGATAGACCGGAAACAGGATTAATAAACTGCCAAAAGGCGCTCAATCTTAGCTGAAATGAGCGCCTTTTCTTTATCCATAACACGTTACATAAAGCTTGAGCAGGTTAATCTTAGCTACTTTAGCAAATCACATTTGAGTAGCGCATCTGACGCTCTTTTAATTGTAGCAAAATCGAATCCGGAACGTTCCGCAATATCGAGCAGAGAGTGCTGTCCGTCAGACTGATTAAGAATCCACAGGAGCGCCAACTCGTTTAATTGTTCTTCGGACTGCCCGCCAACGGCTCGATACAAACCTCGTTTGCCCAATTGTGGTTCACCCTTTGGATTTTGATTGATGTAGGTACCGTTGTGTTCCAGCACATCCAGGAGCGACAGACAAACCGCAAAAGATTCAGCCAAATATTGAGGCTGTACAAAATCAAGGTTATCCGCTGAGGTGTGGTATTCGGAGTAGTTACCATGTGTGGAGCGGCTAAACCGGCCAACCGCCATATCAAAACCTGGTGAGCAGTACTGGCGCTCATCGTAACCATAGGGAAAGAAATCTATAATATTGTAATCAAGCCCGGAATGTTTCAGGACATGTTCTGCCGCCCGGTCAATAGCGGTATCGCCACGCCGGCTGCGTTTGTAGGTAAAAGGTCCGGCGTCACCTACACCGGTCACTACCAGGCCGTGTTTCACCAGGGGCAAGCGGTCCTCGTTTCGGCTCAACCACGTCAGCGAACCAATAGTGCCCGGGATAAAGATAAAGCGGTAAGAATAGCGATTGGTTTGTTGGGCCAGGTGTTTGGCCAGGAAGGTTGCCAGGGCAATACCGGAAAGATTATCGTTGCAAAGCGAAGGATGGCAGGCATGGCAGGAAATCAGAATTTCCTCATCAGTTTGACCCGGCAGGTAATATTCGCCATAAGTTAGGGAACCTGGCTCAAGCGTGGAATCTATACAAACCTCATAATCATCTTCCTTCAGTGCCAAAAGCTGATTATGAGTCAGGCAAAAGCCCCAGCTTTCTTTATAGTAGGAAGTGCGGTAGGGTATACGGTCAGGATAAGCAGGTAAGCTGAAAAGATGATCTTTTAATTCGGCCAGCGTCATCTTTTGATGAACCGGTACGCTGTAACTGACCACATGCAGGTTGGACTTCTGAAAATCGACCACCCGCTCTCCCTGAGAGTTCTTAATGTAAGCATCTCGAATATTCCACTCGCGCGGAATAGTCCAATCAAAAACTTGAGTGCCGCTGGGTACTTCATGGATTTGAAGGGGGATATGCTGTGCGATACCGGCCAGTGTAGAGCGCATGCCATTACCGGTAATACTGCGACAGATAGGATAAAGTTCGACAATCATCCGGTACATGTCCTGGCTCAGTTGAGCCAGGACATGCTGGGGATTCGCCGTTTTTTCAAGCGCTGTCTCCAAGTCAGGAAACCTCCCGCTACTAAGATACTAAGGCTAATTCCGGTTTATAAACAAGAACACCATCCACTTCACGACCGCTGTCATACGGTTCAACCAGTTCTTCCGGCAGGGGAGCAAGGTCAGACACCCGCAAGAAATCGCGCAAAGCGGTACCGGTACAGGCCGAATCAACATTAGGCGCGCCGCGCTGGGCGGCTACATCAGCATAGTTGACGGTGCGAAAATCAATACTGAAACGGGTGTACCCGGAAGTATTAGGTACGGTTGAGTGTAACTGGGCTCCAGAAAAGACGATTATACCGCCTGGAGCTGTAACCGGGCGAACTTGAGGGTCGAGTTCAACCGGTTCTAGCGGAGTGGGTTGGACACGTGTATCTTTCTTGATGTACTGGGCAGCGTTGGCCCGGTTTTTCTTGTTCCACTCGTAATAATTATAGGTTTCGGAACTATTCTTGATAGATTCCCTAAAATAGCGCGGATGGAAGGCCATGACATTATCAGACGTTACATCATAGATAGGCATCCACCAGTTCAACTGGTTATGTGGCGCCGAGAACCAAGTATCGCGGTGAGGATGGAAAGGAAAGGCGATGCCTGCTTTCAAGTAATCGCCGGAAGCCATCGAGCGCATACGAGGCACGTCGAAATAAGTCTGTTCAGGATCACAACCCCGCTCGATAAGAACCGCCTTTAACAATTCTTTAGAACGAGGGTGGTGAATAAAGCGCGGCTTCAGTTCGGCCAGAATGGCGACAAACTGCTCCACGGGCAGGTGATGCTGGGCCTGAACAGGTTCGTAAGGAGCAAAAGCTTCCTCTAGCAGTTCACGGGCGAAAGCAATAAAAGCTTTAGTAGCAGGAGTGGGAGAGAATACAAAAAGTTGACCCTGGTACAACTTTTCTCTTCTCTCGTTATCGCTCAAAGATGAATCATAAAAAATACTGTTGTTCATTGCCCTTTTCCTTCAACAACCTTAATAACAACCTACAAGATCGATAGTCTATGCGTTTTTAGCTATAACGTAGCTTCAAAGTCGGGCCAATTCAAATCTTTCTGGGCTATCACATTAACCGGTAAAGGCCATTTAATACCAAAGGCCGGGTCATCATACCTGAATCCACTGGCATATTCCGGTGCAAAAAACTCGCTCATCTGGTAGAAAACTTCCGTATTGTCCTCTAACGTCTGAAACCCGTGAGCGAACATGGCAGGTATATAGAGAGAACGCCGGTTGTCGGCACTTAGCTCGACACCGGCGTATTTTCCATAGGTGGGAGAGCCCGGGCGCAAATCTATTATTACATCATAGATTGATCCGTGAATACAACGGACCAGTTTTTCTTCAGTTGCCGGAGTGGTCTGGTAATGCATCCCGCGTAACGTACCCTTTTTATAATTAAAGGATACGTTACACTGCACCACTGTCGCATTTAGATTATGCTGTTCAAATTCGCGAACGCAGAAAGTGCGGGCAAAAAAGCCGCGCTCATCTGAAAATGGCTCAACTTCAAGGATATAAGCTCCTTTTAATTCCAATTCGATGAAGCGCATGGCTTTAGTATACCTGTACCTCCGGGATAGGTACGACGAACTGGCCACCCCACTCGCGAACATAGGCCATTTGCTTCATGACCTCATCCTTCAAGTTCCAGGGTAGTATCAGCACATAATCCGGCTTTGTTTCGGCGATTTTATCTGGATTGTGAATCGGTATGTGGGTGCCGGGTAAGTAGTGACCCTGCTTGTACGGACTGCGATCCACGGTGTAATCCAGGAAGTCGGTACGGATACCGCAGTAGTTCAAGAGGGTGTTACCTTTGCCCGGGGCGCCATAACCAACCACACTTTTACCGGCCCGGCGAGCGGTAATCAGAAATTCCAGTAACTTGCGCTTGGTCTCTTTAACCTGTTCGCCAAAAGAATAATACTTCTCCAGGGAAGTAAAGCCTTCCGCAATTTCGCGAGTGCGCAGTTCTTCGACCGCCGGGCTGACCGGTTTTGAACTATCAGCCGTATGCCGGGCGAAAATCCGCAGGGAACCACCGTGTGTAGGCAGTTCCTGGACATCGAAGAGCGTCAGGCCGTGAGCCGCGAAGACTTGCTCCACCGTCACAAAAGAGAAATAAGAAAAGTGCTCGTGATAGATGGTATCAAACTGATTCTCGTCCATCAGGCGCATCAAATGGGGGAATTCCATGGTGATAACACCTTCAGGCTTGAGCAATAACTTCATACCTTCCACAAAATCATTAAGATCGGGTACATGAGCCAGCACGTTGTTACCCAGCAGCAGGTCAGCTTGCTTCCCTTCCGCGATCAACTCGCGGGCGGTCTGCTGTCCAAAGAACTTAACCACCGATGGAATACCCTTCTGGATAGCAACTTCGGCTACGTTAGCCGCCGGTTCTACACCCAGCACCGGCACACCCTGCTGCACGAAGTATTGCAGAAGATAACCGTCGTTGCTGGCCAGTTCCACCACCTGGCTCTGGCTGTTCAAGCCAAAGCGAGCGACCATCTCTTCCGTATATTTGCGGGCGTGTTGCAGCCAGCTATCTGAGAAAGACGAAAAGTAAGAGTAATCGCTGAAGATTTTGCTCGGGCTGACGTATTCTAACAATTGCACCAGGAAGCACTTCTCACATACAAAAACGTGCAGCGGGAAGAATTCTTCCATATCGTTAAGCTGGGTGGACTTTAAGATGCTATTGCAGGGCGGGTGCATACCCAGGTCGACCAGGGTAAAGCGCAAAGCGGAACCACAGAAGCGGCAATAGCCGCGGGCAGCTTCGGTAAATTCTGATTGTTTAGTTTCGGTAGTTTCGATGGTCATAATGCTGCGTAGCTCCTCCAGCGTAAAGTATTGTCAACCCGTCCAGCGCTCATATGCTCTTTCAAAACATCCAGGCGGCGATAGCGCGGGCCTTCAAAGTCCTCCAGGGCCAATCCGTTCTTCTGGTAAGCCTCGTAAAGTTGCTGAGCACCCTTGCGAGCGGTCCATTGCGGTTGGAACTCTGGTAACACCCTGCGAATTTTTCCAAAATTCACCCGGTAGGATCGCTTGTCCGGCTCACCACCGGGCGCGTATTCGATCCGGCAACCCGGCACTGTTTCTTTGACAATGTCCGCAATATCGCGAATCTGGAAGTTCTCTTCATCAATGCCTACATTAAAGGCCTGATTGTGCACTACTTCACGCGGAGCATTCAGGACCGCGATAAAGGCGCGGGTAATATCCTCGATATGGACAATTGGCCGCCAGGGAGTGCCGTCACTCTTGATATAGACTTGCCCGGTAGTGAAAGCCCAGGCTACCAGGTTATTCAGCACCAGGTCAAAGCGGATGCGCGGAGACATACCGTAAGCGGTAGAGTTGCGCAGGAAGGTAGGGCTGAAGTTATCATCCGCTAACTTGGTTACATCTCTTTCTACCAGCACTTTAGACTCGGCGTAAGGCGTGACCGGGTTAAAGTTTGCTTCTTCATCCAGGGCATCTTCACCGGCTGCGCCGTAGGTGCTACAAGAAGACGAGAAGAGGAAACGGGTAACGCCCGCTTCTTTAGCCAGCCGTGCCAGACGAACTGAGGCTGTATGGTTGATATCGTAGGTGAGGGCGGGGTCCAGGTTTCCTAAGGGGTCATTGGAAAGCCCGGCCAGATGCAAAACGGCATCGAAGCCTTCCAGGTCGGCAAGCTCGATCTCGCGCAAGTCCTTACGGATGTGGGTATAAGCGCTAAAAGGCGTTTCAAAAGTACATTGCTCAAAGAGGTCGCTATCCAGACCAACTACTTCGTGTCCCTCTGCTAACAGCATCGGAACCATAATTGTGCCAATGTACCCGGTGTCACCGGTAACCAGTAATCGCATCGTTATTACTCCCAAACTTTCCAGGGTGGATTGCCACTCTGCCACAGATTTTCCAAAGTAATTTTGTCGCGCAAGCTATCCATACACTGCCAGAAGTCATCGTGCATATAAGCCATTAGTTGGCCGTCATTAGCCAGTCTTTCAAGCGGCTCTCGCTCCCAGTTAGTAGCATCGCCATCTATGTAATCGAAGACTTCCGGTTCACATACAAAAAATCCGCCATTGATCCAGCCCTGCAAGGCCTGGGGTTTCTCGGCAAAAACCTCCACCCGATTACCTACGATATCAAGTTGCCCAAAGCGAGCGGTGGGGTGAACGGCGGTCAGGGTAACCAATTTACCGTGCGAGCGGTGAAAATCCAGTAATTTTCTCAAATCTACATTGGAAACGCCATCACCGTAAGTCAACATAAAGGTTTCATTACCCAGATAAGGGCGCAAGCGCTTTACTCGCCCTCCGGTCATAGTATTTGCGCCGGTATCTACCAGGTCAACCGTCCAGTCAAGGTAGTAATCCTGGTGCATCTTAACCTCACCATTCCTGATCTTAACTGTGAGGTTGCTACCCAGCGAGCATAGGTCTACCATGTACTTTTTAATGACAGAACCTTTATAGCCAAGTGCGATTGCGAAGTCGTTGAAGCCGTAATGCGCATAATGCTGCATTATGTGCCAGAGAATCGGCTGGCCGCCCACTTCAACCATAGGTTTAGGCTTAACTTCTGTCTCTTCGGCAAGCCGAGTACCCAGCCCGCCCGCCAGAATGGCTACCTTCATATTACCTCCTATAAGACTGATAGGCTGAGTAACAACCAGGTTATTCTTGCGGCAGCAAGATTAAAGGTTGCTACTTTACCAGCACCAAAAGGGAATTCAGGTCAGTCGAAAAAAGATTTAGAGAGATTAGTATTTCCCAACAGTCCTTTTCGAGTACAAATGATGTTTTACTCTACCGCTCTGCTACCGGGTGGTAACTTATTTCTGGAAGTGTTTAATAAGGGTTCTAGTCCAAAAGCAAAATTATATTAATTTACTTTTAGATTTCTAAAAAAATTTTAATATGACATTAAAAATCATACCAGTGTGTACACCCACTATTTCTCATAAGAAGTTTATTTCAGTAGGAAAACTGGCCTTTTTTAAGATTACAACCGAGTAAAAGTACCGCCTGCATTAATAAACGTTCAGCCAAAGACCTCAGATAATGCCGGAAATAAAGGTCTGTAAGTGGTAGCTAATCAAGGAACTTTAAGGCGGCTTTATCGGCCAGCCTCAACTCTCAGCAGTTAAGGCCGGATAATCCAGTTTCTGCCCGGACTCTTGCAGAAGAGTGTAAAGAGTGCGTCCTACCGCCTGCCATGAATATTCGTGTTCAACAACCTTCCGGCCATTGTTGCGCAGTCGAAGCTGAAGATCCCGGTCGGCCAGTAAATTTACCAGTTTATCCGCGAATTCCTGGGGTGTATCGCCCAGCAGAATATGCTCGCCATCACTGACATTAATGCCTTCTGTTCCTATAGAGGTAGAAACAGTTGGAACACCAAAACTAAGACCTTCTAATATTTTCAGCCGGGTACCCCCGCCCGCCCGCAAAGGTACGACCAGGGCTTTGGCTGCCTCCATATATGGCCGTACGTCTTTAACATAGCCTGTAACCTCTACATTGGGGCGGTTGCCATAAGCAAGGATTTCCTGGGGAGGCTTACCTCCCACAATAGTAAAGTGAATGTCAGGCACGCGTTGCTCAACGAGAGGAAAGATTTCTTCCATGAAATAGATCAGGCCATCCCGATTCGCATCCACGTGGGTAGCGCCAACAAAAGTAATTTCATTTTTACCGGGCAGGTTTGAGCGCAACTTAAAGTACTCAGGGTCAATACTATTAGGCAGGCTTTTCACTTTGATCGGAGCCAGGAGGCCTTGCAGCTTTTTTTCTTCTCGCTCAGAAGGTACACATACAAGATCAAACTTTTTGCAGATCTCCAGCTCTTCGCGCTTAAACTTTCGCGCTTCAAGATCCAGGATGAATTTTCTGAAGAACTTGGTTTCGACTTGAGAACGCCGCGCCAGAAGTTCATGTTCAATATTTTGAAGATCGAGAATGCGTAAAGCCGAACCTGTATTCAGATTAAAATAGCCCATCTGCGAAAATTCAACTACCACGCAATCAAACTGCTCACGTTTGAGCAGACCATCAATTGCTGCCTGGAATTCTTTAGTGTAGTGCGAATAGTACTGGAAGGTTTTGGTACTGAAAAGGGAACGGGCCTGTAAATACTTTTTACTTTTTTTACCTGAGTTGAGAGGATGCAGATCCAGAAAAATAACTTCCTTACAAAAAGAAGAAAGGTGTTTGGCGCTCTCATTGCCATCTGACCATGACTTATAAGCCAGAAGGGTCACATCCGAAATTTGAGCAAACATTTTGGTAAGGTGGTATAGGCGAATGGCGCCACCAAAAACCAATGGATAAGGGCTTATAGGTGCAATAATTAGAGTCTTCATCTAAACCGGGTCCTTATAGTATTTACAAAGAAATTTGTTATATGCCGCCAGTTTATCTGGCCAGGCGTCCGACTAACTGTTTGCGAGCTTGCAACAAAGCGCCTTTGAAGAGGCTGGTTAGATCAAAAAAGAGGATGGCGAGGATGCCATAGATAATTCCCCCCGCTACAATAGGTATTAGAATAAAACTATCGCGCAGAGGCCAGATTACAATACCCATTACCAGCGCAGCTACCAGGGATTTGAGAACATCTAACCCCAGGCGGACATTTACAATACCGTTACCCACTATACGGAAGCCTAGCGTAGTAACTACGGCTTCTACTGCCAGCAGCGTAATAGCTGCGCCAATTCCCCCGTTCCCGGTAGAGCTCTGAAAGAACGGTATCATGAAGAGATTTATACCAAAATTAAGAGCTATGCCTACCAGGGTTCGTTTTGTCCAGCGAGCCTGTTTTCCCTGTGAAACAAGAATCTGGTAAAGACCGATACCTGCATACATCGGAACGGCGGTCCAGCCGATTAAAATCATGATAGGCACTGAAGGAGCATAAGCTTCTCCATACAGAAGGTTGATGAGTGGTTGGGCAATTACGGTCATGCCTACCGCTATTGGAAAACTGATACTAATCAGGAATGCAAGAGTACGGCGCGAAAGGCTGTTGGCATCCTCCTGGCTATCTACAGCCATCCGAGAAAGAGTGGGCAACAGAGCCTGCGCGATAATTACCGGAGCAAACAACAGGCTACCTAAGAGGCGAGTCGGTACGCTGTAGAAGGCGATTACTTCCTTGTTGGTAAAGCCTGAAAGCATAATAGCATCAAGATACAGATAGACGTTATTGCTTACATCGAGTATCAGAAAGGCAAGGCCCCCTTTGATCAACTCTCGATGTACGCTTAGATTAATTGCCGGTTTGGTGCTGCTAACTCTCAGAAAGGCCCACCAGTAAAGAATCATCATGGGAAAGACTGTTATTACGGTAGCACCCGCCAGGAGCACCAGACCAAGATTGAAAACGGCTACTACAACCGCCAGAAGGGCATTTCCACCCTTATCAAGCAGAGCCTCAAACAGGGTAAACTGCATCTTATCCATGCCCTGTAAGGCATAGCGCAAAGGAGAGATTGAAGCATTCAGAATACTGCCCAGGGCATACATGTAAGTAGCCAGCAAAGTAAGCTCGTTCTGGTTAGTGAGAGTCATTATCAGGGCGACACTTCCCCAGCAAACGAAGCCTACTACCAGATTACTTACTACAGCCGGGCCTACTAACCGGCGAGCCGAAACAGGGTCGCGCGCTACTTCACGCAGGATGTAGATGTTGGTTCCCATGGTCGCCAGCACCCCTACGATAGCTCCAATCGAGCTTAATAAACCCAGGACACCCATACCGTCCGGTCCCAGGTAACGGGGTACAATGACCATATACAGAGAGGTTAGTAACCAGCTTAGACCTTGCCCGGTAGTCAGGAAAAAAATATTGGAAGCGATTTTGCGTCGAACCGAAGTCAATTGATTATTCCTGTTGTTTTAGTTTTCTGTCATATAGTATTGCCACCCTGATTCCGATACAGGCTTACGTAGGAAGCCAGGATTAATTACAGGGTGACAATATACTAACCAATGTCCCGGATACTAGCTAGCCGCAACTAACTCCTTATCAGCAGCGGTAGCCGGTGCTTCTATTGCTTTCGAAACCGTTACAGGATGCTTGATAGTACGGTAGCCAATCTCAAGTAAACCGGCACCCATACACATCATAGGCATCAAGCGGACACTAATCAGACCAAGATCAATGTAGGAATAGACCATGGTCGAGACTATCATAAAACCGGATAAAAGAGCGCCGCTTAGAATAGTTCCCTGCTTATTATATTTTATAATCTGGCCGAGCTTGAACATAGAGCTGCTAATCATTAGCCAGAAAAGAGCCCAGCCGAAAAGGCCCACCTTTAACCAAAGCCAGAGAATCTGTACGTGGGGGGTATAGAACTGGAAAGTAAAGTAGTCGAGTATTACCATTGGATAAAACTGACCGAATTGCTGACCAAATCCGATACCGGTCAGAGGGGCCAGCTTGAGAGTTTGTTGTACATTCGCTTTTTCGACATCGCGGTACAAATCAGAACTGTAGTCGCGTGAATTTACCGGAGCTTTACTCGAATTAAAGGCGCGAGCAGCCATACCAAGCGGGCCACTATCATTGCTAAAAACGACCATGTAAGGTGGATAGACCAGAGCAATAGTTATAATAGCAATAATGAAAGCTTTACGGTGGCGTACCGCAAGAACAGCCAGAAAAACAATCACAGTAGCAGCCAGGCAGGCAAAAGCAGCACGTCTACCGGAAATCATTATGCCAATTGTAGGTAAACTGATAATGAGCGCGGCAGCAATTCTTTCACCTCGATTGGTGCCGAAAACAATCTTAACCATACACCACATGATAAGCATCACAAAAAGAATGGCATTATCGTGGTTAAGACCATTAAGCGACTCGCTGTAAAGGCCAGACTTGGCAACATCGGCCAGGGCAAAAAAGCGCCAGATTGTAATAATACTTAAGGCGGTTAGGGTGAGACTAAAAATCCATTCATAAGTTTTCCAGATGCGTAAGTCCCGTGAGAGGAATACTGTAAGATAATAGACTAACGGGACATAAACCAGCGAACGAACTTCCCAGAGAGCCGCTTTGCCGTCGCCCTTTTTGTAGTAGACGCCGAAGAAATAGCCGAAGAAAACGAAGAAAGTAAAACCCAGTACTATAAGAGCCGTCTTGCTCTTATCGGGCCATTCACCCTGGCGCAAGGCCTTTAAAACAGCAGCGATTACCGTTCCAAAAAGAATAACTTCGTAAGGGGTAGCTGAAATAGGTAGGGTAGTGAACTGGTTGATATTAATCAGTGGAAGAATAGTATAGGTGGAAATACCATCCGGAGTTGCAAAAGTCTCACAGAAACACTCCAGGGCCAGAGTAACAAACAGGCCCACTACCGGCCAGCGATAAATTGCAGCGCTCAATAAAACTATCACCGGAACCAGCACGGCATTCACCGGGTAGTTTTTGCTGAAGTAAACGGTTAAAACTATCAACCCCACCATCACTACAGAAATGAGGATAAGGCGTCTCCTGTTTTTTCTGCGGTAAAACTGGTTCGGGTAAACAGTTTGAGCTTGCGTAAGAGCTGTATTTTCCACCATGTTTTAAATCTAGCCTCAGTTCAAACACTACTTAGTGCGTGTCGTTAAAAGTTTTAGGCCTCACAGCTTGATCACTGATGTCCGGGTCAGTAATTTGATACCCCCTACTCACTATTCCTTGCCAGCAATGCTGAGTAGGTCTGGCGAGCGCCCATTAAACGTGATTTCCTCTGGCTGTTACCGGGAGTCTTCAATTGAGGAAAATCTTCCACCAGGGAGGTTCTCAGATAACTGGTGGCATAAGAAGTTTCACGGATAGAGGGGTCCGCCCAGGTGAGGAGCATTACCATCACAAGAGCCAGTACCAGACCCCCAAAGAAACCAACCGCAGCGCCCATTATTAGTCTGCCGGTGTTAGTATAGGTAAAGCTATCGGTAATTGCCGGAGGGTCAAAGACTTTAATAAAGGCAGCGTCACCTTTTAAGAATGAGTCATAAGTGATTTGAAGTTTTTCAAGCTGCGATTTACGAGTCTGATAGCGATTGCTGGTATCTTGCTGGTTTTGTTTCAGGGCACGATAGGCCAGGTTGGCTTCATTAACTTTAGCAATCTGTTCATCCAGATTAGGGCCACCTGTATCAACTGACTCAGCAAAAATTTCCCGCATTTGCTTTGCGTACTTATCAGCTTCCGCTTTTAGCTGGTCAACTTCCTTACTTAGATGATCAATCATGGCCTGACCGCGCTGCTGCATAATCTCCAGCAGGTAATCATTATAAGTTCGCACCACGGACTGCATCAGAGCCAGAGTATAACGCGCGTCAGTATCATTGTATTCAAAATAGATCAAATTGTTGTCGGTAGCGGTTACTTTTACCTCTTTAGGGATGTAATCCTGAATCTGCTTTTTATAGTGGGGAGTTAATTGATAGCCGGAAGCCTCCAGGTTATCGGTGACTTTATCCAGGAAAAACTGAGAGTGCAAAAGTGACTGTATCACTACAAGGTGGGTTTTGGCTTCGCTGGTAACCACCTGTAACTCACCGGTATCACCGCTGTTGTTATTATCAAAGGAAACATAGGTTTCTGGTAATAAAACCGCTTTGACCTGGTAATTAAAATCAGGTTTGACAGTAAAAGTCTGGATAAGGGTTGTAAGAGCAACAACGATTAATAATAACCACCAGTACCGTTTTAAATTGCTGAGATAGCGTTCCATAAGAATTGCTCTTCTACCTTGTAATACTGGTTAACCCTGCCAAACAGCCGGTATTATTCAGTATTTCTTATGTTAACCACAATTTGTAAAATAAGGTCTAAGCTTGCCACACGATTTTTGAAAGCTACTGATCCATATTATATTAAAAGTTTTATATTGTCAAGGCAAAACCTCTAATGAAAAATATATTAAAACAAGCCTCTTTTTGTTAAAATGAGCTTAAAACCTGTTATATAGCTACCTATGACATTAAAAAGTTGTATAAATCGGGGCTTATTCCGGCCTGAAAACTCTTTACAGTTTAACATTAATATGAGATATATATAGTGTACATTTTTCCTAAATTAATAAAAGCTTTTCTTGATGCTTTAGTAACTTCTATGGAGCAAATTCAATGTTTTCGACTCTCCTGTCCCGTCCTAAAACAAGCAAGAAAGTGCGCTGCCTTCTATTAAGTGGTGTAAATATTTCTAAACCGGTCGATCCCACAGATACTACGCGACCCTTGCCTGATTATTATCCTGTATGTCAGGAACTGGAACCGGATATTATTGATGCCAGTGTTGCGCTGGCGGGAAAAAACCCGCTTTATAAACTGGTAAATCATTTTTTGGGATCACACTTTGCCGTAGGGCTTTACGCATTTTTCCGGCAGCATAAGTATGACGTAGTTGTTACTACCGGGGAAGATGTCGGCTTCCCCCTGGCGCTTTACCGAAAACTAACCTTTTTCATCAAGCATCCACCTCTATTAATTACCTGCCAGACAATCGGTATACGGCGCTCCGATATTTTCTTAAAGAAGCTACGCGTAGGTAGTGCTGTTACAACCTTTCTTTGCACCACTCAAACTTTGATTGATTTACTTATCAAAGAACATTATGTGAAGCCTGAGCAAATTTATTATTTGCTCCTCCATGTAGACCATAATTTTTTCAGCCCGATGCCGAACGTTCCTGTGCGAAATCAGCTTTGCAGCACAGGCATGGCCAGTCGTGACTATGCCACTCTGGTTAAAGCAGCAACTGGCATGGATATTGATGTAATTATTGATGCCGGAAGCCAGTGGTTCGATGAAAAGCTAAATTTTAAGGATAGCGATTTACCGAGTAACGTTAGACGGATACGCTCACCTACCCTTAAAGATGTACGGCAACTTTATGCCGAGTCCCAGTTTGTAGTGGTGCCATTAAAGGATGTTTCTTTCACGGTTGGTCTTACGGTTATCCTTGAAGCCATGGCGATGGGTAAAGCGGTAATCGCCACCAAAGTCCAGCAACACGAAGATTTTATCGAAGAAGGAAAAAATGGCGCCTATGTCGAACCGGAGAATGTAGAAGACTTGCGCGAGAAGATTCGCTACTTCCAGGAACATCCCGAAGAAGTAAGACGAATGGGTGAGTATGCCCGTAAGTGTGTTGAGCAGAAGTATACTCTTGAACACTATGTTGAGCGTCTTAGCGAGGCTATCAACCAGGTGCTGCCTGCAAGGGTATAGGTTTGAGCAGGCAAGAAAGTTAAGCAGATAACAGTGGAAAGTACTTAGAGGTACTTTCCACGGCTAAAAGTAACCGGTGGCATGAAGGTAGCAAACTCTTTCAAAAGCAGAAAATTCCTATTTCTTATCCGGATGGGCATTATTGAGGTTGCCATTCTGCTAATACTGGCAGGAATTGGGCCTCTCCTCTTGGCAGATGAACCGTCAGCTAAAGCGCAGGCGACTAACAGCTTACCTGTACCGGACCAGATTACTGTCGAAGAAGACGATAACAACGCAATTCTAACCTGGAACGGAGACGAAGCGCGGCCCGACCTCCCCAATCCGCCGGGAGTAGGTGGCTACAAAGTAACCTGGAATGTGGTCGGACAAAAAGTTACCAGCACACAATATACTCCTTACCGTATTTTGCAGATCCAACCTCTGACCAACGGGGTTAAGTACGAAGCCAGGATACAGGCAGTAGATATGACCGGTAATCTTTCTGCCCCTTCCGACCCGGTTTTTTTCACCGGTAATCCCGAGCGGGTGAATCGCCTCCGGGAGCAGATGACCGGTTTTTTTGATGATTTCAATCGCCAGGCAGGTCCTATTGACGAATTAAAGTGGAACCAGGCTTACTCCCGCTGCAATAGTGAGCGTTTTAACGCTTCGTTTATAAATCCTCAATTCCATACTCACAACATGATAAGCGATCTGCGCTGTGATCGCGGCCAGGTTATTAACCGTCCCCGCGCGGCTTTTGATTTTACCAACCGTACCGGTACTATCGTTTTCGATATGGATGGCCTTACGCGCCGGGATATCTGGTACCTGGATCTAACCCCGGAATTTATGGATATTACTCCCAACGTAGACGCCTTTAATGAAAAAGGGGAAGGTGTTCCTTCGTCTATGCTGCGTATCAGCCAGAATGAAGGGGAAGTTGCTATTTATTTACTCGATGGTTCGGGCAAAGAAAAGAAGCTTGCCCCGGAGGATAATTCTAATTACAAAGCACTTGAATGGATCGGTTTACCGGTTATTGCCAATGTACGCAGACACTGGGAAATTAAAGTATCGCAGTCCCAGGTACAGATCTTTATTAACGGAAAACTGGTTGTAGGGGCGAACAATATCAACCTTCCCTTCACCCGTGCAACGTTACTCTGGAACGAATTCAGCTACAACACTCCCAAAGCCAATGAACCGTACGCTCTGCTCCACTGGGATAACTTTGGCTTCGATGGGCCTGCTTCAAATCTGGAAACTCACAACTATAGAACCAGTGGTTACGGCGGTAGTGATTTTATATCGGCTTCTGACTTCAATCCAGTGGCAAAAGAGATTAATATTCCTGACTCGGTAGAGGGGGCTACAGCCCAACGCCTGATGTTTACTCTCCAGCAAACCGATTATTCGGATTATAAGTGGAGTGCGGAAGACAAAGTTATTATTAACGGGCAGGCTTTTAATATACCACAGCCCTTGAAGAAAGATGGTTCGGAAGCTACGATAGACTACGCCAGGCCGTTTAGTATGACTATTCCTCTACCCGCCGGAGTCCTTAGAACAGGTCCAAATGACATCAAGTTTGTTACCCAGAAATCCGATATTCTAAATATTCATGTAGAACTGGATTTCCCCAAAGGCAAAGCTCCTGCTTACACTCAACCCGACCAGATCTATCAAACTGCGGCTATGCCTGATATGCCGGAAGTGGGAATGGGCGCAACAGTTGAGAAGATCGGCAGTAAAAAAGCTGAATTGGCAGGCAAGGCTGATGAAGATAAAGCCAAACAGGTCTACCAGTTAAGCGGTATTGCTCCCATTACGTTCAGGGTACAAGGCGAAGTGGCGATGCGTGCTACCGGCAAGAACCCGGGGGCGGCTAAAGTTCAGCTAAGGCTCAACAAAGAAGTTATGTTCGAGCAAAAGCTCAACGGCGCTCCTTATAGCGAGTTAACTTATAACTTTGATACTACCAAATACGCAAACGGACGCTACCAACTTGACGTGGTAGCTTTTACACCTACCGGCGTAGCCTCCATACCAGACTATGATACGGCGGCTTCCAAAAGCGGAGATTATTACCCTGTTCAAATTGAAATAAAGAACGCAAATCCAGGTACCCTAACTGCTCCTCCCCCTGTTGCCAGTGACCCGGTGGTAGCGCAACCGAATGGGCAATCCAATAACCCAGATGAAAACAGTGGCGCTACGGATGATATGAGCCATATGGATATGGCCGGTCAAGCTCCCACAGCCAACTCAACGCCTAAACCGGCAGCGATCCAATCATTTTATACAGATTTAAAGAAGTTTGTGAAAACTAATTTGACCTTGCTTTTTGCCGGGTTAGTGCTGTTAGTTTCGTTGTACCTGGTTACAGGGGCTTTTGCAGGAGACAGTTTGCGGCGCAAGTATGGGCTAACCAGTCTTAAACTCAGGTTAGTGCTGGCCTGGCCGTACTATGCGCTGTTTAAGAATGCCCCTGCCGGGGCAAAGCACAAAGAATAACCATTTTCACTCTGGCTAACTTTTTTGATTCATTTTAATACCCACTCACGGTACTAGTACCTTTTCTTCCGGCTTATAACATTTTTAGGACTAACCGGCGCGAATTCGCGACCGGGTTAGTTTTCTGATTCCGAAAGTGCTTTTTAGGCTATTAACAAAGTTAAACCACTTAAATCGCTCTCTCATCAGATTAAAGTTTGATACAAATACTGACTTTAGAAAAGGTCAAAATTAGCCTGTTTTATTCATATTTCTTTATTAAAAATTAATTTAAATTGATAACATGGTACTAGTCGATTTATTGTACTTATGGGGTATTGTTTTGAGGTAAGATTATTGTTAATCTTTAGGAGGTAAAATTAGGCTCATACTCATTTAAAGCTAACGCAATGAGGAGCCACTGCTCAAGCGTCTCTTGATTAAGTATGATGACTGGTAGGGTGTTGTAGTATCAAGATCGCTTATCAAAATTGAATATATAGTTATTACAGGTTTTGTCCTATATCATTCAAGCAATTCTTCTCTTCTTCTTAGCAAGTTTCACTAAAATTCTATCCTGACCTGTAAATTCTCATTTTATTTTCCCTTGACGCAAGGAAGCGTTACTCGCGATAGCACCCCTGGCTGTGCAGGTGTTGCTAACTTTTGTTGTGCCAAAAAGGCATCAAATCAAGTGAATTTGGCTGCTCCCGACAAAAGCCGAGTTATTTTAGGAGGTCTCTATATTGCTAAGTCTTAATAAGACCAGGATCGGAAAATTTCATTTAAGTAGCTTACTCTGGAATCTTTTTTCGTATTTATTCGCAATAATCTTACTAGCTGGAACTATCTGGTTCGCGCTTTTCGCACTACCCACTGATCCTCAGTTGCATAGTAAAGCGGGCATGGAAATGCAAATGTTCATGTCCGAAAAGGTTACTATCCTCGATAGTGAGGGAAATCCGGCAGGACGAGCCATAGTTACTCTGGACAACAGCCAGCAGGTTATCACTGACGACCAGGGGGTCGCTGCTTTCTCGGATGTAATGCTCCACGATCACTGGCTCAATATTACCTACAGGGGCAATCATTACCGACAACCCTTGCACGCTCATACAGCAAATACTACAGTAGCCCTGGGCATGAGTGACGAGGACCGCCGCCTGGGCGCAACCCTTTTCGCTATTGCGCTATGCCTGTGGGTAGGTATTATGCTGGGAGTATCGGTGGCCGGGCAGCGCCGAAAAATGGGCAAAACCCATAGTCTGACTTCGCAACCGTTGCTCAGGCAACTGCTCAATCGTAAACAGGCCTTGCCTGTTGGCACCCTGCTGATGGCTTTTGGCGCGTCGGCCCTGCTGCTGGGACCGTTAGATAATAAAACCGGTTCAGCCAGCGCCGCGCCCGCTACGCTGGCCACTCTCCCGATCCCGGCCCAACTGGCCGCTGAGGAAGATGATAATAACGCCATTCTCACCTGGAATGGAGGACCTATCCGGCCTGATCGCTCGGAGCCTGCCGGAGTCGGGGGCTACCGAGTATCCTGGGGTGTAGCAGGCCAACCGCTCTCTAACGTGCAGTATACCCAGTACCGTATTCTACAAATTCAGCCGCTTACCAACGGCGTACAGTACCAGGCTCAGGTACAATCGGTAGATATGACCGGTAATCTTTCGGCCCCTTCCGCGACCATTAGCTTCACCGGTAACCCGGCCCGGGTCAATGCCTTGCGCGCTCGTATGACCGGCTTCTTCGATGATTTCAATCGCCCGGCGGGCGCTATGGATGAACTAAAGTGGAATCAGGCTTATTCGCGTTGTAATAGCGAAAGTTATAATTCTTCCTTCATCAATACCCAGTTCCATGCTCACAATATGATCAGCGACTTACGGTGTGATCGTGGACAGGTAGTTAACCGGCCTCGCGCTACCTTCGACTTTACCGGACGCACCGGCACGATTGCGTTCGATGTAGACGGAGCGCACCGGCGTGATTCCTGGTACCTGGATCTCGCGCCACAGCTAACCGATATTACGGCTAATATCGCTGATGATGAAAATGCTGGTGTACCGAGCCACATGCTGCGGATCAAGCAAAGTGGCGATGTAATAGAGCTTTTCTGGCTACAGCCAGGCAGCGCACCGGTGAGACTGGCCGTTACCGATAATACTACTTTCAGTTCGCTGGAATGGATTGGGCTGAATACCATCTCTAATGTCCGGCGTCACTGGGAAGTCAAAGTTTCACAATCCCAGATTCAGATTTTTATCAACGGCAAGCTAGTCCTCGCCAGCGGCCTTAGTCTACCTTTCAGCAAGGCCACTGTACAGTGGACCCAGTTCAGTTATAATACTCCTAAAGCTAACGAGCCGTATTCGTTACTCCACTGGGATAACTTTGGCTTTGACGGTCCTGCTCCCACGGTTGAAACTCATAACTATCGCACGGATGGTTACGGTGGCAAAGATTTTGTAATCGCCAGTAATTTTGCGCCTGTAACCAAACAGATCAATATTCCCGACTCCCTGGCGGGAGCCACTGCACAACGCCTGATGTTCACCCTACAGCAGACCGATTACTCGGACTATATCTGGAGTCCTAACGACAGGGTAATTATTAACGGCAAGTCTTTTGCCATACCCAAACCGGTCAAAGTAGATGGCTCGGCGGCCCTGATTGACTACATCCGGCCTTATTCCGAAATAGTGTCACTCACTCCTGGAACCTTCATTACAGGTATAAACCAGGTGCAGTTTGTAACTCAGGACTCGCACATACTTAATATTCACGCAGAAATAGATTTTCCAAAAGGGCAGGCTCCGGCTTACACTCAACCTGATAAAATCTATCCTACGAGCACCATGCCGCCTATGCCGGAAGTAGGTATGGGTGCAACGCTCGAAAATTTCGGCAATACCAGTATAGATTTCCAGGGTAAAGTGGATGAACCGACCGCACAGCAGGTTTTTGCGCTGAACGGTGTAGTGCCGATTACTTTCAAGGTCCAGGGCGAAGTATCTATGATAGCCATGGGCAAGAACCCGGGGGCTGCTAAAGTTCAGGTACGACTTAACAAGTTTGTACTATTTGAGCAGGATTTGAACGGCGCTCCTTTTAGCGAACTGACCTATAATTTCGATACTACCAAATATCGAAATGGCCAGTATCAACTGGATGTCGTAGCTTATACCGCTTCTGGAACGCCCTCTATTCCCGACTATTACATGGGTGTCACCAAAAACGGGGATTACTATCCGGCCAGAATCAACATTAATAATGCGGTAAGTGGTACGCTTACACCCGGCGCGCCACCGGACACTACTGTTGCCGCTACAACCGCTCCGGTGACAACCACGAACGCCCCTGCCACAACTGCGCCGGCTACAACGGTTGCTGCCACTACCGCGCCGGCTACAACCGTACCCACTACAGGTACTCCTGCGCCGCCTGTGCTTCCTTCCGGCAGTACTAACGGGTTGAACGCAGAGTACTTCAATAATATGACTTTAAGCGGCGTTCCGGTGCTAAAACGGGTCGATAGTACCGTTAACTTTGACTGGGATCTTGGCTCTCCTGATCCTAAACTACCTACCAACGGTTTTTCGGCTCGCTGGACCGGCCAGGTAAAAGCGGCCAGTAACGAAATGTACACCTTCTGTACTCAATCAGATGATGGTGTGAGATTGTGGGTTAATAATGTGCAGTTGATTAACAACTGGACTAATCACGGCCAGACTGAAGATTGCGGTCAGATTGCGCTCAAGCAAGGCCAGCTTTACAACCTCAAGCTGGAATACTATGAGAATGTAGGCGACGCAGTTATTTCGCTCTGGTGGCGCACACCGACCATAAGCAAACAGGTTATACCTGCGGCCCAACTCTTTACCGGTAGTATCGCCGCTGCACCGAGACCGACAGTTGTACCGGCTTCTACTACTCCAGCAGTAGCTACCACTGTTGCTGCCACTACTCCTCCGGCCTCTAATACAGGGGCCGCGACGACGGTGGCAGCTACGCAGAAGTGGCAGATGAAAGCGACGGTAAGCGGCACGCCTGCTGCCGGTAGCAAACTGACCATCAATACCAGCTATACCGCGCCGGTAAATGTCAATGGCCAGTTCCTGATGGATGTTGAGCTTTATGATCTTACTTCCGGCAAAAAAGTGGCGCAGTGGAATAGTCTACAAAGCTTCACGTCCGGGCAGACTCGTACTTTTGCCCCAACCTGGACCGCTTTAGCGGGTAATTACCAGGTGCGGTTAGGGATTTTCGACCCTAACTGGCAATTTATAGACTGGTTACAAAACGGACCAACCATCCAGTCTAAGTAGTCTGCTTAACAACCACAGCCCGGTTTGACGCCCTCAAACCGGGCTTTTTTAATTCTAAATTTCTGGCGGAGAGATTTACTTAAAAGGAAGTATCAAATGAGGTGAAAGATTGAACTGTCTTTCTCACTTACCAGCGCTACCCGGAAAGGCTCATGCTTAAAAAGGGTGGCCGGCAGCGACTTCAAAAACCTGGCTGTAACGACTTACTACAGCCTTCCAGTTCAGTTCTTCCTCTACTTTACGCCGGGCAGCCGCACCGAACCGCTGGCGCAGATCAGGATTGGATAGTAAATCAATAATGGCTTCAGCCAGGGCCACCTCATCGCGCTGCGGTACCAGGCGGCCGTTCACCCCATCTTTAATGGCTAAGGGTACGCCCGCCACATTTGAGGCAATTACCGGGCGACCGGCAGCGAGCGCTTCCAGCAGAGTATTGGGTAGACCATCTACGTTGCCATTACGATCAACTACACTTGGCAGCAAGAAGAGATCACAGGCGGCCAGATAGTCCGGGATACGGTTGTGAGCGACCGCTCCTTCAAAGCGCACTCGCTCAGAAACGCCTGTCTCTTTCGCCAGCTTTTGCAGCGGTTCCAGCAAATCGCCCATACCGGCAATCACCAGGGTAGTCCGGGGGTATTTTGCCAGGACTGCTGGCAGGGCCTGGATAGCATATTCAAAACCCTTCTTGTATACCAGCCGTCCTACACAGAAAAGAATCTTTTCATCCGGCGCAATCTTAAGATCACTTCTAAGCTGCTCGCCGGAGCGTTCGGGTTTTTTAAAGACGGTAGGATCAACCCCGTAAGGAATAACTGCGGCCCGTTCAGGGTCGGTTGAGGCCCCCAGTCTCTGGGCGCGTTCCAGCAGGTCAGGGCTGGAAGCAGTTACTCCTTGAGCATGCCTGAAAGCCCAGCGAGCCACCCAGCCAACCGGGCGGAGACTTTCAGCCAGGTAGACATCAGAACCATGCAGGCTGATCACCACCGGAAGACGGCGTAATTTTCCGACCAGGACAGCTACTGGAGCGTTTGGAATAACCCAGTGAGCCTGGATAAGATCAAACTGCTCTCGTGCGGTTAAACGCCAGAGTTTAAGAAAACTGCTCAGCAAAACGAAAGGCAGCAGGAAATAAATAAGCTTTCGTACTTTTACGTCAGCCTCCATAGAAGCGGCGTAGCCCCAGATATTCCAGTTGCGCTTGAACGTATATTTGAAGGGGTAGAAGCGAACTCCTTTTTCAACCTTATCACGCTTTAAATCAGGGTGGTAAGGCAACACTACTGAAACCTGGTGGCCGCGAGCCTGGCTGAACTGAGCAATCGCTTCGATGAAAGGCGCCGTGACATCACCGGGAAATTTTGGGTAGGAAGAGGTTAGCATTAAAATGCGTAACGCTTTCTCATCGTGGGTAACAGGGGGCACAGGAGGGGCGGCCTCAGTAGTTTGCATGCTTTCCTTTCGTAATTCGTACATCCCGATAACTGCTGGAAATTATAATCCGCCGCAAGGTTAAAGGCAACTTGCAGACTCAGGCATAAGACTTGCTACAACTTTAGCTGTTGTACTGCTACCGGTAACCTGAAATATTTGAATTGTTTCTATAATATAAAAGACATAAATCAACCATGCTTGAACAAGAAAACAGCCAGGCCCGGCCGCTGGTGTCAGTCCTGATGCCTACCTACAAACAGGCTAACTTTATTGCCAGGGCCATTTCCAGCCTGCTAAGCCAAACATTCTCCGCCTGGGAATTAATTATTATAGATGATGGCTCCCCGGATATGACCGGGCCAATCGTTAAGAATTTTCTGGCTGACCAGCGTATCCGCTACTTCCGGCTTGAACAGAACCGTGGTATGGGTGCTGCCTTAAATTACGGCCTTGAACAGGCCCAGGCCGGTTTAATTGCCTATCTCCCATCTGACGATGTTTACTATGCCGATCACCTCTCATCTTTAAAAGCCTGCCTGGAAAGTGTACCTTCAGCGGTGCTTTCCTATTCAGCGGTAAGGCATCACTATAATCGATCCGCCGAGGGCCAGATCGAAGGCTACCCGCTGCAACTGGTGCAGGTGATGCAGCGGGCCGGAACTGAACGCTGGATGGAGCGAGCCGAATTAGTTACGGACGACCTGGACCGAATGTACTGGGCGAAACTGCGCAAAAGAGGTAGTTTTATCTATACCGGGCAAATGACCTGCGAATGGGTAGACCACCCGGCCCAGCGGCACAAAATCGTGCAGGAACCGGTAGGCGGCATCAATCCCTACCGGCAGTATTATGATGTAAAGGAACCGCTTCGCTTTCACACTACTACCGGCAACTTTATAGACGAAGTAGAACGCTACCGCCACTTCCGCGAAAGAGCCGATACTCCTATGGCCCCGGATGGGCTTAAAATTTTGCTGGTGGGTGAACTGGCCTACAATGCCGACCGGGTCTTAGCCCTGGAGGAAATGGGTCATAAATTATACGGTCTGTGGATGCGCGAACCCTACTGGTACAACGCTGTGGGGCCTCTGGCCTTCGGCCATGTTGAAGATCTACCTTTTTCCAACTGGCGGCAGGCTATTCAAGAGGTTAAACCGGATGTTATTTACGCCCTGCTCAACTGGCAGGCCGTGCCTTTCGCGCACGAGGTAATGCTGGAGTGTCCAGACATTCCCTTCGTGTGGCATTTTAAGGAAGGCCCTTTTATCTGCCTGGAAAAAGGCACCTGGCCGCAACTGGTAGATTTGCACACCCTTTCGGACGGCCAGATTTACTCCAGTCCTGAAATGCAGGATTGGTACGAAACGCTTTTACCCGGCATAATTTCGCGTGAAATGACCCTGGTACTGGATGGCGATTTACCCAGGCGCGATTGGTTTAATGCCCCTCGTTCCAGGCGTCTTTCCGAAAGCGATGGGCAAATCCACACGGTCGTACCAGGACGACCGTGTGGATTACACCCACATACGGTTGCGGAACTGGCCGCCCAGGGCATACACTTGCATTTCTACGGTGATTTCACTCATGGTCAGTGGAAAGCCTGGATTCAGAAGGCGCAGAGCATGGCGGAAGGGTTTTTGCACTTACATTCGCAGGTGGACCAGGAAAACTGGGTGACAGAGTTTTCAAAATATGACGCGGGGTGGTTACATTTTTTCAAAAGCGAAAACCGAGGCGAGATAAGACGGGCTAACTGGGATGATTTGAACTACCCGGCTCGAATTGCAACTCTGGCGGTAGCAGGACTACCTTTACTGCAAGGGGATAACAGCGATTCGATAGTAGCTACCCAAGCGCTGGCCCGCCAACTGAACCTGGGACTCTTTTTTTCTATTATGGAGGAACTGGCGGAGCAACTCCGTGATCAAAAGTATATGGAGCAGTTGCGTGAAAGTGTTTGGAACCAGCGAGGCCAGTTTATGTTTGATAATCACGCTAAACGCTTAACTGATTTTTTCCGAAAGGTGATTTCGCAGGGCGCTTCGCGCCGGACTAACTCCACCTTACGGGGTTAGAAACTACTGGGCGCTGGCCGGTGAGCCGGCAGCCCGGGCATATTTTTGATAAACAGCTTCAACCAGGCGTGGTAATCCTTTTGAGCCGGAACGGTCTTTGGTAACGTAGAAATCTACTCCCGCGCTAAAGGCATTGCTCATTTGAGTCAGACGGTCATCAACGCTAAACATGATTACCGGGATAATCCTGGTTTCCGGCTGATTTTTCAAAGCCCGGCAAACATCCATACCACTCATGCTGGGAAGGTTACAATCGAGAATGATAACACCCGGTATGTAATCTTTTGCCGCTTCAATCCCTTCCGGACCGTCATAAACGACTTTTACTTCATACCCCAGTTTTTCCAGTTCAAGGCGAGTCAGGGCAGCCTGGCTGATACTATCCTCGATCACTAAAACACGTTTATTCATAGTGTGCTACCTCATCTAAAATCACATTCACCGTTTAGCGAAGACTCATCCACAGAGTAACTTCTACAGTTTCACATCTAACCACTAAATTTCAGTTATTTGTTTCCTAACAGGATAACTGACTCTCTTGCCCCGGTATTTGATTACCACAAACTTTTACAAGCTGATCAGCGATTTTGTCCAGGGGTAATACGGTATCCACAGCCTGTAGCGCTATCGCTTCTTTTGGCATTCCAAAAACAACTGAACTGGTTTCATCCTGAGCGATGGTATAAGCTCCGGCTTTATGCATTGAGAGCATACCCTGCGCGCCATCCCGGCCCATTCCGGTCAGAATTACACCGATAGCCGCCGCCCCCACTGAACCTGCCACAGACTCAAACATTACATCCACTGAAGGTACAAGGCTATTTACCGGACCTCTCCGGTCAAACCGAATATGACGAGAGGTTGTAATGGTCATATGGCAATCATCGGGTGCAATAATAGTAATGCTGCTATCCGGTTCAACCAGCATGCCATCCTGCGCAGTTACAACCCGGCGGCCGGTTATATCATTAAGCCAGCGGGTCATACCGGAACCAAAACCGGGCATGATGTGCTGGGTGATCAAAACCGGGAGGGTAAAGGAAGCCGGTAAACGACTCAAAAGGTTAGCCAGCGCGGAAGGCCCGCCGGTAGAAGAACCAATTGCTACCAGCCTGGGTTTAACCCGTAAAGCCGGTTCTTTATTTATGGTAGGAGACAGCGTTAGACCGGAAGGACTTTTTTTGCGCTCAGAGGAAACCTGAGTCCAGCGTCTCACCAGTTTCACCCCGGCCATATTGACTAAAGCCTGGCATAGTTGTTCGCATTCAACTTTGTAATCGGGATGACCTGGGCCAATGGGTTTGCGCAAGGCCATTAATGCCCCTGCTTGCAGAGCCTTCATACTCAGATCAACATCAGTGCTGGCTATTTCGCTTACCATTACTATCGGGGCAGGTTGTTCCGACATTATTTGCTGGGTCGCTTCCAGCCCGTTTAACACCGGCATACGTACATCCATGGTGATAATATCAGGCCGCAGCTTGCGGTTTAACTCAACCGCTTCCCGGCCGTTGCCCGCTACTCCTACCACTATTAGCCCCGGATATTGATTTATAACTTCCTTCAGCAATTGGCTTACCGGAAGGGAATCTTCGCAAACAAGTACACGAATCATATCTTTAGATCAGTTGTTTAATAGTATTGAGAAGTGCTTGCTGGTCAAAGCGGCTCTTAACCAGGTAAGCATCGGCTCCCGCATCCATGCCGCGCGCTTTATCTTCAGCCGTATCCAGGGATGTCACGATTATGACCGGAGTTTCCAGCAAACGCTGGTCTTGCTTGATATGGCTGGTTAACTGCAAGCCATTCATCTCCGGCATTTCGAGGTCGGCTACTACCAGATCAAAGTGCTGCCCTCGTAAGTGGTTTAAAGCTTCGACTCCGTTACGGGCCGTCTGTACATAAAAACCGGCTGCCTCCAGGATATTTTTTTCGAGTGTGCGGGTGGTAATCGAGTCATCCACCACCAGGATACGATACTGCTCGCCCACCGTAGCTTGAGTGCTAAGCTCGAAGTAAGTAGTGTGGGAGTAACCGCCATCAGCGCCGTTTCTACCTGACACCGTAAGGTTAGCAGAGCCAACCGGCTGCTTGAGGGCAGTCTGGATTAATTCGGCCACATTCAGAATAAGCACTACTGACCCATCGGACATAATGGTCGCCCCGGCTACGTTTCTAACGCGCACCAGCGGTTTACTAAAATTCTTGACTACCACTTCCTGATTACGCAGCAGGCTATCGACAATAAAAGCGGCACACTTACCGTGGCTTTGCAACACAACCGCATACTGGCCGGCAGCGGTTCCCGGCGTTTTTGGAGCAGCAGGCAGGCCTAAAACCTCGCTCAGGACGAGCAAAGGTACTTGCTTATCATTGTAAAGCAGATACTTGCGCGAGCCTATGGTTTGAACAGGTATATCGGTCAGGCTGAAAGAGCGCTCAACCATATCTACAGGCAACACATAAGTTTGCCCGGCTGTTTTGACGATAATCCCTTCGGCTGTTACCAGCATATTGGGCAGGCTAAAGCGGAAGGTTGTGCCCGAGCCTGGCGCTGTTTCCACCTCAACGTTACCGCCCAGACGAGCCGCCGCTTCCCGCACAGAGTCCAGGCCAATACCTCTACCCGAAATGTCGCTGATCTGTTCTCGAGTGGAAAAGCCGGAGTGGAAAAGGAACTGTAGAATTTCGTTCCGGCTTAATTCAACGGCCTCGGTTGGTGTTACCAGGCCACGCGCTACCGCTAATTCTTTGACGCGTTCCAGATCAATCCCCGCACCATCATCCTGCACTTCCAGTTCGATAGATCGCCCTGTCTGGCGAAAACTGACCCGGACTTTACCGGTGGCAGGCTTGCCCAGGTGCAGGCGTTGAGCCGGGCTTTCCAGTCCATGATCAATAGCATTACGAATAAGATGCAGTAAGGGTGTTTTAACTTCATCGAGCAGCTTTTTGTCTACTTCCAGTTCCGCCCCATGTACTTCCAGTTGCACCTGCTTGCCGAGGTCACGGGCAAGCTGGCGAACTGCTCGTTCAAGCTCTTCCATAGCGGTCGACAGCGGGAGAAGGCGCAAGCGCCGGGCTTCAAACTGTAACTGGTCTGTGACAGTCGAAAGGTAGGAAACGTCGCGGTTAAAGCGAGCGTGCAGATTGATCAGTTCGCCTTCAAAGTGCTTCAGCTTTTGCTGGTTTACTTCCACAAAATGCAACAGGTTACGCAGGTCCTTATTGCGCTTGCCATTCTCTTCAAGCGAATACTGTGAAAGCCGGGCATGACTGCCGCGAACCCCTCGCCAGAGCCTCCCCCAGGCTTGCCCTTCATTCATTAAATCCGCAATTTCATCGCGGTGCTGGCGGATACGCAGGCGAGCTACCAGCAGTTCGGTAGAGGCAGCTAACAAATCGTCCAGTTTTGTGCCACTAATCCGGAAGGAATTATCGGCCTGAGTTGTGGAGTGGTTGAAGAAGGTGCTACGCTGGTAACTTCCTCGCGCAGCCCGCTCAGAGAGAGCTTGCGCTATGCCGGGCTCTTCACTCGTAGCAGCCTGAGCTTTTTGAACAGTTGAAAGCGAGTGGACGGCAGGTGGCTCGGATAACCCATCCAGAAGGTGAGTTATAAAGTCGCTCAAACCGGGCAAAGCCAGGCTCTGATGCAGATTAAGCTGGTTCAGTAGTTTGTCACCCCAGCCAATAGAGTCATACATCAGGTCCAGCGTTTTATCCAGATTACACTGGAAAGAAGAGTCTTCCAGGCAGGACTGCTGGTAACTCCGCATCAGGCTTTCCGCGGCGTGACAAAGTTCTTCAATTTCAGGCAGATTAACGGCACGGGCCGCACCTTTCAGGTTGTGTAGTTCGCGCAAGATAGCTGTAAGCGCGCCCTGACAAACCGCCACAGGTTCTGAACCTTCCAGGCAGGCGTTGTCCTCCAGGAGAGCAAGTTGCTGAGAAAGAGTCAGCAAGCGTTCGCCCATTTCCAGGCGGAAGCTCTCCTGAATAACCTTTAGTATGTTCTCCTCAGATTGCATCTAGCTCTCCCGAAATATGCTTAGTTTTTAGAAATCCAGCCATTTTTGGTCTCGACTAACCTGTAACGGCTGGTCAACTCCTCAAACCGCCCGGCCTGTCTGCTCAGGTTTTCTACACTCTGCTGTAACTGGCGATTTGAGGATACATTCTGGCTCGTTACTTCGTTGATATTACTCATAGCCTGCGCTACCTGTTCTACCCCGGCGTTCTGCTGCTGTACCACTGCCATTATCTGCTGGGTACTCATCAGGCTCTGACTGATAGCCTCACCCAACTGGCGGATAGTTAACCCGGCGCGGTCAACCAGGCGTACTCCGTGGTCTACTCCTTTGGTACCCTCTTCAGTCACCATTACTACAGCGTTGGTAGCTTTTTGAATGTCACTCAAAATTGTGCGTACCTGGGAGGTAGCCTGCTTAGAACGTTCGGCCAGGCTGCGTACTTCGTTCGCTACCACCGCAAAGCCTCGTCCATGTTCACCTGCTCGGGCTGCTTCAACCGAAGCGTTAAGAGCCAGCAGGTTCGATTGTTCGGCAATATCGTTAACCGTGGCAATAATTTCACCTATTTGCTGAGTCTGCTCTGATAAAGCCAGGATATTTTCAGCTATAGTTTCTACTTGCTCTTTGATCTGGCTCATGCCGTTAACGGTCTCTGTCACGGCACTCTGGCCTTCTTCGGCAATACTGGCGGAACGCAGAGCGGTATCCGACATCGAACGGGCCTGCTGATTGGTTTGCTCAATGGTAGCCTTCACCTCATTAACGGTAGAAGAGGTCTGATGAATAGCCGCAGATTGTTCGCTGGCGCCGGCAGTTTGTTGGTTCATCAGGGCCAGTAGTTCGGCGGCGGAACCATTCATATCTTTGGCCGCCCGGCTTATTTCACGATTTAATTCACTCAGGCTATCGAGCATCACATTAAAAGCTTTACCCAGTTCCCCTACCTCATCTTTAGTTTTGACTTCCAGGGCAACGGTCAGGTCTCCATCAGCCACTGCCTGGGTGGCTTTCTGAAGCTTATTTATAGGAACGATAATAGAACGGGCCAGTATAGTGCCGGCAGCCACAGTAATCAGAATAGCCAGTAAGGATACAATTACTATGGTTATAATAGTAGTGCCAAAGGTGTCGCGGGCCTGGTTTGCCAGGTCATTAGCACCCGTCAGATTAATATCTGAAAGCTTCTGAAGAACATCAGCCACATTTGTGGCAGACCCGGCAGCGGTAGCAAGTAAATCAAGAGCCTTCTGGTGGGAGTCGGGAGACCCCTGTTGTGCCAGGGCTATCATCTGATCTATATACTGGGTCCAGGTTTTCCACTCGCTCTCGAAAGTAGGCCAGAGTGCTCGTTCCGCTTCAACACTTGGCAACTTTACATATTCATCCCAGTGCTGGCGAGCGTTTTGAGTTGAGGTCTTGAGATTAGTTATATCGGCTTGAATCTTCTGCGGGTCGGTATCGAGTATAAGCTGACGGTAGTCAACCCGCATGGTTATTACATCCTGGGTAGCATTCGCTAACTTATAAATGCTTGGTGTCTGGACGTTTTGAGTCTCCTGTAAAAACCCATTAATAATAGTAGTTCCCCAGACTCCTATCCCACCTAACAAAATCAAAAGAGGAAAAATAACTCCCGCGATTACTCCAAATTTCTTACTGATCTTCAGGTTGTTGAACCAGCGCATAAACTTATCCTCGCTCATAAAATCGAAATCTATAGAATTTGGCCCGATAGCCGATAAAAAATTATTCCTGGTTCACAAGAAACTCAGGCGAACACGCCACTGCCGCCAGGTCAAGCCACAGAACACCTTCCTTGCTGATGCCCTTCAAGAATTGCGCTTGATAATCGAGAATAGCATTATCTACTGAAGAAAAGCCACTTACCGAGTGCTGGTTAATCAGGGGAAAACCGTCACTCAGTAAGCCGTATTCAAAACCATCCATCTCCACCAGCACAACGGCCTGTTTCTGTTCTGAATTTCCAGAAATACGGGAAGATGATTGGCGCAAAAAGACTTCAATATCTACCAGAGTAATTATTTTGCCACGCGCATTGATGACTCCGACTATAAAAGGTGGTACACCAGGAATAATGGTCAGGTTTTCAAGAGGTAATATTTCACGAACGTATTCCACTGCCAGGGCAACTTCAAGCTCGCCTCGCTTTAATACAACCAGGGCGCTTCCATTATCATTAGTCAGGAGGTTATTAACCGGGCGCGCCAGTTCCGCCGCTCTCTGGCGTAAAATAGTGACGCTATCCTGCTGCGTTTCTAACCGCTCGTTTAAAGCTGCTATACGTTGATGTAGAGTTTCTACATCGCTGACGGATCTTTTTTTACTTCTGGCCTGGCTGTTCATACGGCGCAACTGCAACCGCATAGTTGGTGTTAAAGCTATTTTCCGATTCGCTGCCTGGAGACGAGAGGTTTCGTCCATAACCCTATCCTTTTAGTTACTAGAAATACTGCTTTCAGAGGCTTTTTGAACTCTGCTAAAAAATCAAAACCTTTAACCCAAACTCCTGCTAGAAGAACAGGAATATTAATTTCCGCCACCTTCTAAAATTGCCAGGTTTTGCCGGGCCACCCGGCGCAGATTGCCACAAGATAATCCGGGTATATATTCAAATTCGCTATCATCCCTAAGTTCTTGCAGGCTTTCCAGCAAACGCCGGTAATTCTGAGCGGCCCGGCGATTGCGCCCTAAAGCCTGGTGCAAACTGGCCAGATAATAGAAACCTTCAGGGCGACTTGGATGCAAATAGTTAAACCGGCGAGCCATATCCAGCGCTGTTTCAGGTTGCTCTAACTCCAAATATAGTTTGACCATGAGTAAGTAGGCTTCCGCGAATAGCTGGTTCAACTCAATGATTTCTAAACTGGTCTCGATAGCGGCTGTAATCTGGCCGGATTGGGCTTCTTCGCGGGCCTTAGATAAAAGCTCAGCTTCTTTGCCACCTGTCTTATTTTTAACAGGTGAAACCCTGCTAACGCCAGGGGCAGGTAGCTCCAGTGCCACCGGCTTTTTAGCAACCGGCTGTAATGACAGAGATGGAGGGATATTAAACTCTAAAGGCTTAAAGCTATCAGGCTTTCTGTAAAGTGTGACTGTGCCGCACTGGACCGCCTCAAAGCGCTGGAAGTAGCGAGTGGAATATTCACACGGGCTGACTATGAGATAACCCCCGTCATTAAGGGCATTGTAAAGCCGGTCAACTACCTGCTGAATTAGCTCCGGGCTAAAATAAATAAAAATATTCCGGCAAAAGATTAGATCATAGTTACATGTATCGGTAGCAGGTAAAGGATAATCCTGAGAGGCGAGATTAAGTTTCTGGAAACGAACATTGCTGCGGAACTCTTCTTTCACCCGTCGAAGGTTGCCGCCAGGTAAGTCTTCAAAGCTATTCGGATAGAAATCGGTAGCAAGCCTGAAACTGTTGCGGCCATAAGTAGCCTGTCTTGCAAAATCGAGGGCTGTTTCGTTCAGGTCGCTACCCATGACAGAAACTACCCAGTCTGTATTTTTGAAGAAATGGCGCAGCAGAATTGAGAGGGAGTAAACTTCTTCGCCGGTAGAACAGGCGGCGCTCCAGGCTCGTATCAGATGAAATAAACCGGCTTTGCGCGCAGCCAGTTCTGGCAAGACATGAGTTTTAAGGGCTTCAAATGTATCGGGCTCGCGCCAGAAATAGGTTTCGCCTATTAATAACTCCGGTAGCAGGGGCTTTAGCAACTGCACCGCCTGCCCGTTCGGCACAGCGCTTATCTCAGAAAGTAACCTGCTAAGGCTGTGAGGCTGATTCGCTAAAGCCCGTTGCAACTTAAAGGCAAATTCTCTATCCAATCCTTCGGGATAGCCAAAACCTATTTGTTGTCGCAAGAGATTGCGAAATAAAACTATTTCATTTTCCGATAAAAGAGGTTGCATTGACGGTTGCTATGACGTAATTAAGACACTAGAACTATGCTAATTAAGGCTAAAAGACTTTCCGTTGGGCGATTTTTCTTCCAGGTTTGGAGCTAAACTAATTTGAACCCCTTCATTGAGTAACCCTTCTATCGCAAGGACCGGAATAACACTTGATCCTACGCGAGCCAGTTCGGGAGTCAAAGTTATAGAGCAGTTACCGCTCTCCTGATGCCCGATTGTCTGAATTTCATCCGGGGAGATAAAGGCTGTCACTTTATCTACTAACAAACAAACTTTAGGCTGATCTTCAGATCCGACAATGATAAAGTGCTGGTTTACTAAAGGAAGGCTTTCTTCAAGATTTAACAGGCGGCTCATTTGAGCCACCGGTACAAGCTTTCCCCGGTAGTTAACTACCCCCATCAGGGGAGTGGGTAGTTCCGGCAATGAGGTAAACTCAACTGCCCGCACAATCTCCATTACTACCGAAGCTTTCAAAGCCATTTGCTTTGAACTCATTTCAAAGATTACCAGTTGCTGTGACATATTATTTGATCTCTGTTAATCCTATCCGCTGCTTGCGGCGTAGCCTTAAAAGAAAGGTTTCAACACGCATTTCGATAGCTTTGAAGTTCTTTTCACAGTAAAGATCAGGCGCAAATGCTTCAACCGGGGGTTCAAGAGAGTTCAGACAATCCCGACTAGTAACAAGCATAACCGTACCCTGTCCGCCTTTACCTTTATAATGAGTGCAAACATCCAGGCCACTCATATCAGGCAAATTTAGATCAAGTATCAGTAGATCGTATGATTCGGCCAGGGTTTGTTCCAGGGCATCCAGGCCACTGCCTACTATCTCCACCTGGTGGTCTTTGCCGGTGAAACAGTTAGCCAGGGTAGCCACCTGGGTAGGACTATCATCTGCAATCAGGATTTTAGCCATGAAGCTTTTCCATTGATTAATCATACCTGAACCAAAAACCGCGGCTTTCGGGTTCAGAACCGGGAAATTTGACCGGTAAAAGATATCTCTTGAATGCGAACAACTTTCACTTTACAATGATGAACTAAGATTAACACCTTCACATTACAAATCACATTACAAACACCTGTACCAAAAGTGCCAGGTAATTGAAGAAGCCCGTCTACAAACGGGCTTTTTGAAGAGAATTTTCTAAGTGGAAAAGAGTGCGACTACAGGATTTACTTATTGGTTTCGCTGTTGTCCGGTGTGAAAAAGTAGCTGCTTACCTGTTCAACTGCGCGCGGCAAGCGCAGGGTAAAAGTGCTGCCTTTGCCTTCAGTACTGTTAACCTGTAACTTACCGTTCATGGCTTCCGCCAGGCTCTGGCTGATGTAGAGGCCCAATCCGAGGCCGTTCGCCCTGGAAGGATAGCTACTGGCTTTATAGAAGCGTTCGAAGATATGGGGAATATCCTCAGCGGAGATACCAATACCCTGGTCAGCCACACTGATCTTGATCGTTTTAGCGCTGGATTCGGACAGTTCTACGCGCACGGTCCCGCCTTTGGGAGAGAATTTTACAGCATTACTGAGCAATGTTTCCAGGATTCGTACAAAAGCTTCCCGGTCAATCGCCGCTTTTAACTCAGGCTGCCGCGCTACCAGTTCAAACTGGTGTAAAGTCTGAGAACCCCGGCTGGTTTTGAGGGCCTTCTGAGTTTGCTGCAAAACGGCCTGCAAAAGAGGCAGTATTTCGACGGTCTCAAGATTTAATTCAAGCTGGCCTGACTCAATCAAGGGGATTTTAGCCAGGTCGCCGATCAAAGATTGCAAACGATCAACCTGGCTACCGATTACATCGGTATAGTGACGCAGGCTTTCTACAGTGCGGTTGGGTTGCTCGCCCATGCGGGTGATAACTTCGTCCAGTTTTTTGGAAAGGATATGATTAAAACCCTTGATATTGGTTACAGGGGTATTTAATTCGTGCGATACGAGGGTTAGGAACTCGTCCTTGACCCGTTTTTCGCGCTTTTCGGCATCATACATGCGAGCATTTTCGATAGCTACGGCTGCCCGGTCCGCCAGGGATTGTAACAGACCGAGATGTTCTTCTTCCAGCTTTTTATGAGGCTTGCCGTAAGTAACGTGGTATGAGAGCAGAGCGCCGATAATACGTCCGCGTGTCTTGAGAGGTACGCAAACGATACTGTTAATAGCATCTACCGCGTTGGCAAAGGGTATAGCCTTCAAGATTTCGGAAGAATCTTGAATCAGAAATGGCACGCCGCTCTGCATAGCCTTACCAATAACGCCATCCCCCACTTCAATCGGCTGGCCCAGTTTTACCGGAGAGGTCGCTTTTATCTGCCCATCGTAAACGGCCTTGGAGTAAAAGGCGACCGGATAAGCGTCTTCAGTGCCTTCCTGAATAATATAGGTCAGGGCACTATTGCCTATCATTTCACCTACCACGCGTACTACCCGGTTCAGCACTTCGCTGGTTTTAAGGCTACCACTGAAAACCCGCGAGGCATCCGCCAGTTGGGCCGCTTCTCGCTCGCGAGTTAAAGCCAGGTCAAAGAGACGGGCATTAGCAATTGCGGTGGCGGCCTGATTGGCGATTACATTTAGAAGGCGGTTTTCCTGGGTGGTATAGTAATGTTCCTTATTGTGATATAGCACCAGAGTGCCTATCAGGGCGTCCTGGTGAAGTAAGGGCAACGTGAGCATGGTTTGAAAACCTTCACGTTGATTAACGTTACGCAATCCGTTTAGCCTGCGGTCATGAACGGCATCGGCAATAAAAACCGGACCAGGATTGGCTTGAAGTCGGATGAACTCATTTTTTTCATAATAGGCGGCCAGGGTTGCCAGGTAAGCGTCAGTTAATCCGGTAGAAGCGGCACAAACCACCCGGCCAATATCCTGTTTACGAGCATCGTTAAGGCCACCGCTCTCCGCTGCTATAGGTAATTTCTCGCGCAAAAAAACGGCAGCGCGATTGGCGCGGAACAGGCTGCAAATATGAACCATAAGATCGCGCAAAACTCTGCCCACGTTCAGGTCACTATTTAGCATGGTTGAAATAGTTAATAAGGCTTCAACCTGCTCAGGCCGGAGAGGTATCGTATCAGGGCTTTCTAACATTTCAGAGGTCCTGGTTTGCGCTGTATAGATTCGATCTGCTTTATTACCCATAGCCCAACCGTTCTTGTGGAAAACTTACTTTCTCTAGTAATAATTATTGCCAATCGCGTAAAGGCCAGCGTGGAGGTATTGTTTCTGGATTTAAAAAGGGTGAATAGCTTTTACACCTTTTCATACAATTATAACATAAGTTTTATAGATGCAAAAGAAGATTCATTTTAAAGAATCAAGTATTGGCTTGACAAGGATGAGCGGCTATGCTATTTTCCCTAAGGTTTGTACACCTGTAGGATTTTGAAATCATCAGTCATCCCGGCGGCAGGCGCAGAAAGTTATTGAGGTTCCGGTACTAAATGAAGCATTTAAAGTTTTGGGTAGGTCTTATCATCAGTGTCCTGGCAGTCTGGTTCGCCGTCCAGGGGATTGAGTTTGGAAAGGTCGGAGAAGCCTTCAGTAAATTAAACTGGTGGTTACTGGCGCTTTCCATGATACCGTACTTTATTTCGCTTCTTTTGAAGGTAACTCGCTGGCAGTTACTTTTTCACCCCGGTCCTAAAATCCCGCTGCGACGTCTCTGGGCTACCCTCATGATCAGTTACCTCTTCAATACGGTCTTACCCGCGCGCCTGGGTGAAATAGTACGAGGCTATACTCTCAGCAAGAGTGAGAAAATTGGCACAGTCCGGGTACTCTCCACCATTCTACTGGAGAAGATTCTGGACGTTATGACCATGTTTGTTTTCCTGGTATTTTTACTGCCTTTTCTGGATCTACCAAAGGACCTCAAACAACCGGCCATTTTTAGCGGAGTCCTGATGGTCACCGCTTTTGTAATCTGTATTTTAATGGCAAAATTCCGCAAGCAGGCGGAGAGTGTGGTTCAGTGGTTTTTACGGTTTCTTCCGGCGAAGCTCAGGCCTAAAATTTTCGGGCTGGTCGAAGAAGTGCTGGATGTGCTGAGTGTGCTGCTCAACCTGAAGCTGAGTTTTAATATAGCTGCCCAGTCGGTTATGCTGTGGTTGCTGACCGTAGTCAACTACATGCTGACCGCTTTTGCCCTGAATATCCCTCTTACCTTCGAACTGGCTATGGTACTGATGATAGCCCTGAACCTGGGAATGGTGGTGCCATCCGCGCCTGGTTACATCGGCGTATTCGAAAGCCTGGTTATCGTAGCGCTATTGCCCTTCTTCCCGGATCAAAAATCAATGCTCTTTAACCTGGGTTTACTGCTACATATCATCGGTTACTTGCCAGTTATCGTGTTGGGGGCTTACTATACCTGGCGTGAGGGTATCAGCTTCGGAAACGTGCCAAAAGAAGAAGAACTGGAAAAAATTGCGCCTGCGGCCCCCATTCCCGTCATTAACGAAAAAGAGACTCCATCAATCAAGCGCTGGTAGTGAAGCCTGTTCCTTCTCAGGGTTAGTAGCATCTACTTCCGGTGCTTCTTCCATCAGGTCCTCAACCTCCTCAGGCTTATCGCTCAGGCTTCGGGCCCAGTTTGAAAGCTGGCCCGGGTCGTTTTCATCCAATCCAGCCGTCATCCGGTCGAACTCGTAAAGCTCATCACCCTCACTGAGAGCAGCTTTACCAACGGAAAACCGTGAAAAAAGACGCCGCAGTTGAGCACTACCGCATTTCTCACAGCGCATCTCGGCTTCAGCCTGTGTGGCTGAATTTATGCTGGGAGTAAAGAGGGTGTTTTTGCGCCCGCAGTTGGCGCAGCGATATTCGTAAATTGGCACTTGCTTTGCTACTTCCCGACCACTGACTTTCCGCAATTAATATAATAAAGTGCTGTTTCCGCTTTCCTGGTTTAGCTTCTCTATCCTATGCAAGTTACTATTTGTTATAATATTTATAGAAGGCTAAATTTGAGCCGCCAGGTTTTTAAGTAGGAGTAAAGAAAATGGCAGCACCCGGAGACCGGCGAGAACCGGGGAAATTAGAACGAAACCCTCCTGAGGAACCCAACGAGTACGCCATACGCTATCTCTTCAACCCTGACCGGCCCCCGTCAGAGTGGAGAAGGGCCGGACAGGTCTTATTTTACAGCGCCGCTTTTACCAACCTCCTGGCCCTGGCGCTCTACGCAGCCTGGGTAGAATTTAACTTTATTCCCTGGCTCCTGGTCATGGCCTTAGTGACTACTATGTTGAGCGGGATAGCTGCCTTTCTGCTTTTCAAACGCCAATCGCCGGTACATTTCGTGGCCTGGCTTCCGGCGCTGCTGACCGTTTTTACTCTGGTTGTGATCGCCCTGACCGCTCAACCGGAGCAGGCTCTCTATTATTACTTCTTCCTGCCGGGAAGCCTGGCTCTGGTAGCCGCCAGTCTTCTCCTGCGACATGCCCGGCACCTTATATCCTGATTTTATGTAAAGTTAATAACGGAAGCGAATTAACCAGACTTTCCAGGCCGCTTCTATGGCAATCCGGGCACTCATTTTGGAAGTGCCGGCCTCTCGCTCATTAAAGTGAATGGGCACTTCTTTGACCCGGAAGCCATTCTTCTGGCAGAGATAGGCAATTTCCACCTGGAACCCATAGCCATTGGAACGCACTTTATCGAGAGGTAAAGCCTCCAGGACTTCGCGTTTAAACATCTTGAACCCGGCGGTGGTATCGTGTACTTTCAAGCCCAGGATGGCGCGGGCGTAAATTGAGCCGCCTTTGCTGATGACGCGGCGAATCAACTTCCAGCGTTTATCAAGCGAGCCGCCTGCCACATAACGCGATCCCACCGCAACATCCGCCTCTTTCATGGCCTCCATAAATTTCTTCAAGACCTGTGGGTCGTGCGAAAAATCGGCATCCATCTCCACAATGTAGGTAGCTCCTTTGTGCAGGGCATGCTTAAACCCGGCAATGTATGCTGTACCCAGGCCCAGTTTCCCGGGCCGGTGCAAGACTTCCACTTTGCCCGGAAACTTCTCGCGGCCTATTTGCTCTGCAAGCGTGCCCGTACCATCCGGCGAATTGTCGTCTACAATCATTACGCGCAAGCCAGGAATGCCGAGATTGAAAAGAGTATCGAGCAAACGCGGCAAATTCTCAGATTCGTTATAGGTCGGGACTATAACCATTACAGTTTTTTCTGCGTCTTTCTCAGAGGCGCCTGTAGCATCTGGATCGAGGACAGCGCCGGAAGAATAGTTTGACATGGATGGTTAGACTCAGCTTTCTTTCAACAACACAACCTTGCTTAACGAAAATACTACCAGTATTTTACCTGACTTTGTAAATCCTGATAGTTGGTCCGGGATGTTCTTTACTGGCTTCTTTAAATTCTTGTACAAGCGTAAAATCCTGGAAAACTTTCTGGTAATTCGCACTTGCTTGAGCGTCAGTTTGCATTAAATCAGTATACGTCAGGGAACTGGCTACCAGATATGTAAAACCTTGTTCTTTGAACCAGGTAGGCGGGTGCGCCCCAATTGGTCGTTGCTCATCGGCGTTCTGGTAGCGCCCTGGGGGTAAAATTGGCCCACCCTGTTCAATGCGCACTTTTGCGCCTGCCGGAACATTTGTCACAATCCACGAAGCCGCTTCCTGCCGGGTATCCGGTTGCAAGAAATAGCGGGTGGTAAGGACCGAATATAGCAGGGCAATACTGAAAAAACCAAGCCAGAGAACCAGCACTAACCCGGTCTTTACACGTCCTGTCAGCGCTAAAGACCAGTTTGAAGGAGCGAATCTCAACAACCAACCGGCCAGAAAAAGCAGGAAAATCGCGCTCAACACTGCCAGGGGCGGCAAAAGCGGCAAAAGATTACGCGAAAAATGGACCTTGGCAGTTGAGAAAAACAGGTAAGCTGCCACCGGAAACGAGACAAGCAACCAATCCTCGCGCCGCTGACGTACCAGGGCCAGCACTACCCCGCCCAGGGCTACCAGGCTGGCCTGGTATACAAACCCCTCCTGCCAGAAATCAAGCGCGTATGCCGACCAACTGGCCCCCTCGCTGGCGCTCCCATGACCAATAATTGTATAGTGCCTGATCTGAAAAGCCAGTTCATTCAAAAATCCGGTAAGATCCAGGATGGCAAAAGGAGTGGTTACCAGAAACGTCAGTAGCGCCAGTCCAAAAGACCATCCCAACCAGCGCAATTGTCCGCGCCGCTCCTTAGGTGTCAGGAAATGGGCCAGGGCTACGCTCAGTATGACAATTCCTACATTGTACTTGGAGCCGATTGTCAGGCCTGCCGCTACTCCGGCCCACAAATACCAGCGCCGTTCACCACTGGCATAAATATAGGCCGCTAACAGCAGCGTAAGAGTGCAAAAAAAGGTAACGGTTACATCGGGCGTTACATAATGCGAGTGTTCGCTGTGCAAAGGCAGCGCAGCTATTATTAACGCAGCCAGCAGGCCTATTGCCGGACTGTAAAGCTTGCGGCCCAGCAGATAGGTTACAAAGACGGTCGCCAGACCCAGGCAAGCTACCAGGGTGCGCCCGGCCAGGAAGAAATCTTCGGGCGCTATATTGTTCAGGCCTGTATAGAGACCCTTGCCTACGCCGGAAAGGAATTGCGGAACCGAAACGGCCAGTTGCAGGTAAAAAGGCAGGCTAGGCCAGCGAAAGAAATGCGGGTTGAGATCTCCGCTCTGAAGCATTTTGATTGCGGCATTAGTCAGAGTCGGCTCGTCCGGGTTATCGAAATAGGGTAAAGCCTGGTGCAATCCCACGAAGCGCAGCAGGCCCGCCCCTACCAGGATAAAGGCTAACGCTACATATTCGGCTTTAACCTGTAGAGCAAGGCCAGCAATGCGCCGCCCGGCATACCAGCGCAGGCCTACTCCCGTAAGCAGTACAACTAACAAAGCCAGGGCAGGAAGACGAGAAGGTAACGACAACCACGCCAGATAAGCTCCAGCACCCAGCAAGCCCAGTAACCAGCCAAAAAAGGGCGTCTGTACTTTCTCCAGCCACCCAGGATTCCGGCGTAACCTGTTCCCACCCGGTTCATTATTCAGTGCTTCAGTCGTAACCTGGCCGCGCTGCTCGGCCTGCTGCTCAATGATAACTCTACTCCAATTAAAACCCAACAAGAACTGACAGTTTAGAACTAAGACTCGCTGATTTTAGCAGTTATAATGCCTAGCGTCAACGTGTTTTAAACCGTGCCAGATGCATATTTCCTTCTAAAGGTTATGCTATGTTAACACCATAACAGGCCGGGTAAGAACTTTAAATTAGCTGGGTGACCAGAAAAATAAAAATAACCCCGGCATAGGTTGTGGTTAAAGTCAGGCCCGAAGGATGGTTGCTGTGCGCTTCAGGCAAGATATCGGACCCGGCGATATAGAGCAAAAACCCGGCAAAGAAGCCCAGGTAGATTACGGTAAATTGAGGCGGGAACTGGAACAGGTTGGTAGTAATTACACCTAGAACAGGTGCTACCGCATCCAGTAATAAAAAGCCTAAAGAGCGTTTAACCGAATTATGATTGAGCAGCATTAAACTGGTAGTGTTCAGGCCATCCGCGAAATCGTGAGAAATTACGGCAATGGCTATCAGCACCCCAAAGTTATTGTTAACCTGGAAACCCAGGCCAATACCTACGCCATCCATAAAGCTATGCCCGGATAGGGCTAACGCCGAGAGAATGCCGATACGCGGATGCTTGTGCGTGGCATACTCACCTTCGTGCGAAGTATGCATTACGATCAATTTCTCGATTGTATGGAAAAGTAAAAACCCGGCCACCAGGGCTATCATAGGAGCCTGGATCGCAATGTTGCTTTCTTTTAGCTGGTCGAAAATCTCAGGTAGAATATCAAAGGCGATTACAGCCAGGATTACGCCCGCCGTAAATCCGAGAAAAAGATGTAACCGATCTCTAAATCGTAGCGCTAAAAGCCCACCAAGAGCAGTCGAGACAAAGGTTGCAATCGCAAAAAAGATTTGCTCCATATTACTTACTTTAAGTTCCTTCTTTATAAAGCTCCTTAATAAAGCTTCTTCTATATAGTTTTATTAAATGTTTGCCAGCCAGCTATTTTACTTAAATTAACATTAACTTCAAAGAATACCTATTATAATACTTCTTCCGTGTGATCTGATAAAAAAGAGTATGAATATTTGCCAATTATGATAGATTGACGATTATCAATGTAAATGTTAGAATGGACTTATGAAAAAAGAACTGAAAGTTATTCAGGAAGAGTGTTGTACGCCCCTTCCTATATCGCCTGAAAATCAGGCTCAGGTTAAAGTAGCGGCTGACCTACTGGCAGCGCTGGCCGATCCTACGCGCCTTTCAATTTTGAATATGCTGCTTCTGAATCAGGGCGATGTTTGCGTCTGTGACATAACGGCCAGTTTTACCCTCGGTCAGCCAACTATCTCTCACCATTTGCGAATCTTACGAGAAGCCGGTCTAATTACCGGGGATAAACGCGGCAAGTGGGTTTATTATGCGCCTGTTCTTGCCAGAATAGAAGAACTTAAAGGCCTGCTGAATAACCTGCTGGCTGTGCCAGTTTCCGTTCTATAAATTTTTTGGCCGATTGTATTGATAAGTTTCGATTGGTACAGCCCGGTTATCGGAAGCCGGTGCATTACCCTGTTCATCTTGCTTGCTTTAGAGGACAAAAAGTGTGAGGAGTTAAGATGTGAAGCAGTCAACGGTTAAAAGGCTTTCTTTCCTGGATCGCTACCTGACGGTCTGGATTTTCACGGCCATGTTTGTGGGGGTTCTAACAGGTTATCTGTGGAGCGGAGCGGAAGGGTTTATCAACCAGTTCCAGGTAGGCACTACCAATTTACCGATTGCTATCGGCCTGATTCTGATGATGTACCCACCCCTGGCAAAGGTCAGGTACGAGGAACTGGGGGATGTCTTCCGCAACTGGAAAATTCTCCTGCTCTCGCTCATCCAGAACTGGCTGATCGGGCCGGTCCTGATGTTCTTCCTGGCCATTCTGCTGCTGCCGGATAAGCCCGAGTATATGACCGGGCTTATTATGATCGGCCTGGCCCGCTGTATTGCCATGGTGATCGTCTGGAACGAACTGGCGAAAGGCGATAGCGAATATGCCGCCGGTCTCGTCGCTTTCAACAGTATTTTCCAGGTTTTATTCTACAGCATCTATGCCTGGTTCTTCATCACCGTTCTGCCGCCGTTCTTCGGCCTGAGGGGCAGCGTGGTCAATATCAGTATTGGCCAGATTGCCCAGAGCGTCTTTATCTACCTGGGCATTCCCTTCCTGGCAGGGATGCTCACCCGCTATCTGCTGCTCAAGACCAAAGGTCGGGAATGGTACGAGAAAAAGTTTATTCCCCGAATCAGCCCTGTCACCCTGCTAGCACTACTCTTTACCATTGTGGTGATGTTCAGCCTTAAGGGCAACCTGATAGTGCAGATTCCCCTGGATGTGGTGCGGATTGCCATCCCGCTCTGCCTTTACTTCGCCATTATGTTCCTGGTCAGTTTCTGGCTGGGGCGGAAAATCGGAGCGGATTACTCTCGGACGGCCACGGTCGCCTTTACCGCTTCCGGCAATAACTTCGAGCTGGCGATAGCAGTGGCCGTGGCAGTCTTTGGCCTTAATTCGGGAGCGGCATTCGCGGCGGTAATCGGGCCGCTGGTGGAGGTACCGGCCCTGATCGGGCTGGTAAACCTGGCCTTCTACTTTCAGCGCCGCTACTTCGGGAGTGAGGTTAAAGCGGCTGATCCAATAATAGTGACGGGTGCCGAGCAGGTGAGTTGCCCCACCAATCTCGGTTCAGACACAGGCAGGGCAGAACCGGTTTCTATGAGCAGTCAGCAGGCTAACCGTACTGGCGAACGTTGAGGCGAGTACCGCGAGGAGAAATTATAGTGGAAGCTTCATCGAAGATCAGAGTGCTTTTTCTCTGCACCCACAATTCTGCCCGTTCGCAGATGGCCGAAGGGCTACTGCGCGAGTTAGGCAAAGACCGTTTCGAAGCTTATAGCGCCGGGACCGAAGCGACCTTTGTGCGGCCTCTGGCCATCAAAGCAATGGCCGAACTGGGGATAGATATTTCGCACCAGCGCTCCAAGGTACTTACCGAATACCTGGACCAGCCTTTTGATTATGTCATTACGGTCTGCGATGCGGCCAATGAGAGTTGCCCAATCTTTCCTAATGCCAGACACCGGCTGCACTGGAGCTTCCCCGACCCCTCGAAAGCCATTGGCAGTGAGGAGCAGCAGCTAGCAGTCTACCGGGAAGTACGGGAGGCTATCGCTACGCATATAAAGGAGTGGCTAAAAACCGCTTAGCTTTGCCGCTTTGAACTTATCTCCAAATAGAGTACAAATACCTTCAAAACACATATTGACATATATCAATGTGTGTGATATATTGATAGTAATCGATATGAAGATTATTGCTGTAAACATATTTGAAGGAATTGCGGCGTGACGTGTTGAAGAATATCAATATATATTTAAGGGAAGGTATACATTATGAGCCGGATGATTAATAGCCTGATTTCCAGACTGCATGAGAGTAAAAAAGCTTCTAATCCAGCTAATATAGATTTCTGTGACACCTGTAATGAGGTCTGTGATCAGACTTGCCGGGCTAAAAGCGTGCAACTCAAGAATGAACAGAAATTGCTGCGAGAGTTTCCCGGATTGTTCCGCAGTTTCTAAACCGCATTACCGTGTTAATTGATTGAGCTAAATCTAATTTTATTACTATACCAGGAGGAAAACTGATGACCACAGAAATAGAGTCCAGGAAGAGCGTGGTAGAGTTTGCCGGAACCACGCGGGTACATGTTGCGATCAACGTTAGCGATGTTGAAAGATCGCTGCCTTTCTATAAAATACTTTTCGGTCAGGAACCCGCCAAGTTACGCCCTGGTTATGCTAAATTTGAGGTGGCGGAACCGGCGGTAAACTTTACGCTTAACCAGAACCCCAACTTCATGCCAGGCACCGGAGCGCTATCTCACTTTGGTATCCAGGTCAAGAGTACCGGGGAAGTGCTGGCAGCCAAACAACGTTTCATCGAATCAGGCCTGGCTACCTTCGATGAAGAGAATGTGACCTGCTGCTATGCCGTGCAGGATAAGGTCTGGGTAACTGACCCGGACGGCAACAACTGGGAAGTTTTTGTAGTGCTGGAAGCTGACGCGCCTGTTCATTCCGAAAATCGCCAGCTTTCGCAGGCCTGCGCCTGTGATACCGGGGCCAATACGTCTGCTGCCACAGTCCGGCCCCTTGAACTGGTTGGCAAATCTCCTACAAAGTGTTGCTAAATTTCCCCAATGGAAATCAGGGGGGTTTGTACGTTCTTATATAAGCCTCCCGTCAATTGGAAGGTGCAACTATGGATACTATTCAAAACGATGGAATCCGCGAAGAAGTGCGTAAACACTACGGACAAATTGCCAGTCAGAGCGACCGGTCCTGTTGTGGGACTGCCAACAGTGACAGGCAAGTTGAGAAAATAGCTTTAAAGCTTGGATATACTCGAAAAGAATTAGAGGAAGTGCCAGAAGGAGCAAACCTGGGATTAGGTTGTGGCAACCCTTCTGCGATTGCCGCCCTGAAACCTGGAGAGGTAGTACTGGACCTGGGAAGCGGGGCAGGTTTTGATTGCTTTCTGGCTGTCCGCCAGGTTGGCGAAACCGGACATGTGATCGGGGTAGATATGACAGCGGAGATGATCTCGAAAGCGCGAGCCAACGCTGTTAAAAATAATTACCAGAATGTTGAGTTCCGACTAGGAGAGATTGAACACTTGCCGGTAGCCGACTCAAGTATAGATGTTATCATTTCGAATTGCGTCATAAACCTCTCTCCGGATAAAGCCAGCGTTTTCAAAGATGCTTATAGAGTATTAAAGCCCGGAGGACGTCTGGCTATCTCTGATATCGTTGCCACTGCAACCTTGCCTGATGAGATTCTGGCCGACCCGGTTTTACGATGCAACTGTGTGGCGGGCGCGGCCCGGGTAGATGAACTGGAAGAATGGCTAAGTCAGGCCGGATTTGGAGAAATTTCTATTCAGCCAAAAGATCAGAGTCGTAAATTCATCCAGGAATGGGTGCCGGGGAGTAACGTAGAAGATTATATTGTTTCAGCCACTGTTGAAGCTCGTAAACCCCTGAACTAAGGTTTTCCAGTTCTTAAACAAAAAGATCACCGCCGGTATGGTGATCTTTTTGTTTCCCTGAATTAACTTTGAGCACTCTAACGGAGCAGGTGTTGCAACCTAACGAATATTTGAAGATAAGCTAATTTTAGCTGAATTTAAAGGCAATAGAAAAGCTGAAATATTAAAAGTGGATCTCTTATTATTAGCGGAAGTGGCTCTTTTATTAAGACCACTTATCCGATAAAATATCAATGTACATAAAATGCAGTAACAGAAACAGTGGATATATGGTTGAGAAACAACAGAAGGGGGAAATAAATTGAGCGAGCAACGCTTTAACTTTTCTAAGGTAGCGCCAGGAGCTTATCGGGCTATGCTGGGAATGGAAAGTTATATCGCCGAGTGCGGGTTAGAAAGATCCCTGTTAGAACTGGTAAGAATCAGATCTTCGCAGATCAATGGCTGCGCTTACTGCCTCGATATGCATAGCAAAGACGCCAGGGCTAACGGGGAAACTGAGCAGCGTATCTATGCGCTAAGCGCCTGGCGAGAAAGCCCGTTTTACACAGACCGCGAACAGGCGGCGCTGGCCTATACTGAAGCAGCAACGCTGGTCAGCCAGGGACACATCGGAGATGAGGTCTACAATCTGGTACGCGAACAATTCTCCGAAAAAGAACTGGCAGACCTGGCGCTGGCAGTGGTGACAATCAATAGCTGGAATAGATTGGCCCTGACCTACAGGCCTGTACCGGGCAGCTACCAGCCAGAAAAACATTAGTATAACGGGCCAGTACTTAAACTACCTAATGAAGCCGCCGCTTCTTTAACTAAAGGTAGCGGCGGTTTCAGTTTATAACTTGAACCGAATGCCTGTAATCAGGTGGGGATCTTTTTTGATAACACTCCGGCCAACCGTTTTACACCTTCTCTAATGCTTGCCTCGTCAAAAGCGGCAAAACCAAGAAATAAGCCATCCCGCTCTAGCGGTTCCAGGGCATAGTTCGAGATTGGAAAGAGCGCCAGGTTTTGTAGAGCAGCCTGCCGGGCTACTTCCTTTCCGCTAACCCCTTGCTGTAAACGGGCCACCAGGCTCATACCCGTTTCTGCCGGGCGCAAATCGAGCTGACCTTGTAGCTCCTTAGAAGCGACCTCAAGCAAACATGCCTGCCTCTCTGCGTACAGCGCCCGCATTCGCCGGACATGCCGGGCAAAATGTCCTTCCACAATAAAATCAGTCAGAACAGCCTGTTCCAGAATTGGAGAGTGCACTCCCTCAAAATAACGCGCCTTTTCAAAAGCTTCCACCAGAGGCGGAGGCGCGACCAGAAAGCCTATGCGCAGAGCCGGAAAGACTGTTTTACTGAAGGTTCCAAGATATATCACCCGGTCATGCCGGTCCAGGCCCTGCAGCGCCGCCAGGGGGCGTCCTGAATAGCGATATTCGCTGTCGTAATCATCCTCAATAATCCAGGCGTTAGCCTGCCGGGCCCATTCCAGCAGTGCTAACCGGCGCGAAGCGTTCAGAGTTACACCCAGCGGAAACTGGTGAGAAGGCGTGACATAGGCCAGGCGAGCGTGAGGGGCACGCTTTATAACCTCAGCGACATTCATACCGTTTTGATCTACCGGAACAGGTATAATTTGGCCGCCACTGGCCAGGGCTGCGCCTTTTACGCCTGGATAACCCGGTTCTTCCACCACTACCTGATCACCCGGGTCGATTAACAAACGCATGACAAGATCAAGCCCCTGCTGTGAGCCGGAAACTATTATGATCTGTTCCGGGCAACATTTAATTCCACGGGTTGCGCCAGTATAAGTGGCTATTGCTTCCCGCAAAGGATAGAATCCGCTGGCGTGCTTATAGCCGAGTAACTCAGGTAGAGATTGGCGCAGGCGACGGTTGAGCAGGCGAGTCCAGATATCAGCCGGAAACCGGTCAAGTGCGGGAAGCTCGGAGGTAAAGGGGAGCGGTTTGCCCTGCCAGGCGTGAAGGCGCGAGGCAGGAAGAGTCGGGGCAGCTACCAGTAGCCGCCCGCGTTCCGAAAGCAACTCTCTATTTGCTGGCCTGTTGCTATTGCCGTTCTGTTGCGTCCTGGCGTCTGGCCGAAGTAAACTATCGTGGTTAGGGATGGTTAAGTCAGGATTACGAACGGCGAGTAGATCTTCCGGTAATTCAGCGCTGACGAATGTGCCTGAACCGTGCCTGCCCTCAATGTAACCTTCAGCCAGTAACTGGTCAAAAGCAGCGGTAACCGTATTCCGAGAAAGATTCAAGCCATCGGCGAGCAGGCGGGTCGAGGGCAGGCGAGCACCAGAACTAAGTTGGCCTGACAGGATCGCCTGCCTTAAAACCTCATATAGCTGGCGATAAAGCGGGGTAGTGGAAGCAGGGTCGAGCGGCAGAGTGTTAAAGAAAGGACTGATAGTTTTTTTGGCCATTTCGGAGTTCTATTAAGTACTCAGGAAAGGCCGCCGACAATCGCGCCATCCAAAATTTCGACCTGCCGGTCTGCGTTACGCGCCCATAACAAATCCGAAGTTACCATGAAAACACTCTTGCCGTTTGTAGCCATCTGTTTCAATAACTGGAAAATTTTATTGGCGGCATCACTGTGTACCCGCCCGGTGGGTTCATCGAGCAAAAGCAGAGGCGGATCAAGCACAAATACCCGCGCCAGGGCCAGCAAGCGGCGTTCAGTTCGATTTAGTTCTGCCGGGCGAAGCCGGGGGATTTCAGGGTCAGTCAAACCGACCGCCTGTAACTGCTGAAGAGCCTTCTCAACCCGGTCACGCGGGTCGCGGCCAAAGCCGGCTTCTTCCAGAACAAAGGTAATATGCTCCAGGGCGGTCTGCCGGTTATTAAATTCTAGTTCGCCAGGAAGATAGCCGGTGGAACGCAAACGCCAGCGGGTAAGCTCTCGATCAGCTTCGAGATTGGGACGAACCCCTCCGGCGCTCTCCACTGTAGGAAGAGTGCGGCCAAGTACCGTCACCTGCCCCCGGTCGGCGGCGCGCAATCCCGCCATAACTTGCAACAATTCGGTCTTACCACTGCCGCTCGGACCTACCAGGGCAACCAGTTCACCCGGCTTCAGCCCAATCCGTACATTATTGAGCAGTTGATCGACAGAACGGCCTGTACCTTCCGTGAGAAAGACACTATCAAGATGGGCTACTTCAGTAAAAGCGCCACCGGCAACCAGAGTTTCAGCTTTGGGGGCGTTGGTTACCTGTTCCGGAACTACATCGGCGGCCTGGCGCAGGTTGCGACCTACCACTCTTATATCTATATCGAGAGCTGTTTCGGACTGTTCGAACTCCTTGCGCAAACCGGCGGGAAAAGGAAAACCGATGCCGCCACTCTTACCAATAAAGGTCTGGTCTGTTTCAGGGGTGACAAAAGTGGTATTATCACGTTGAGTTATCTCACCGTAAAGCTCTTCCAGCGAGTTATCCAGACCGATGGTGCCACTCCGGCTAACCAGGCGAGTGTAGTTAGTCAGACGCTGCGGCTCAAGTTTAAAGTCCGCTTCTACATCTCCGAAGCGCAAGACATCTCCATCGCGTAATAACACAGGCCCATCGGCCTGCACATTATTTACAAAGGTTTTATTGGTGCTGCCCAGGTCCTGCACAAACACGCCCGCCACCGTTTTCTGTAAGCGGGCATGCTGGCGTGAGATAGAATTGCTGTCAATCACAATATCATTGCCCTGTCCGCGTCCCACCGTTACTTCCTCACCCTCAAATAAGTAGCGCTGGCCGTTACGTATGACAATATAGATATAGTAGTTACCAGGTAGAATGGCCGGGCGGATGGGAGAAGGCGCGGTAATACCGGCTGAAGACAAAGGAGAACTATGAGAAGCCGGTCCAAAAGATGGGAACGATGGTAAAGGTTGTACGGGTTGCGGCTGTGGAGCGGCCTGAGTAAGCATTCCGCTAAAAATAAGCTCGGTCAAGCCCACCCGGATATTATCGCCGGGGCGCAGGGGTAAAGGGGTAGTCTGGCTGACCGGTTGACCATTAACCAAAGTACCATTAATACTACCAATATCACGGATCAGAGGCCGGCGATCAGGGCCGCTTATAATTTCAGTATGGCGGCGGCTTATATCACGGGCATCTATCCAGATTGTGCATTCGCGGCTGCGGCCTATCACAATGGGCGGCTCACCGGGTTCGGGGAGTGGAACAGTGATGGTCTCGCCTGCGCGTTGGCCTTCTACTACTTCAAAGCGCAGCATCAAACGCGCCTGTCCAGCCCGATTACCAATAAGATCACCGCTCACTTGCTTCTCCTTCGGCGGCGCAGCCGCACCGCGCTCTCCTGCTCATCATCGTCTCTGCCAATTGTCAGCAACTCGGTAAGAAGTGGCCACGCCAGTAACACCACTATCAATAAAGGTAAAAGGCGGTTCCACGGCTCATCCAGCATAATACCAAAGCTGCCCAATACACTGGTTAAGAAGAAGAGAAATTGTACCAGCGTAAATATCAGGTACACCGGGGTCAAAGCCGCAAACCACCAGTAAATGCGGTGCTCACGAGGGCTTACCTGGCGCATTCCGGAGCGCTTTAACAGTTTGCGCCGGACGTATGTAAGGGACTTACGGCGCAGCCCGGGAATTTCCAGCCAGTCCGCCAGAGCATAATAGCCATCCAATTCCATCAGCGGATTGATATTTAGATATACCAGAGTATAAGCTATCGCCGCCATCTGGAAAAGAGCAATCTGAATATTACTATTATTGCTCAAAAGCATCAAAAGGCAACAGGTTCCTGCAAAGACGGCATTAACCATCACCCCCGCCAGGTTAACCATTACTCTGGCCCGGCGACCTTCCAGCCACAGTTCATTGGTGTTGACAAAGAAAACCGGCCCGCCGTACTGCAAGCCAAAACCCGCTCCAATTACCCTTCTACCAAAGGCTTTGAGAGCCAGTCCGTGCCCTAACTCATGAATTACAAAATTCAAAAGCAGCACCAGCATGAGGAACCACCAGGGCAGGGCTCCCGGTATAGTAAAGGCTCCCAGGCCACCACCCTGAAAAATACGTACTACACCAATATCTTTCGCCATCGGGCTGAAGAAGCCGTAGTAAATGAAAGCGGCAAATCCGGCCAGGATCAAGAAAAACATCAGAAAGGTTACCGGCTTCCAGAAGAAAACCATGCCGCCATAGTTGTAAAGCCGGGTAAAGAAACGATCTACATTCTTAAATTCGACCTGCCAGTTTAAAACTCTGGATAAAAGACTGCGTTTGCGTTTGCCTGTCTGGTTGAGCAGGCTTTCATCCAGAGCGGGAACCTCTAAAAAGCCGCCTGCCTGCAACTGCCCAACCAGATTAGACACACCTTCCAGGTCGAGAGTCTTGAATTCCAGGAAGTAAGCCATCGAAAGGTCATTGAGACTGTTGTCGCCGTTCATCAGGTTCCAGAGGAAATAGCTACGTTCGCTCAGTTTGAAGAATTGCTCGCCTTCAGCTTTAGCCAGCAGGTAATAATGCTCACCAGAAGCGCTGTAGTGCTCAGTAGCGCTAACATCGCTGCTGCGCCGGGGGCGGAAGCGCTTGCTCAAACCTTTAGTAAAATACTGCGCCAAGTCATAACCGGCCCCTAACTGTAATACCGCTTCCAGCTTGTTGCGGTAAAGCGCAAGCAATTCACAATCCTCTACCGCCTTAACCGTATCGGTACGGGCGGTATTGGTAAGCAAAGAGGCCTCGCCAAAGTACTGGCCTGGCCCAAGCTGCATATCAGAGCGAATCTCGCCTTCGCTGGTGCGGAAACTTACCTCAACTTTGCCGCTACGGATAATATAAAAAGCGCTGGCCGGTTCATCCTGCGAAACGATAGTCTCGCCCTTCTTAAAAAACTTGGGACGCATTTCAGCCCCAATTTTGGCGACAAGCTGCGGCGGCATCAACATAAAAGGCCCTACCCGGTTAAGGACCGCTCCCAGGGGTAGGCCACCCAGGCCTGTTCCCAGGCTGGCTACCGGGTCGCCACTCTTAGCCAGCACACTTTCAAAGTCGGCCCGAGTAAGCATGTAACACTCAACTTTTCGTTCGGCCTTGACAGTCATGGCATAAGTCTCTCCGGCAGAGGCGATACCGTCGCCAAAAGTATCCCCTTCTTCAAGAGGAGCCAGGAAAACCTCATTCCCGGTAGAGTCTTTGACATAAGCCCCGGCCAATCCGCCTACTACCAGGAAAAACTCTTCCGCCGGTTGGCCCGCTTCTGATAGGATTTCCCCGTGCTGGTAGACCCGGTAGCGTAAACGCTTGGCCAGTTCATTGCGAGTAGTATCGCTTAAAGTGCGCATTAGCAGGGTGGAGCGCATCCAGTTAGTAGCAGAAGCCGCCGAAACCTGCTGTTGGAAAAAGGTCAGAACAGCCCGGTTACGGGAAAATTCTCGTACAAAGACGCTCTCATCCAGGCGTAAAGCTTTCACGGGAGTTATGGCGTCCAGGCGGTTTGGAAAAGGAGCATTTGCCATAACGGTCCGCTCGCCATACACTGAACCGGGCTCCAGTTCGCCGATTACCAGCCGTTGCTTTTCATTGATATAGCGTGAAACCGTAACGCGTCCTTCCAGGATAGCAAAGAAGGCCCCTTTACCCTGCCCTTCACGGGCCATTTCCTGGCCTGCTTTATAATCTATCTCTTTAAAGTATGGGGTGATAAGCTTAAAAGTAGCGCTATCCAGGTCATCAAAAGGTGCTATCCGGCGCAAAGGATGGTTAATAAGAGTCGTAAGCTGAGTATGCGCGACAGAAGTTTCGGCAGAACCTGAATCAGCCTGGGGCTGCCCATCCTCAATAGCAGGTTGCAAAAGTTCACCCAGGCGAAAAGTGATCTGGCTGTTGAGCGGAATTGCTTCCCAATCTGATTGCGCTACCTCTTCAGAAGTGGTTACCTGAAAAGTAAATTCAAAGGCCCCAATTTGCAGGCGGTCCCCGGAGCGCAACACCACCGGCTCACTTATTTCCTGACCATTCAGGCGGGTACCATTCGCCGAACCTAGATCGGTCAGGAGGTAATGATTGGCCTCGAAAAAGAGGCGAGCATGCCTGCGTGACACCGATGGATCGAACAGGCGCAAGTCGTTGGCTTCTGACCGGCCAATCAAAACCTGGCGGTCGGCCGGTAAACGGAGGTAAAGGGGGCCTTCAGCAAGAGCCCGCCTGGTTCCGGTATAGCGCAGTAAGCTTAGAGTATTCTCGGTCGTCTGGGCCTCTTCAGCGCTTCTGGTTAACAGGGGCAGGCGTGAAGCGCGGAAGCGCAGCAGGGTAGAGCCTACCTGAATAGAATCGCCGTCTTCCAGTTTAAGGGCTGTCTCAATGCGGTTCTGGTTTACCCAGGCCGGGTTTGCGGCTCCCAGATCTCGAATGAAGTAAGCGCCATTCCCATAGCGAATTTCGGCGTGGCGGCGACTGACCAGGCGAGCAGTCTCACCTTCTTCAACCAGAACCAGATCGTTAGTGGTATAACGGCCCATTACAAAAGGGTGTTTGGGAGTCAAGCGGCAAAACATGCCAGGCCGCAAATAGGGTACTCTGCTGCTCACCACTTCCAACCGCGCCACACCCGGTTCAGAGTCTTCCAGGTACTGCCGCCCGGTCTGCCCCGGCAAGTAACCCAGGGGCAAGCCCATACCCTCGATTGGGATAACCAGCACCAGGTCTACATCGCCGCAGGTAATAGTATCTCCCGGAAAAAGAGGGGCAGGGCAGGCAATATATTGCCCGTTGAGAAGTGTGCCATTGGAAGACCCGGCATCAGCTACCACCACCAGTTCATCTTCTTTGCGTAAATAAATGACGGCGTGTTTACGAGAAACGCGATTTTGATAGGTTTGAAGAACCACATCAGCTTCGCCAGCCAGGCGTCCCAGCACCAGCGGCTTTTCGGCCAGGTAATCCAAATCCAGCGGAATAGTAGTACCCCGCTGTGGTCCTTTTATTATCATTAGATATGGAATAAGCGAAACGGACTTCTCTTCACCCGTTGTAGCCGTTGAGGCCATAGTCCCTCTTGATATCCCTGGCTCACTCTGAATCAAATCAGAACCTCATTATACCCGACGGTGAGTTGGCATTCAATTATTTTAATCACACTCATCCTCTTACGGTTTGATTATAAACGGGAATAATGTAAAAACTGGCGAGTCAGGTGAATAAAGCTCAACCAACCCCATCCCAGGCAGATAGGCCCGACAATTATGAGCGCTTTAAGATAACGAGTATAACTATGAGTGTAATATAAATCCCCGCCCGTGATTTCCCAACCTGAAATAAAAATAATGGCTCCCAGCATCAGCAGGCTTGCGGCTAGATACTCGCGCTTTGATTTTTCCCGGCCTAAGAGAGCCAGGCCATAAAGAAAGGAACCTCCCGCCAGCAGTAATCTGGCCAGGAAAAGCGGCACTTCATGTAGCCAGGAGACGATAGTGATTACCCCAAGCAGGCTGTGAAAGAAAGCGTAGATAAAATCACCGGCTAACAGAAAGGCAAAGCCTGCCATAGCAACAAGGAAAGCCGTTCGGGCTAGCCCTCCCCTGGATTTTTCCGCCGGTAATATCAGACCCGGCAGTCCCCACAGCATTAGCCCGCAGGCAACCATACCTACTATATGAAAAGACCCTGAAATACGAGGAGTTAAAGGATGGATCGTAAGTTTGGCAATCAGACTGAGTAACAGTAAGAAACTACCTGACAGGATAGCCAGGGCGGCATAAGCGGGGAATTTTCGAGACTGTAATAACAGGCCCTTTAAAGAACTTTTCAAACTACCCTCGGGCAAAAACAGACTGCGCCGGTAGCGAAGTTTTACCGGCGCAGCAGGCGTTAAAAGAAAGGTTTCCGGTGTTATACCAAGCTATAACGCCAGAACCGGTCAAATAGTTACACGCTGGCAGCCGAAGAAGCGGCTACCCGGCCATTCTTACTCTTACGAGTCGATGGTTTGGCTGTCTCAGGTTTTGATGGGACTGCGTTAATAGCCTTAGCCAGGCTGATTTCGGGAACGCCGTTCCAGCTTGCAGGCCAGGTAGCCGTCTTCCAGAGCAAGCCCTTTATTTCGTTGGCCGCAACATTGTAAGGAGCGCTCATAAGATGAGCGATTGTTCCGGCTACCAGGGGCGAGGCGAAACTTGAACCAGACCACTCAACAAAGCGGGAAGGCGAACCGCCGGTCTTTTCACCTACATCAAGGGTCAGGTCATAGCCGGGGGCGGCCAGATTGCTCTGGTTGCTGAACCAGGCATAAGCATTAGCTTCACTGGTAGCAGCGACCGCAATCAGATTGGTATCGGTAGCGGGAGTATCGGCAAAGTAACCGTAGGCCGAAGGTTCCTGCGGGTTTTGAGGGTGCGAGGCATAAGAATTATTTCCGGCAGCGGAAACGATAATGGCCCCTTCCTCGCAGAGGCGGTTGCAGGAAGTAAGCATATAAGGCGCGTTTACTTCTTCAGCCTGGGTACGGAAAAGGCCAAAGCTCATATTGACCACCAGTTTTTCTTCTACTACCCGGCGACCGTTGGCCTGTACTTTGTTCTTTTTCAAATAGTCGATCATATCGGTGGCGTAAGAAAGGGTTGTACCGGCCGACTCACCGTTATCGTACATGGCCCGGGCAAGTACAATGGTCGCTTTTGGCGCGAGACGGCGAATCAAGGTAGCGATCATCAGCCCGTGATAGGGCTGCATAGTCTCGCCGTCCAGTTCACCGGGGCGGTTTTGACGATTATGCTTGGCCGGTTTGAACTTGGGCAGGCTGCGCAGATGCGGGTCATCCAGATGTTCAGGCTTGCGCTCGTAGGGCAAGGGCTCTGGGAAATCACGCTCAGGACAAAGATCCATCCAGAAATCAACCGTTTTGTAGCAAACCTGGTTGACTTCCGGGGAGGTATCGAGAATAAAAACCGTTACCCCTTGCCCGGCATCCTCCCGGTAATTCAGACCCAACCGGCCTGAGCCGAAGCAGGACTGGCCGTTGAAGACATCATCAGTAGCGTCCGGTAAAGCCACCGGTTTCTCGCGCAAAGTAGGGCTATTACCGCCCACCATCTGTGCGGTCTGAAAAATACCGTCAAGATGAATATCTATTGAATCAAGCTGGTCGCGGTGGAATTTACAGGCGGCACGCAAAGATTTTTCGACTTCACCGGCGTTTAACCCGGCCTGTAACCGGTAACGGCGGGCCTGTGTGCCCTGTTCAGTATCACGGTAAGCACTGAAATCCTTGTAAAGCTCCTGGGCAGTGATCGGTTTCGGCTCATTCCCGTAACTCAAGGGGGCTTCCTGCCAGCCGCTAGCCCCGGCATGTGCAAAAACAGCCGGCACGGGCAAATACTTATCATCCACTCGGTCCAATTGACTCCCACCCAGCGCTTCCTGGAACAGTTTATCTTCGGCCGAAAGCTTCTCAAAGATATCAAGCTCTTGTGGTTTTCCGGCAACAACCAGAACGTGAGGAACCTGATTGTTACGCATTAACTGGCTGCGCTTAATATTGGCAATCTGCATTGCATTAACCCTTCCTTTACTTTTATTAAGATAGGTTTAAGAGGAGCTTTAACTTTAACCGGCTGCGAGTTTCCCTGCAAAAACTCATGGCGCGGGTAATCCCGTACAGGGAATTAGAAATCCACGCCCCTACACCCTGACAGGTACTAAAACTGTAATGAATATATGGTGAAACGGGTAATACTACTACTGACCGCTGAGCTGTTCCTGCAACGCTCAACCTGAAACTTAGAACTGGCCGGGATGTCCGACCAGGAAGAACGGCGCCCAGAAGAAAGGATGCTGGTACTGTTCAATTTCCAGCAATGCCCGCTGGGCCTGAATTAAAGCGCTCGCTTTGCGCGTCCCGCTCAAGAGGCGAGAGTAGAAATCTTCCATAAGCATGGCGACACTCTCATCCTCGACGCGCCAGAGAGATAAAAGTAACGAACTGGCTCCGGCATAAAGACAGGCCCGGCTAAGGCCAAGCACTTCATCACCCCCACCCAGCACTCCCAGGCCAGTCTCACAAGCACTGAAAGTAACCAGGCTGGCATGAAGTTCGCTGTTGAAGAGGTCCTGGGCAGTAAGAGCGCCATCGGCCAGAGATAAAGAAGAGAAAAGCGGGTTGTCCTGGCGGAACTGGCCGTGTGTTGCCAGGTGAATTAACCGCTTCTCGGTAGCAAGATTCTCAAAATGAGCCATGCGAGCTTCATCTTCCAGTAAAAGCTGGCACTCCAGCCCATTAGTCTGCAAGCGCCCGGCAATCGAGCTTGCTTCGCTCGGGCAATGCAGCAGTTGGCCGTTACTACTGTAGCCCATTACCAGGGCGCTGCTGCCTTGATTAGTCTGAATACGTTCGGCCCGCCGCTGGCAGAAATCCAGTAAACTGCTGCTGGGCAAATAGCTAATTTCCTCCCACTCCTGGAGGAGATAGCGATTGGTCTCGCCGTTATAGAGGGCATGGAAAGGCAGGTAATGTAACGGGCCGTGAGGCACAATAATAAGCTTCCGGTAACCCTGCAAATACGCGGAAAGAGGGGCAAGTAACTGCCGGTGCAGTTTCTTTAAGAGGCCACGGGCATTGGAATTAGCCGAGCGGATACGGGCAGCCTGCTCCTCGGGTGAAAGTGACTCCATCAGTAAGCGAGTTATGATATTGAGGTTCAGGCGCAAAAAGGATAAAGAGTCTTCGGCTGACTCAACCCTGGCTATGTTACGCACTACCTCGGTACGGTTGCGATCCAGAATAAAGACCAGGATCTCGCCCCGGCAGACGTAGTATTCGAGCAAAACCGTGCCCTCTTCCAGACAATCCAGCGAAAGAGTGGCACGGGGTGTTTGCAGAATAGCATCTTCGGCATAGGCGGCGTTGCGTACCTGCAAGCGCTCTACCAGAAGCGCAATTTGCTTTTCCGCTTCTTTAACACGCTCTTGCAAAGCGGCCCGGTCGTTTTCATCCTCCAGTAAAGGCGCTTCGAGAAGGGAGGCATTGCTACGGGTATTCAAGGCCAGAGGGCGAGTCCAGTTCGCCAGCAGGCTAACCAATTCGTTACGTGTGGCCCGCCACTTTTCAAGCTGTTCGATCAGGGGGCGATCTTCCTCAGAATGAACGCGCACTCGTACGTCCAGTTCGCCCGCCAGCAAATCCTGCAAACTACGGCTTTTCCCGCTTTCAACCAGTTCAAGGGCCTGGCGGTGCTGACCTAATTCCAGGCTCAATGCCACCGCTCCCTGATAGGCGCTCTCTTTGTCTTCTATAAAAGCGGCCCGCGCCTCTACCGCCACGCGTCCGCGCATTTCTTCAACCGTGTTAAGGCTATTCTGGTAGCGCTCCAGGGCCAGGTCAAAATTACCCTCAGCTTCCGCAATTTCGGCCTGTAGAAGTAGGGCCTGGTAAACCAGTAAAGGAGTATGGGCACTTTCCCCGGCAATTTTGGCGCTCTCCGCCAGTCGACATGCTTCGGTAAGCTCTCCTTGGGCCAGTCGTACCCGGCCTAATAGGACATCACAGCGGGCCTGGTTAGCCTGCATCTGGTGCTGGTTAAAAGTCTGGCCGAGTTGCTGGCAGAGCATTTCTACCTGCTCGTACTCGTTACGCCGGTAATGTAATTCGGCCTGGTCGAGGGTAGGATTGGCCGCGATGACTTCCGTGCCAATCGAGGAGAAAATATTACGAGCCTGGGCAAAAGACTCCAGCGCTTGAGCATGTAGACCTTGTGAAGCCAGGGCAATTCCCTGGTAATGGAAGACCCGCCCGGCTTCGTAAGTGTTCTCACACTGCTGCTCTTTCAAATAGTCTATGACTTCCTGGCAGCGTTCTACCACTTCATCGGTACGGTTAAGCGCCAGGTAGGCCTGTACGGTGTAAAGGTCGCAGAAGAGAATGTAGTCCCGCATATTGTTGGCAACGAAGACCTGGCGGGCTTCATCCAGTAAGCGCAAGGCTTTGTTAAACTGGCCAAGCTGCAAATTGTAGTAACCGACCGCTTCCTGATAAATTGCGTAAGCGACCCGGTTTCCCAGCTTTAATTGAATATCGGCGGCCTCGGTAGCCTTTAACAGGGCTTCCTGGTACTGATTCTGGTCGGCCAGCACAACCGAAATATTGAAGGTTAGAATGGGGTAGAGCATCTGGGAGTCGGCGGAATTAAGCCGATTACAGCTTTCCAGGCCTGCTTGCATAATTTTGATGGCGTCATCAAAGCGCCCGATAGCCCGGTAACATACTCCCATACTGAGAGTAAGATTGGCTACCGCAAATAGCTGGTTGTACTTTTGCAGGGTGGAAAGAGTTTCTGTTCCGATCTGAATAGCTCTCTGGTATTCGCCCTGCATAGTAAGGGCGTGGATGTTACCGATCTGAGAGCGAGCGGCTTCCAGTTCGTTTCCAGCCGAGATAGCCGCTGAATGGGCGGTCTGATATAACTCGGTGGCCTCTCGAAAGCGACCCTGCCAGCGGGCAGCATTCCCGGCAGCCATATAAGCCCAGGCTCGATGTAACGGCTGCTGGCTAGAATTAGCGGCATATAAGATGCTTTCAGCCAGCCGTACAGCTCTCTGCATGTCCGAATCACAAAGCTGATTGGCGCGATCTTTCATGCGCTGCACGATTTCATCTGTAAGCGAGGCGGTATTTTCTACGATAAAAGCCTGTAATTCTTCCGCCGTCTCTAGCTTTTCCCAACCACCAATAAATTCGTCTGCATTTAACATTTTTGTAGAAAAAGAAATTATTTCACTCGAATGTTTACTATTCAATTGTAATATAGTCATACTTCAGTCTCAACAAGTTTTTAGCGCTAAAGCTGCCATCCTGATTTTCGGACGCGCTTCAGTTACTTTCAATAAAAATGGAGACTTTTGTCAGTGGAGGTACAAGAGTTAAAGTTGTTTCGTTCTAACTGGTATATCCCACCTGCGCTGCTTGATTGTACCCCTGAACCGGACACACTGAAAAGCAATATTTTAGATTCTCTAGCGAAGCTTTTTAATACTAACCGAAATACTACTGAGCAAAATCAAGCGGCCTGGCCGGCTTTTATTCCTGGCAAAACCACCAGCCGATCATTGAGCACGATTTCCAGGTCAAAAGTTTCAACCGGGGGTACGGCCCTAAAACTAAAACTGCCGGTGTCATCAAGTTCGCTGCTCGCCAGTATCCGTTCTTCCTGGTAAAGCCGCACGGGAGACCCTGCCAGGCTCTCAAAATCGAGACTCAGGCTTTGTAACAGACCGCGCACCTTGAAATCGCTGCTGTGTAACCCGCCAGCCTGGGCAATTATAGCTATTTGAAGATCATCAAGGCTGTAAATTTGAGCGACAGGCGATGGCGCGCTCATAGCGTCATCATCTCTGAGCGAAACACTGGCTGTAGCAGCTAAAGGATTTTCAATACGGGCAGGACTTAATAAACTGGCGACAACTCGGCGCAAGCGATTAAGGCCACCAGGGGCATAAGGTGAACCGGGTTCTTCCCTGCTCAGGTTGGTCGGTTCCTCCAGCCATGTGCGCAAGTTTTCGGCTTCGTTACGACACTCCTGACAAACCGACAAATGAGCTTCAATCCGCCGCAAGGCCGCCCCCAGGTGGTGTCCGTTCTGTATTGCCATGAAATAATCGCCGAGCTGTTGAGAATCGGTACACAAGGTACGCGAAGGCGGGATGATGTATTCGAAGTTCTTACGCATAACGGTATCCCATTTTCGGTAAGCTTCTACTTCATCCCGGCAATATTCACATATGGCAAGGTGTTGAACAAAAGCAGAACGACCATCTTTATGCAAGAAAGCAAGGTAATCGGTTTCGTAAACTACTTGAGGGTCCACACACTGCGATGGCTGGTTGTTATTCATCTCTCTCTTCAAATCCTCAAGCCCCGAAAATCAAAGGGCTTCTCAAGTGTCTCATACGTTTTGTCCGAAGTAAACTCTTCCGGGTCTAAAGGTTACAGTGTTTCAGGTCAGGTACCCCAGCACCAGACCAAACAGTTAAACAGAAAGTGTATAACCCCTTAGGAACATTAACGCTATTCTCGTAAGAATTTTCTAGATTATAGCACTAAAAGTTCTTAATCCTATTTTACTGCGGCTTTTTGAAATTATAGTAAAGGACTTTACTGCTAACGTAGGATTCGCACAGGTAAAGCTTTATGTATGGCTTTCAGAGCCAAAAACCGGGAAATAACCTCAGTTCTTGCCGGTAAGAAAGAGCAGAGAACAGTACTGGAAGGAATGGAACTATAGATTGATGGAAACCATTTCCATAAAATATATAAAATCGGCGAGACTGTATCTTGAGCTTTCTCTCTTAGATACAGTCTCGCCGAATAAGGAAAAGCTTAGGCTTATTTCACCCTGGCAGGCTGTTTTAAGGTACCCTTCAAGCGCGGCACCCCTCTCCCGGAAGTACCCTGGGGGGAAAGATCATGGCGGACGGGTGGTATCTGATAGGTGAGCGGTTTTCTGGCTAGAATATTCTCCCGTTCGCTGATAAGGTAATCCGCAGTACGAGCCGCAAGGGCCTGAATGGTCAGGCCGGGATTGGCCGAGCCCTGAGTCGGCAGGACACTCCCGTCACAGACAAACAGGTTAGGAATATCGTGGGACTGGCAGAAGCCATTAACCACCGAAGTGCTAGGATCTTTACCCATGCGCGCTGCGCCCACCAGGTGAGCATAACGGGCTTCTTGAGTGACCTCCTGCGCGCCAGCCGCCTGCATAATCTCTTCAACCTTTTTAGTGCCAAACTTTCTTAACTTTTGATCATTCTCATGCAGTTTAAAGGTAATTTTTGGCACTCTAAGACCGTACTGGTCGGTTTCCTCGGCCAGTTCAACCCGGTTATCCTCCCACGGTAAGATTTCACCCAGCAGACCCAGGGCCGCCCAGTGGTTATAGTCCATCATCGCCTCGCGCATGGACCATCCCCAGGCGCCTTTAGCCGCCATCATCTGCTTGGCGAAAGCGATAGGCAAGGGCCCAACAGTCTGCACAGCAAAACCACGTACGAAGTCATTTTTCGGATCAGTCTCATAAAATTCTTCGGTTAAAGAGTTGGCAGGCGGACCCTTATACATGCGGACCGGATGTTCAAAACGACCCAGAATTACATTACCAATCTGAGCCATCAAGTACTTGCCAACCGTCCCGCTGGAATTGGCCAGGCCGTTTTCCCAACCCGGGCAGGCCGAATTCAGCAGCAGGCGGGGAGTTTCGATGGCATACCCGGAGACAATCACTACTTTAGCTTTCTGGAAAACCAGGTTTTTCTCCCGGTCGAAGTACCAGACCCCGGTAGCGCGCCCGTCTTTGCCCATTTCAATCCGCGCTACCATACTGTAATCCCGAATTTCCGCCCTGTGCTCAATCGCATCCGGCACATGACTGACAAGTGTGCTTTGCTTCGCGCCCACTTTACAGCCCTGAATACAAAATCCCCGGTAAATACAGTGAGGCCGGTCGGCGTGGGAGCCTGAAGTAATAGCAATCGGGCCTCCCGCCACTACTCCTATACCTAGCTCGGTACAGCCTTTAACCAGGATATTGGCTACCCCGGCGGTAGGATGCGGGCCATACGGGTAGCCGTGCGGGTCACCCCAGGGATAGTAAGCAGGCCCGGCCACCGGAATTTCCTTTTCCAGCAAGGCATAGTATGGTTTTAAATCCCAGTAGCTGATCGGCCAATCAGCGCCCAGACCGGTGTCGCTGTAAACGGTAAAATCGGAAGGATGAAAACGTGGCGTAAAGCCGGCCCAGTGGACTGAACCGCCTCCTACACCCTTTCCGCTATTGTTTGCTCCGAAGCTCAAGGGATTTTCACCGCCCGTAATGCGTAAATCGTTCCAGTAAAGCTTGTGAGACCCGGCTTCATCACTGACCCAATCGCGTTCAGGGTCCCAGAAAGGTCCCGCATCGAATCCAACCACACTGAACCCGGCCTTTGCCAGCCTTTGCAGTAACACTCCCCCGGCAGAGCCAACGCCCACGATCACAAAGTCCACTTCGTCATCAAGCGAAAAGCGCTGCATTGGTACATCTATTTTTTGAATAGGGCCCAGGCTATGTTTATCCGGTTCGGCAAATGTTGTAAAGGGCCCCAAAAATGGTGATTTCAAATTTACTTCCTCCACATGCTCTGTCTACTAATGCGTACCTTCCTGGCCTACATGCGACTGGTCCTTTCCCTGCCCGCCAATCGGAGTGGCCTGACCGGAGAGTGAAGTGGGTGGAGCTTTCCATTCATATCTTTTCTCATGGACTTCCCAGGGTTCAGGCTCACCACTACCCTGCCGCATATAGCCACGCGGGTAGGCCGGACCGCCAAAGCCGATTTCATCCCAGGCGTAAGGGTGGCTGTAGTAGGCATCAACCGCATCCTGCACCAGCAACTGCCAGAAACGCAGAATACTCATTTTCTTCCAGATCTCGTGAGCGGCAGGAGGTTTATTGTCGTGAATAGTCTTTAAAACTTCGTCCTGCTGTAAAGGCTCTAGCTCTGTAAAAGATTTGCCGTGCATATGCTGCGCAATCTGCTCGATAGCCCGCATCCCCAGTTTATAAGCTTCTTCATCCGGAGGCATATCTTCATAGCGATAGCCATCAATTACATGGTTGAAAAGACGCGCATCCAGATAATTTACAACCGGGATTTTATGCGCGGCATCGCGGTCATCCTGGGGCATTATGCGATCAATTATCGCCGTAATTAAAGAAAGCTCCTCAGGATTAAAAAACCGAACAGGGGGTACATTGTTAACTCTGTCGAGTACGACTTTGCGGGTTACTTCATCCCAGTAATTCTGCTGTCCCAGGGTACTAAAACCCGGATAATAGCCCGGTTGGGCTTTAGGAGGTATCGGTTGGCCTGTAGCGTCCACCGGCCAGCGTTCTGAAGAAGAATCTTTAAGCTCCTGTCTGTTTGTTGTTCGTTTGCTCCGAGGTATTATTGCCATAATTATTCATCTCCCTCCCTTCTAAGCAGACTGGCGAGTAACCCGAGGAAACCGCTGGCCGCCAGTAACATTGGAGCCAGGATGGGAGAGCCGTACATGATGTTGTATAACGGCAATTTCAATCCTCCGGGGCGACGCAAAATGTTGCGGATGTGGTAAAAAGTCCCGACAAGCCCGTCCAATAAAGCCAGAATGGATACTAGCGGCAGAAGGGTGCGAGCCAGGGTACGGCTCCAGATAGAGCCAATACCGGCAACCACCATGAAGGGTGTCAGAATTATGGGAGTCCATTGCGCTTTATAGGTGAAGTTATTCTTGTAGTGAGAGTAAAGGGCTTCTATTCCGCTGAAAATCATCGAGAGCGCCGCAGCGGCAGCCATTAATTTCTGAAATTCTCCTTCCCGAATATCCTGCTCAAGAGTATGAAAGTCTCTAGAAGCATCCCAGGGAACCATTCTTGAACCGGCGGGGCGGGTCTGGTGCGGTCTTACGCCGGTCACAGGATGTACCGGTAAATCATCTTCCCGGCGTAAGAAAGCAGAGATAAACCCCAGAAAACCGCTTATGCACAAGAGGAGTGGCGCAAAAAGAGGTGGTCCCATGATCAGATTAAAAACAGGAATGCGCCAGCCGCCCGGTTTACGGGCTATCCCTCTGACATGAAAAAAGAAACCAATTACGCCATCCAGCAGCATGACCAGGGATGCTACCGGCAGGAGAGTACGGGCAATCTTTCGACTGAAAATGCTGATAAAACTTATTACGGCTAACACACCGCTAAAAATAACCGGGGTATACATTACGCGCTGGCTGTAACTTCCCCTATAGTGTTCGTAGGCTACTTCCAGCCCGCCCAATATTGCTGACATACCGGTAATAAAAGTCAGACCGCGTTGAAATTGTCCTTCACGGATGTGCTGCTCTACCACCAGCACATCCTGAGATAGTTCGCCAGGTAGTAAATCCACCAGCCCACCAATTATAGGTACAAATCCTCCGTTCTGAGGTTTACCCAAGTTTGCCGGGCGTGTAGAAGAGGCTCCTGTGAGTCGCAAGGCCATTACTATTCCTCCTAAAACACGAAACGATAACTCTCTACATCTGCAAAAAGGTCTCTAATCCAGCAATTAAATTTCTGTTTGTTACTTCAGTAAGCTATTAAGAAGGTAGCATAAATTATGCCTGTTTGTCGTAAAACGATATTTTTATCACAATCATTAATCTTTAATTTATTCCTGCTTAACATTCAGAAGAATGTTCAAACTGTTTTATGAATGAGGTACTAGTCAAAAAGTACCAACGATTTTGACCAAAAATAGTACATTTTAATTCCCATTTTTAATGCTTAGATAACATTTTTAAAGTATTATTGGCTCAATAACGATTCTGCTTACGATTTCTCTGAATTATGCTGTGAGATTAAGTGCCATACCGGAACTACTCTAGTTTTCCGGGGTGGTTGTGTTTGGAGTAATACTGTAGCTATGTTTAAAATTAATCGAGCAAGATCCTTGACCCAACTGGGTTTATTTGGCTTTAGTCTGGCAGGCTGTTTTCTAACCTCGCTTATTATTTCATCCTCCTCATTCAACGTTATACTGGCTGATGGTTTGGGATACGTCTCTTTGCTGTTGCTAGCGACAACCCTGCTAATTGGACCTGCCAACCTGTTAAGAAAACGGCGCAACCCGGTCAATATTAATTTGCGGCGTGATGCAGGGATCTGGTGCGCGCTTACCGCACTTCTTCATGTCTTTTTTGCATTTCAGATTTACGAGAAAGGGGATATTTTATTTTATTTTCTGAAACGAGGTGAGGAAGGCTTCCGCCCGCAATTAAATGTATTTGGAACTGCTAATTTTGTAGGCGCTGCCGCAACCCTTGTTATGCTGGCATTGCTGGTACTATCGAATGATCTTTCGCTGAAAAGGCTGAAGGGAAAACGCTGGAAATTCATGCAGCGCTTTAATTACCTGCTGTCCATACTGGTAATTGTGCATACTGTTGCTTACCAGCTTTTTAACGGGCGCGATACCATTTTCCTGGCAGGCGTGGGGGGTCTGGTGGCCGTTACAGTGGCGGTCCAGGGTACAGGTGTATATATCAGTTTGCAACGTAACCGCAAACGCCGGGCCGGTTATGATGGAGAGGCCACTACCTTCACCAGTATTCCTTTGATAACACCTGAGGCGGGTGCTCCAGGTTCCGGTAACGTTACAATCCCACGCCGTCGCTTCCTGGCGCTGGCAGGAAGTACAATGGTGACAGGCTTCGTGGCAGGTATAGCCCTCAGGCCTATGCTGGTCAGGGAGACACCCAAAACGGTTTTTGTCACCGGGGATGCCGGCGCGCTGGTGCCGGAAAGCAATACCGCTCTATCCCAGCCAACTCCAACCGATAGCAGTAGTAAAAACACAAAAGGAGTCATACCTGCGACTCCCACAGTACCTGCGGCGCAGCCTGACCCTTCACCCATACCCCAATCACCCGCGGATATTACTGCCGGTAACTCAAGCCTGGAAAAAGGCAGTATTCTTGGTAGCCTGGCAACCCTACCGCTAGGAGAAGTGCTGGCCTTCAATACCCCGGATTCGGGCGAGAAAGCTTTCTTGATCCACGAAACCGACGGTTCAGTCAAAGCTTTTAGCGGAGTTTGTACTCACCGGCCCTATGATCTCGTTTACAAAGATATGGCCCAGGGTTTCTACTGCCCGCTACATGGAGCTACTTTTGATGCCAGAACAGGCAACGTCACACACCGTCCGGCTGAAAGACCGCTCCAGACCTATGATGTAAAAGTAGACTCGGAAGGTAATATCATTTATAGCATGAGCTAAATTAAGTTGCGAAAAATAAAAGCTTCCGGCTATAGGTCTAGCCGGAAGCTTTTATTTTGACAATCCTGGTTACTTCACAACTCGCAGATGTCCGCGCTTTTTACCGTTACTACCGTTACTCTTAGCCTCAACTGGCTCAGGAGAATTCTGGCGGCTATGGCTTTGTTCCCATTCGCTCTCCAGTTCCTCGAACTCGACTTCTTCGTCAAACGCATCGTCTTCTTCCAAATTTTCGAGCCTGTTGCGCTCCTCCTGGGGTAAGGCATAGAGACGCCCCTTTTTAGGGATAGCGGCTTCGGTTTCAGATGGTGCTTCAGCCACCCGTTCGGGCAAGGCTGTAGCAGGTGCAGGTAGCGCTTCCGGCTCGACTATCCGGTAAGTAACTTCGGCCACCTCACCCAGAAATTCGCTGGCATCCATAATAGTATAGCGGTAGCCCTGTTCAGTCAGAAATAGCTGCCGGTTGGCGGCAAAATCCTGGTCCTTGGTATCCCGCGTAACTACCGAATAAAAATAGGCCGGTTGATTATCTGACTTGGGCCGAAGAATACGCCCTAAACGCTGGGCCTCTTCCTGGCGCGAACCAAAAAGGCCCGACACTTGTATAGCCACGTTGGCATCCGGTAAGTCAATTGCAAAGTTTGCCACGCGACTAACTACCAGTAGCTTAATCTCGCCACGTTTGAACTGCTTATAAAGCTTATCGCGATCAGCATTATTGGTTTTACCGGTAATGAGCGGAGCACCCAGGATAGCGGCTATCCTGGTCAACTGTTCAATATACTGCCCGATAATCAGGACATTATCTTCTTTATGCCGGTTTAGAATTTCCAGAAGGACCTGGTACTTGCGGCTATTCATGGCAGAAAGCCGGTACTTAATGCGGTTGTCCTCTTCCAACACATATTCCATACGCTCTGACTGCGGTAATTCTACCCGAATTTCAAAGCATTCCGCCGTGGCAATCCAGCCTTGCGCTTCCAGCTCCTTCCAGGGCATGTCATACTTTTTGGGGCCGATCAGCGAGAAAACGTCCGTCTCGCGACCATCCTCGCGCACCAGGGTAGCAGTCAGACCCAGGCGACGACGGGCCTGAATTTCAGCAGTCACCCGGAACACGGGCGCCGGCAACAAATGCACTTCATCATAGATGATCAACCCCCAGTCGTGAGCCGTGAAAAGCTGCATATGGGGGAATTCACCTACTTCACCCGTTTCTTTATCCACAGTAAAGGGCCGGTAAGTCAGCACCTGGTAGGTTGTCACCGTGATAGGTTTTATTTCTTTGCGATCTCCGGTGTACTCGCCAATCTGGTCAGGAGTAATGGTAGTTTTATCGAGGATTTCGTTAATCCACTGGCGTACAGCGATAGTGCTGGGCGTCAGGATCAGGGTGTGGCTCTGTAATTCGTTTATCACACCCATACCGACCACCGTTTTTCCGGCACCACATGGCAAAACCACCACTCCACTACCGCCACTGTAACTACCTTCCGCGTAAAAGGCCCCCACAGCATCTTCCTGGTAATCGCGCAAGCCAAAGGACCGTCCCCCCAGGGTACTGGGACGTAAAGCTAATTCGAGGGAGGCGCCGTCAGTATAACCGGCCAGGTCTTCGGCAGGATAACCGAACTGCACCAGGGCTTGCTTGATATGTCCGCGTTTGGCCGGATCAACCTGTAAGGTTTGCTCGTTCAGGCGCTGAATAATGTAAGGTTGCAGATTCTTGTTGCGCTCAACCTCCATGAGAAGCAGCTTATCCTCACTTTTAAGGACCATGCGGCCTTCTTCATAGAGTAATTTAATGCGACCATAGCGGGAG
>DATAKM010000022.1:0-49747 GCA_036261665.1 Chloroflexia bacterium
CGAGGCATAAAGGGCAACCCTCGTTCGCCTGTCATCCTGAGCATAGCGAAGGATCTCGGCCGCAAGGCAAGGCCCAACCGAGGAAAAGAGATTCTTCGGGCCTCCGAACGAGGCAAGGTAAAGTTGAGTGGTAGCAGAGGCCCTCACACCCCCTAGGGGCTTGACACGGCATAAAGAGGGGCTGAATGATTAAGAACGGGCAGACGTACGACCACCCGGCAATAAATCGACCGGGCTAGTTCAACGAAAGCGGCTAAACCCGCTTGATAACCTCTCGCCCGTTTGAGTACCTCAAAGGGTATTCAGTCCCATTCATGGGGGTTGGTTGAACTAGCGCGGGGATTCATTCCCGCGCGGTCGAACGCCTGCCCCGGCCTTGTTATTCTTGCCTCGTCCTATAGGGTGGCTAGTGCTGCAAGCCTGTTACCAGCCCGGCGTACTTATCCACCAGGATTTGGGCCTGATCTGACGACTGCGACTCGGCAAAGACATGGAAGAGCGGGCGGTCCGGGTCGGGCAGGATCAGGACCCATTCGTCCCCCAGCGGAATACGCACGCCATCAATCTGCTGCGAGCCGTTTTTGTACTGCTCGTTGAGCATGCGCATTACCCGGCCCTTGTCTTCCCAGCGGCAGCCTACCTTGGTGCGTACCAGGGCATAACTCGGCAGGCTGTTCACCACCTCGCTGATGCGCACGCCCTGTTTGATGGTCAGTTCCAAAAGCTTCGCCACCGCGAACATAGCGTCCATCCCCGGGTGGAAGTTGGGGAAGATAAAGCCGCCGTCGCCGTCCGTAGCCATAATCACCCCGCTGCGCAAAGAGGCCTGCATCTGGGCGTTGGCGTTGGCCCGGGTGCGCAAAATTTCGCCGCCGTAGCGCTGGGCGATCTTCTCAAAGATGCTGGGTGCGTTCACCGGAACGGCGATGATGCCGCCGCCCTGGGCTTCAAACATCATCCGAGCTACCGCGGCGGCTACCTGCATGGGGTGAATCTGGTTGCCCCGGTTGTCCACCACAAAGAGTTTTTCCCCGCTGGTATCAATCTTCACGCCCAGGTCGGCATCCAGGGTATTGGTAATGACTCCCAGGCGCTTCATACTCTCCTGAAACTGCTCCTGGGTGCGGAAGAGCTTGGCTTCATCCAGGGCGGCGTTGAGCGCCACCACGTCACACTGCATCCGGTCTAAAATCGAGGGCAGGATCGCACTGGTATTGGCCGAGCTATAGTCAACTACTACCCGGCGCCCCCTGGAATGCCCATCCAGTCCCGGCACATCAATCCGCTTCAGAAAATCGGTGGTGTACTTTTCGGTCGGGTTAGGAGCGTATTCAATCAGGCCGATTTCATCAAGGTAAACTCGCCGGAAGTCTTCGCGGAAAAAGACATTTTCAATCTTGCGCTCGGTATTCTTATCAATGTCCAGCCCGCGTTTATCGAAGAAGCGAATATCTACCGTGCGGTTATCGTAAGGGGAGAGGCGCACATGAATCCCGCCCAGCACATTGTCGCTGTTGCGGGTAATAAAGCGGGCCACCGGGATAGGCTGATTTCCCAGGTCGCTCACATCCACCCCCGCCGAGGGCAGGCCGCTCAAGATTGCCCGTTTAATCATACGGGGGGTGTGATGCGGCTCGCGGTTGACCGTGACGGTCCCTTTCTTGGCCAGGATTGCCCCGTAGGCCGCTCCCAGCTTGGCGGCAAATTCGGGCGTAATATCCACGTTTACCAGCCCGGTTACCCCGTAGCGGCCAAAAAGCACGCGACGACCCTGGCTGCCCCAGATAATCGAGGTATTGACCGTGGCGCCTCGCTCGATTTCCTTGCTGGGCCAGATTTTGACATTAGGAGCGATTACGGCGCTTTCCCCTACTATAGTGTTGTCGCCCAGCACCGCCCCTTCAAAAATCATGGAGCGGGCCTTGATGTTGCACTGGCGCAGCACAATACAGCCGCGTAACTCGGCTCTTTCCCCGATATAGCTGTTGCGCCAGACGATACTGCGGTCGATGGTAGCGCGGTTATCTATAATGGTAAAATCGCGGATTACGGAAGGGCCTCGAATGATCGCGCCGCCCTTTACTTTCACGCCTGTTCCAAGATAAATCGGGCCGTAAAGCTGAGCATCCGGCGCAATCTGGACATCATCTTCAATATAAATATTGCCGCCGATATGTTTGCCCGGCATAGGTATATCGAGCTTATGCTCCAGCACGTCGGCGTTCGAGCGGATGTAATCCTGCAAACTGCCCACGTCCGACCAGTAGCCCTCGGCCACATAGCCGTAGATGGGATCGCCTTTTTCCAGCATGAGCGGGAAGATTTGCTGGCTCCAGTCATAATTGACCCCCTTTTCCATGTAACTGAAAATCTTGGGGTCAATCACATAAATCCCGGTGTTAACTGTATCGGAAAAGACTTCGCCCCAGCTTGGTTTTTCCTGGAACTGGCGTACCCGCCCGTCTTCGTTCAGAATAACCAGCCCGTACTCCAGCGGATTTGAAACGCGGGTCAGGGTCAGGGTGGCAAGGGCTTTGTGCTCTTTGTGATAGTTGATAATGGCGGTCAGGTCAAAATCGGTCAGGGCGTCGCCGCTGATAACGATAAAAGGCTCGTCCAGGAACTCTTCTGCCAGCTTGACGCTCCCGGCTGTACCGAGCGGCACTTCTTCAATGGTATACTTGATATTAACGCCGTAATTTTTGCCGTCGCCAAAGCTGTCCTGAATATCTTCTGCCCTGTATTGCAGAGTGACAACGATATCAGTAATATTATGCCGTTTTAATAAGTTAATAATATGACCCATGACCGGCTGGTTAACAATCGGGACCATCGGTTTGGGGCGACCCAGCGTCAGGGGGCGCAGGCGAGACCCTTCACCGCCAGCCATTACCACTGCTTTCATTGCAGCTTGTCCTCCCTAGTTTGTCTACTCTCGCTCTTACAAGAACTAAAAAGTATCAATTCTTCTATGCAAGTTCTTCTATACAAGCAAATATTGTAAAAGTTATAACAACCAGAACACCTGAGATTATTCTAACCTAATGAGCAAGTTTTGTGCAAGATAACAAAAAGGGCGGCTGGCTGGCCGTCCTTCTTTTTGTTAAGCCTTATTGGCGGTTTCTTCAGCCAGAACTTTGCGTAAAGCTTCCATAAATATATCGGTCTGGTCGGGCCTGCCCACGCTTACCCGGAAAGCATTTTGCAGCAAAGGCTTGTTGAAGTAGCGGATAAAGACGCCCTGGCGTTCCAACTTTTCCTTGACGCTGCGGGCGTTGTAATTATGCACCCGGCAGAAGATGAAATTGGAGCTGCTGGGTAAAGGCTCGATCCCTTCCACGCTCTGCAACAGGCCGAACAAACGGCTGCGCTCTGCCACTATCCGGCTGACGCTCTCGCGCAGCCATTCGGGGTCGCGCAGCGAGGCCAGGGCCGCTTCCTGGGCGGCTACCGTCACATTATAAGGCTGCTTGATCTTCCACAGGTGCTTGATGACCGATAGCGGGAAGATGCCGTAGCCTACTCTTAACCCGGCCAGCCCGCTCAACTTGCTGAAGGTGCGCAGCACGATCAGGTTTTCGTACTCTCTGGTCAGGTAGGCGAAGCTCTGCCCGGCAAAGTCGTGATAGGCTTCGTCCACTACCACCAGCTTGCCGGTGTTCAGCAGCGTGCGAATAGTGGCTTCATTACAGCTATTGCCGGTCGGATTATTGGGCGTACAGACGAAAATGATCTTGGTGCGTTCGTCTACGGCTGCCAGAGTCGCCTCTACGTCCACGCTATAATCCTGGGCGTGGCGGGCCACCGCTCGCACCTGGGCCTGGTATTGCTTGCCCAGGAACGAGTACATGCCGAAAGTGGGCACAAGGTCGATAATGTTATCGCCGGGCGTGATAAAGAGCCGGATAATCAGTTCCAGCAACTCATCCGAACCGCTGCCGACCAGCAACTGCTCTTTGTCGAAGCCGGTAAAGTTAGCCAGCTCTTCGCGCAAAAAGAGGCTGGTCGGGTCGGGGTAGATATGGTAGTACTTATAAGTCGCCAGGGCCTGCAACGAGGCCGGGGCGCTGCCCCAGGGATTTTCGTTGGCGTCCAGTTTTACGATTCGTTCAATCGGGATGCCCAGTCTTTCGCTCAGTTTCTCCAGCGGTTCGATAGGGGTATACTCTTCAAGCTCCAGCAGGTCGGGCCGCATCAGGTTTTCCAGGGCAAATCCGTTTATCTGGCTCAATTTCTCCTCACTTAATGGCTTATTACCGCCACTGTAATAATTTCCCAAAAATTCTCCCGGCTTACGCGGGCGCTACTCCTCAAAGCGGATCGAGATAGCGCGTTTATGAGCCGGCAGGCCTTCAACCTCCGCCATGGTTTCGGCGCTCTGGCGAATCCGTTCCAGGCCCTCTTTAGTCATGCGCTGGACCTGCATCTTCTTGCCGAAGCTCTCGACCGCCAGCGGGCCGAACATTTTGGTGTTCATGCCGGTCGGCAGCACGTGATTGAGCCCGGAAACATAGTCGCCGCTCGGTTCGGGCGTATAGTTACCCAGGAAAACCGTCCCGGCGTTCTGAAGGCGCGGCAGCAATTCATCATAATTTTCGGTGCAGACTTCCAGGTGTTCGGGGGCGTAGTCGTTGGCGAACTCCACCGCTTCGTCCAGGTTATCCACGATACAGATCATGCTGAAGCGTTCGAGCGAATTGCTGGCCCGGTCGGCGGTCGAGAGCAGGGGCAGTTGCTTTGCCACTTCTTTCGCCACGGCCTCGGCCAGTTCGGGCGAGTCGGTCAGCAGCACCGCCGATGAGTCGTCGGCGTGCTCGGCCTGCGAGAGAAAATCGGCGGCGGCAAAGGCCGGGTTGGCCGATTTGTCGGCAATAATTAGCACTTCGCTCGGCCCGGCAGGCATATCAATGCTAACCAGCCCTTTGCTGAAAGCCAGTACTTTAGCGGCGGTAACGTAAGGGTTGCCCGCGCCAAAGATTTTGTAAGTCTTCGGCACGCTGGCCGTGCCGTAGGCCATGGCCGCGATGGCCTGCGCTCCCCCTATCTTGAAGAGGCGCATATTGGGCAGGTTGAGCAGGGCGGCAGCGGCGGCAATCGGTTGCGGTAATTTCCCTTCTTTATTGGGCGGCGAGCAGACGATAATCTCGGGACAGCCCGCCAGCATGGCCGGGACCGCCGTCATCAGCAGGGAAGAAGGCAGCGGCGAGCGCCCGCCGGGAACATAAAGGCCCACCCGCTCGACCGGTCGCCAGACTCGCCAGAGTTCGACCCCTTCGACGGTCTGGACATGCTCTTCTTCGGTGCGCACGTGGGTACTGTGGAAGGTGGTAAGGTTGGTAATGACCTGCTGTATAGCGGCCTTAAATTCGGGCGTGGCTTGCTGAAGGGCTTCATCCAGTTCAGCGGGAGTTACTTCAAAAGAAGCCAGGTCCACTTTATCCAGGGTACGAGAATATTCTCGAATAGCCTCATCGCCGCGCAGGCGCACTTGCTCCATAATTTGCCCGGCGCGTTCGGCCACCTTCTCGAACTCCCCCGAGGCGCGCTGTTTGATACGGGTAATATCTTGCTGGCTCATTTCCTTCAGGCGAACTGGACGCATCTCTTTATGTTCCTTCTTATGTTCCTTCTTATGAAATTTGTTTCCTCTAGATCCTCAAGAATAGCATAAATCATTCACACAGCGGGGTCAGGAGGGGTGCCACCCCTGCAAGGGGGAACCGGGGGACTTCCCCCGGTCACTCCCAGTTAGTTTTTACTTCCGCGCCGCTTAGCGGTGCGGGGAAAAGAGAAAAAGGCGCGAGGGGCAACCGTTTGACCCCCCCTCCTGACCCCGCTTCCTGCATTGTGAAAAACTTATGCCACGATAGAGTAAAAATCTTCTCTAAAAACCATCAGCTACCACCCTGGAATTGAGGTTGATAGCTGATGGTTAAGCACTTACAGATATTGCGTAATTCTGGTTGAAGCGTTAGGCCCGCCTGGTATCGCGTTCGGCCTTTTTGCGATCACGCAATTTCTTGGCCTTGGCACGATGCTTTCGCTGAGCGACATTTTTACGCTTGTTCATGTTAGTTGGAATCCTCCTGGTCGTTAATTATCTAATTTATACTACAGGTAGTATAAAGATCGCTTCCCCGGTTAACCCTAGAAAGGATTACGCGGGCGCGAATCATTTCCCCTTTCGTTGCCGGGTTCAGGCCGGTCGTAGTTGCCATAACCGCCGCCTCCCATGCTCCGGTTGCCCTGGCTTCCAAAGCCGCGACTGGTTCCGCCGCGTGACGAGGGCGGGCGATTCTGGCCGGGCCTGCCGCCCGTGCGAGGGCCGCCGCTGGCTCCCCCCATCGGTCGTCTGCCGCCGCCACCGCCTGGGCCGCCCTGCCGGCGGTCGCCGCCGCCGAAGCCGCTGGATTTCTTGAGCGGCCACCACTTTTTAATGGCGTGGCGCTGCAAGATGGTTTTGACCCCGCTGTTCAACTCTACTATTTTGACGATAGAGCTGTCAGCGCCGTCCACGGTACCGACCAGGGTTTCACCGTTCATCAACAGGAAACCGACCTGGGGCCGCCGTTCTTTTTTAAGCATTTCCATAAAGCGGGCGTGCGTACTGCGGGAATACTCGGCAAATTCGTCTACCGACACCCCGAAATACTCCGCCAGCTTGGTGCGCGAGTCAATATCTCCGGCATGTTTTTCCAGCTCAATCGCGTGGATATAATGCTCGGGCATTTCGATTTCGGCAGCCACTTCGCGCGGGGTAATCCCGCCTTTTTGAGCCCGGAGATAGAGAATGTAAGAACCTAAGCTCATTCTCGTGTTCCTCCACCTTCCGCCGCTGCTCGCTCATTGCGGGCTTCTTCCATGGCGTCCGCTTTGCGGTAGTAAGCCATAGCCAGCTTGCGCAGGATCATCTCTTCACCGTTCTCCTGGTTAACAATGTGGACGGTGAAAGGCGTAAAGTCGATTACTACCCCGGTATACTCTTCGCCGTTCATGAAGGTGAACTTGAGGGGCACTTTCAGATCGCGCTGTTTGCGCAGATAGGCCGATTCAATATCACCCAGTTGTTCGGCGGTGTACTTCATCACCGGTTTCGGTTCGCCGTTATCGGCTGGTTTTGGTTTTGGTTTCGGTTTGGCCGGTCTGGCGGGCCGTTCTAATTCATCCGTGCCGCGTCCGCCGCCGGTGCGAGGCTGCTGAAAATTGCTGCGAGGCTGCTGGAAGTTACCGCCCCGATCATTAAAGTTGCTGCCGCCACGAGGCTGCTGGAAGTTACCGCCCCGATCATTGAAGTTGCTGCCGCCCCGAGGCTGCTGGAAATTGCCGCCCCGGTCGTTGTAATTGCCGCGGTCGTTGAAGTTACCGCCCCGGTCATTATAATTGCCGCGGTCAGGGTAGTTGCCGCCCCGCTCGTTACCACGGTCGTAATTATTGCCGCGGTCGGCATAATTACCGCCCCGCTCGTTACCACGGTCGTAATTATTGCTGCGCTCAGGGTAGTTGCCGCCACCACCGTAACGGCGTTCCGCCGGGGGAGGTGAATCGTAATTTCCGGAGCGAGGTGGCTGCTCGTAGTTGCCCCCGCCGCTGCCGCCGCCATACGTATTACCGTAGCCCGGCCGGTCTCCGTAAGGAGCCTGGGGCTGACTGTAGGGCGCGCGCTCGGGATAGCCACCCGTAGGGCGGGTAGGCCGCATCGGTGAGGGGGGGATCGAAGGAGCCGCCGGGCGCGGTAAAGGTTGCCCGGTGCCGCCACCAAAAAGACCTAATTCTTCCGGTGGTAATGAATAGTATTCGGCAAAACGGCGCCGCTCCAGTTCGGTTGGCTCGCGCTCGTTTTCTTCAAGCTGAATGATGCGCTCTCGGCTGATTTTTAAGGCGGAGGTTAAATCAGCATAGGTTTTGTTGTAGTTGCGCTTAAGATCTTTGATCCTGCGCCCAAAATTGAAGGGTTCTGGTGAACTCATTAGGCTATGCCTCCTGTTGACCAGCAACTCGCTTCACGCTTTTCCCTGCCCGTTAGCTATATGACAGTTTTCATTGGCACCCTAAAGGGAAATAGATACCCGCCGGTGTCGCCACGTTTTCCATTGGGTCTGTTGATTGTAGTGCCTCCGAACGCTGTTTAAGGCGTTCTGCCTATCCTATCTCGCTGTTCGTTCGCCTTGCCGGTAACTTGTCGCTCGGTTTGCTTTTATCTTCCTGGTAAGATCAATTCAGCTAGGCCACACTGAAAGTTAATAGTTAAGCCAGTTACATTTACCGGTAGCGTTCTACTTCATTTACAGGGCCGGTTGCGCCTTGGCGGCTCGCCGCGCATGCTCCTATGGTGCGCGACTTTGAGTTGCGGTAATATTCCTGAACAATTATAACCTGACATAAAACACAATTTGCGTTTAAACTCCTGGCAGCTACGCCACGGTTTAAGCGCAGTAGTATGTAAATATCATATAACACAGCCAGCACAGTGTCAACCAATTAGAGGTCAGAATTGGTTCTTTCCGGCCCGTTTCCCGGATTTGTTTTATTATTTTTTAATTTTAGAACTTCCTTCCGCTTTAATTTCACACTTCATATTTCCTCTACTTTTAATAGATTCTGGCTGAGAGTAATTTTGAGCGATCTCTTCACCCGGTTAAGATAATATGAAGTAATATTAAATAGAAGCTCAGACTTTCGATAAACCGGCTTATGCTTTGTCTTTAACCGGCCTGTTGCTGGCGCTGTAGCGCAAGAAGAAGCGCTGCCATAACTGGTACGCCCAGATAAGCCCGGCGGCGGCCTGCAAAATGCCGCTCAAGCCCAGCAGCACCGCGGCCAGGCTGCCGCCGAGATTACCGGTAATAAAGAGCGGCTCAATAATTACGCGCAGGAGTAGCCCGGCGTTAATCAGGGCGCAGGCCGTATAGGCCAGGCTGGTGTTGTAGCCGTAAGGCCGCTCGGGAGTCTTGCGGCGCGGCAGCAGCCAGTAGCCAATCCCGATGGCAAACTGCACAAACCAGCCTACAAACAGAATGTGAGCGTGGACTTCGCCCCAGGCCCGGCCCCAGCCTGCTCCCGTTCCTTCCGAGATCATCAAAAGCGCCCCCAGGACAAAGCCTGCCCCCAGGTAGAGCAGGCTTATCCGTCCCATCAGCCGAGTGAGTGGGTCCATAATAGAAATAATCCCCTTTGCTAAGTTAGTTTACTGTCCTCAGTACTTTGTTACATGCCATTCTGAGGGCTGCCGCTATTACCCAATATTGATTTACCCCGTTCGGAGGCCGGAAGAATCTCTTTGCCCGGTTGCTAGGTTTGCCTGGCGGCCGAGATCCTTCGGCTGCGGCCTCAGGATGACATAGCTATAAACGGGGCGAAAAGGGCAAGAACGGTGCAAGCGTTCAAGCGCGCGGGAATACCCACAAGGGGGGCTTTCAGCCAATCCCCGCGCTAGTTCAACGAACCCCCATGAATGGGGCTGATAGTATTCAAGCGCTCAACCGGATCAAGATGCTATCAAGCGGGTTTAGCCGCTTTCGTTGAGCTAGCCCGGTCCATTCATGGCCGGGCGGTCGCACGCTTGCCACTGCTCTTTGCCTTATGCCGCATTCCAAAGCCATGTCATTCTGAGGGCTGCCGCTATTACCCAATATTGATTTACCCCGTTCGGAAGCCGGAAGAATCTCTCTACCGCGTTGGAACGCTTGCCTTGCGGCCGAGATCCTTCGGCGGCGGCCTCAGGATGACAGAACAAGAGGTCAGCCCGGCGGCACGCGCTTCTGCGCCAGTAGCCCTTTGTAATTGGACACCCCTCGATTTACTGGCTTTAATTATGCCAGCGTCTATTTTAACAATTATAACCTGTATTGAATGAGACAAAAGTAACATACAGCCTGAAAACTACTGTCTAAAATGAATTGTGAAAAATTTAGTAAACAAAAGTGAACTAAGATTGAAGGCTGTACGGGTCGGAACCTATGTCTCAGTTAACCGCACGAACAATGGAAATGGTTGAAGATAGCAAAACCCTGAACAACAAAGCGGCCATCTCGCGCCGCCCACCTTTACCCGGCGATCACGGGGCCTATGCCATGCTATTGCTGCCTTTAGTAATCGGCTTTGCGGTAGGCGCGATGCAGGGGTTACAGGCGGGAGTCGCGGCCGGGCCGCCCTTCATTCTCCTGACGCTCTTTTTCCTGGCCGTCTTTTTTGCCAGCGACCAGATCGAAATTGCCACCAAGCGCACTATCAACCCGGCGGCCCGCTTTAACGCCCGCGCCTGGCTGGGAATTTACCTGGTGGTGGCGGCGGTTACGGGCCTGCCGCTCCTGCTACTCTGGCAACTGTGGGGCCTGCTCTGGTTCATTCTCCCCGCCGCTTTACCGCTGGTAGCTCTGCTGTTGTCGCGGCGCTGGCGCAAGCAGCGCAGCCTGCCTGTCCGTTATCTCGGAATTGCCGGGCTGACCCTCTCCGCCCCTGTTGCCTTTTACGTGGCGACCGGGCGGCTTGATACCCTGACCCTGGGCCTCTGGCTGCTCTGTTTTTTCTACTTTGGCAGCAGCCTCTTTTACGTCCATATCTGGTTCGAGGCCAAGAAAAATGAAAAGCTGGTGAAACTGGGCCGGGTCGAAAAGCTGGTTCCAAACTGGCTTACCGCTGTCACCCTCTTTTACCACCTGGCCGGGTTCGCGATCCTGGCGCTGCCGGTCCTGGCCGGGTGGTTGCCCTGGACGGTTTTCCTGGTTTTCCTGCCGCTGGTGGTCAAGCTGGTAATGTGCTTCCGCCGCCCGCCCATCTACATTCCGATCAAACAGGTCGGCCTGTACGAGTTCGCCCAGAGTTTTGTCTTTACGGTTTTACTTTTGCTGGCCCTGCGTTAAACGGGCAAACTGCATAAATAAAACATAGGCCCTTGTTTGAAGCAAGAGCCTGCTTTGTGCAACTCCTGATGAATATAGTCAAATTGCACAATCAGTAAAAATAAAAAAGCTACGTTTTTAACCATTTTTAACCATTGTAGAAACTCAGGAGGAAATATTCACTTTATTTTTACCTTCGTACACGTAAGTATTAACCTGCGGACTGTACCATTTATATTGCTTATATTGCACACAGTCTAGCTTGGTTAATTTCAACAAAGCCTACAACTACATAAACCGGGGAGAGCGACACCGGCTGGAATGCTAATCAAGGAGTTAGAGGAATGAGATTTAGTAGCGTTGATCGTAAAGCGATGGTAACCGGGCTGGTAGTAGCCGGTACGCTTACCGTTCTGATCATCGTAGGGTCACGGGGTTTCCTGCATTTTGACTCGGCCCTGCTGGGCTACGCTGTTTCGACTGTCTTTGCGGTGCTGGGCATCACCTACCGCTACGTGATCTGGCTGAACCGCCCCGCCACAAAGCTTTACTGGAAGCGCGGCTGGCAGCTCTTCTGGAATCGCCAGAATTTCAAAAAACACAAAGGGCTCATCCCCTTCACTATCTTTCATAATATCTTTTTGCAGACTTTTATTCTGAAACGTGGTTTCTGGCGCTGGTTCATGCACTTCAATATCTTCTGGGGCTGCGTGCTGGCCGCCTGTGTGACTTTCCCGCTGGTCTTTGGCTGGATGACCTTTCAGCTCGAAACGCCCGATATGTACCGGGTAGAGCTTTTCGGCTTCTCGACCTTCGTCACGATGGCGGTACGTAGCTGGACGGCCTGGCTGGTTTTCCATGCCCTCGATATCTCGGCTGTCATGTGCCTGATGGGCCTGAGTATCGCTATCGGACGCCGCCTGAAGAACCTTGAACTGCTGGCGATCCAGCGTTTCTCCTTCGACTTCGTGCCGCTCTTTCTGTTGTTGCTCATCTCGGTCACCGGCCTGATGCTGACCGGCACGGACCTCTACCTGGAAGGGCGCTTTCACTCGGCTATATCGCTGATCCACCAGGCGATAGTGATTATGGGCATTCTCTACCTGCCCTTTGGCAAGTTCTTCCACATCGTAGAACGGCCCGCCGCCATCGGGATTGAACTTTACCAGAAAGTGGCCGAGGCCGAGGCTCAGCACGAGTGCAAACGCTGCGGCGAAAAGTTCACCAGCGCCATGCATATGGCCGATATCAAGACTACCTTGCAGGAACAGGGCTTCAAATTCACCCTGCCGCAGGCCCCTGAAGCGGCCAACGCAGCGGCGGATAGCGGCTCAGTCAGCGGAGAAGAAGTCCACCTCCAGGACTACTGCCCGCGCTGCAAACGAGTGATGCGCGGCATGGCTTACGCCAATCTGGCCGGTAAAAAGTGGGTTTAGATCCAGTATATCAGGGAGATTTTAGAAATGTCACAGACGATCAATCCGGGTAAGGCCAATTTTATTCCCGGCCAGGTCAACGAAGAGAAGAACTTTCACCTCCACTCGGAAGGCCGGGTTGAAACCTGGAACGCCAGCGGCGAGAACGGCCTGACCCTGGTGCCTACCCATTGCCCCTACTGCGGTTTGCAGTGCGGCATGAATTTGAAAGTGCAAAACGGCAAAGTAACCGGTGTGGAGCCGCGAGAAGACTTCCCCTTCAACCAGGGCAAAATGTGCCCCAAAGGGGTTACGGCCTACCAGCAGGTCAACCACCCCGACCGCTTAACCCATCCTTTAATCAAGGATGCCAGCGGCCAGTTCCGGCAGGCCTCCTGGGAAGAAGCCTACAACCTGATTATCTCCAAAATCAAGGAGATCCAGGGCACTTACGGCAAGGACGCTTTCGCGGTCTATAGCGGTTCTTCACTGACCACTGAAAAGACTTACCTGATGGGCAAGTTCGCCCGGGTAGCCCTGCAAACCCGCCACGTGGACTACAACGGGCGCCTCTGTATGGTAGCGGCAGCCACCGCTTCTAACAAAGCTTTTGGGATTGACCGGGCCGCTAACCCCTGGAGCGATATTCTTTCGACCGACTGCCTCCTGCTGGCCGGCAGCAATACAGCCGAGTGCCACCCGATTATGACCGGCTATGTCTGGAAGGCTCGCGACAGGGGCGCGAAACTGATCGTGGTTGACCCCCGCCAGACGCCCCTGGCCCGCACCGCCGACCTGCACCTGGACCTGCGGCCCGGAACGGATGTACCGCTGGCCAACGCCATCCTGCACGTCCTGATTAAAGAGGGCATGATCGACCGCGAGTTTATCGAAAAGCGCACGGTGGGCTTTGAAGAGACGGTTAAGCTGGTCGAGAAGTATACTCCCGAGTATGCCAGCCAGATTACGGGCGTAGACCCGCGCAAGATCGTAGCGGCCGCCCGCATGTGGGGCCAGAGCCGCAAAGCCATGCTCTTCCATGCTCGCGGTATCGAGCACCACACCAAAGGCGTGGATAACGTCCTTTCCTACATTAATATCTGCCTGGCGACCGGCCAGTTAGGGGCGGAAGGCAAAGGCTACGCCACCATCACCGGGCAGGGCAACGGCCAGGGCGGGCGCGAACACGGCCAGAAGGCCGATCAGCTTCCCGGCCAGCGCAAGATTGACGATCCGGCAGCCCGCCAGTACATCAGCCAGGTCTGGGGAATTGACGAAAAAGATATGCCCCAGGCCGGAACCAGCGTGGTCGAAATGTTCGACCAGATTTACCGGGGCGAAATTCGCGGGATGCTGACCATCTGCAATAACGTGATGGTTTCGCTGCCCGATGTTAACTGGGTCAGAGGAGCGCTCGAAAAGCTCGGATTTATGGTCTCGATTGACTTCTTCCTGAGCGAGAGTTGCAAGTATGCCGATGTGGTGCTGCCCGGTTCCGCCTGGGCCGAAGACGAAGGCACTACCACCACCGTCGAAGGCCGGGTAGTCAAGATCAACCAGGCCGTAATGCCGCCGGGCGAGGCCAAGCGCGACTGGGAAATCATCGTGGAACTGGCTAACCTGCTGGGCAAGGGCCAGTACTTCCCCTACCACAGCCCCGGCGACATTTTCAACGAGCTGCGGGTCGCCTCGAAGGGCGGCAAGGCCGATTACTACGGCATCACCTACGAGAAGATCGAAAAACAGAACGGCGTCTTCTGGCCCTGCCCGACCGAGGAACATACCGGCACGCCGCGCCTCTTTGAAGAAAAGTTCGCGCACCCGGACGGCAAGGCGCGCTTTATCCCTTCCGAGTACCGCGAAGCCACCGAAATGCCCGATAAGCAATATCCTTTCTACCTGACTACCGGCAGAACGGTCTATCACTTCCTGAGTGGCAACCAGACCCGGCGTATCGGCTTTTTGAAAGAGCAGGCTCCCGAACCCTGGGTGGAAATTCATCCCCTGGTGGCCCGCCGCCTGGAGATCAGCAACGGCGAGCGCGTCAAGGTTTATACCCGGCGCGGCGAGGTGGTGCTACCGGCCCTGGTGGTCAGCACCATTCGGCCGGATACCCTCTTTATTCCCTACCACTGGGGACCGCCGGTCGCCGCTAACCTGCTGACAGTCCACGCCGTTGACCCGGTAGCCAAGATTCCTGAATACAAGGCCTGCGCGGCCATGATTGAAAAATTAGACCCGAACGATCCCAGGGCGCAGGGCAAAGGACAGCTTCCGGCGCAAGGTGAAAGTGGAATCCGCCCTGAAAGGAGCGGCAAGTAAATGGCTAAACTCAAGACTTTCTTTATCGACCCGCAGCGCTGTATCGGTTGCCGCAGTTGTATGGCCGCCTGCCGGGAGTGCGATAGCCACAAGGGTATGTCCATGATCTACGTGGACTACATCGACCGGCCCACTTCGACCGTGACCTTACCTTCGGTCTGTATGCACTGTGTAGACCCGGTTTGCGCCGAGGTCTGCCCGGCGGACGCCATCAAGGTCGGCCCGGACGGCGTGGTGCATATGGCTATGACCGAACGCTGCCTCTACTGCCGCAACTGCGTCTACGCCTGCCCGTTCGGTATTCCCAAGTTTGAGCCGGAGCAGCACCTGCAATACAAGTGCAATATGTGCTACGACCGTACCGCCTTCGGTAAAGCCCCCATGTGCGCTACCGTCTGCCCCAGCGGCGCTTTGACCTACGGCGAATACAGCGAAGTAACCGAAACGCGTGGCGGCAAGCCCATCAACGTCTTTAACTTCGGCGATCAGCAGGTCGAAACCAGAGTCTTTCTGATGGCGCCTGCTAACAGCGAGGTTGACGTGCTGGAAGTGGACGATCAGGCCGAGTATTACGATGATTACTCCACTTCCTCGCCGCTTAACTTTATTGAAGAGGCCCTGGCGGCGCGCAGCCGCAATGACGGTAGTTCGGAAAACTAGAGGATCGGAAAACTAGAGGACTGCATAATGACTATCCAGTACAGAAAGAACGGCCTGGAGCCTAAACCCAACCAGGCAGAGCCAACTCCCAAAACCAGCGAGCAATCTATCCGCGAACAGTTTCCGATCAGCCATGCGGCGGACGCGATTTCTACCCGGCGTTCCTTCCTGAAGGTGCTCGGTCTGTCGAGCGGGGCTTTCTTTACCGGCACTGCCGCCCTGGCCCTTGCCGGGGCGCTACAGGGTGAGGAAAAGTACGAGCCGAAAAAGATTGCCGAACTGGGCCGCCTGAAGGCCGGGCAATCGACCACTTTCGCCTACCCTGGCGCGGAAGACCCCTGCCTGCTGGTTCATCTCGGCAACGACCAGTACGTGGCCTACAGCCAGAAATGTACGCACCTGGCCTGCCCGGTCTACTGGGAGGCCAAAAATGACCGGTTGGAGTGCCCCTGCCACGAAGGGGCCTTCAACGTCCGCACCGGAGCGGTCCTGGGTGGACCGCCGCCGCGCCCGCTGCCGAAGATCAATTTGAAAGTTGAGAACGGTTCGATTTACGCTGTGGGGGTAGATCTTAACCTCAAAGCGGGGGAGGCTTAAGCCATGCTGGATGTAACGCGCAAAGTGCAACCCGTGCGCCCGATGCCGTCTGACCCGCCCGAAGGGGTCAGCGCGGTAGTTTACGGGCAGATCGTGGCCCTGATCGCCAATTCGGTCATTCAGCTTTTTATCCTGTGGGCCGCGATTGACGCTTTCGCCCGGCACGAGTTCGGACTGGTTGCCGGCCTGGCGGTAGCAAACTTTGTTCTTTTTATGATTTCGATGGGCGTGCTCTGGCTGGGCCGCCTTAAAGACAGGGCCAAATAGGCCTGGCACAAGTTCCAATTTTAGTTGGCAAAATTTAAATGAGATAGTTAAGAGTTGTATAAATCATTCACAAAGCAGGAAGCGGGGTCAGGAGGGGTGCCACCCCTGCAAGGGGGACCTGGGGGATTTCCCCCAATCACTTTTCACTCTCGCGCCGCATAGCGGCGCGGGGAATTGAGAAAAGGGCGCGGGGTACACCCCCGCATCCCCCGTCCTGGGGGCGCCGCCCCCTTGTAACCCCGAATAAGCCTGTGAATGGTTTAGGCAATCACAGATTGAGATAATCATCAGCCGTCAGTTTGAGGAGATTTTTGTGAACACACGTAAAAGTTATGTGGCTCTGGTAATGGCTACCCTGGCCTTTGCCGTTTCGTTCGCCATCTGGTCGATGCTTTCACCCCTGGCGACTCAGCTACAGAAGCAATATAACATTGGCGACTTTGAAATCAGCGTGCTGCTGGCTATCCCGGTCATCCTGGGTTCGCTGGCCCGTATCCCTATGGGCGTGCTGACCGACCGCTTCGGGGGCCGCCGGGTCATGACGGCTCTGCTGCTCTTCTGTATTCTACCCTGTCTGGGTATGCAGACAGCGAACAGCTTCTGGTCGTTTGCCTTCTGGGGCTTTTTCCTCGGTATGGCCGGCAGCAGCTTCGCGGTGGGTATTCCTTTCGTCAATCGCTGGTTTACGGCTGACAAGCAGGGCCTGGTAGCCGGTATTTTCGGAATGGGCAACATCGGCACGGCTCTGGCCGCCCGGGTTGCTCCCACCATGGCTAAAGGCAGCGGCGGCTGGCAGTTCGTCTTTCTTTTCTTCGCCGGAGTGGTCTTTGTAACCGCTATCGCCTTCTACTTCCTGGCGGGTGACGAAGTGCGCCCTACTACCTCCAAGAGCATGGGCCAGCGCCTCTCTATCCTCAAGACCGAGAAGCTGACCTGGTTGTTCGGCCTCTTTTACTTCGTAACCTTCGGCGGTTTCGTGGCTTTCGGCCTTTATCTGCCCAAGTTGCTGGTTGACGTTTTCGGACTGGACAAGGTGGATGCCGCCGACCGCGCCGCCGGGTTCGTGGTGCTGGCGACCCTGGCTCGCCCGCTGGGTGGCTGGCTCTCCGATAAACTGGGCGCGCATAAACTCCTGACGGTGGTCTTCGCGGCCGTTCCCCTGATGGCGCTGGTGCTCTCGCTGTTACCGAGCAAGAATCCTTCGATGGAAATCCTGACCGCCTGCTTCCTGGTGATTGCCTTCTTCCTGGGCCTGGGCAACGGCGCGGTCTTCAAACTGGTCCCGCAATACTTTGGCAAAGACGCCGGAACCGTCACCGGGTTGGTCGGGGCTGCCGGTGGCCTGGGTGGTTTCTTCCCGCCGCTGGTAATGGGCGCTTTCAAAACCGGCCTGGGCAGCTACGCCCTCGGCTACGTGCTGCTGGCGGCCCTGGCTGCCGTCTGCCTGGTATTAAACTTGATCGTGCTGGGCGGCAAAAAGGCCGGCAAAATCGGCAAAGCTGCTCCCGCCCAGTAGAATTTAACCTCTCGCGTCTAATAATCTGACAGGTGGCCGTTTCGCACGGCCACTTTTTTAACTTTCCGCTTTCCTGAAAAGTTTTTTGCATCCGCTAAAACTCCCGCTCTTTTTTTAGAGACATGGCACGGAAATTGCTACTATCAGAGTAGTTTAGCATCTCTGCTATTCCAAACGTAAAAAAATTAATCAGTTAATAAGGATAATCACCGCTCATGCCAAATGCAGAAGGTGTATAGTTACCTGATGTTTCTATGTTTCCGCTGAGAGTTAACCAGCCACCCCTCGGTTGAGTTCCAGAACTCTCTCTTAACAGGACTATTAATATCGTTTAGATTTCTTTTGAGGTAGAGGACGAATTTATGGCAAATGCTGGCAGCATTGAAGCTGATGTTTTAGATACATCGCAGCTCTTGCGAGTGCTGTTATCGGTCAAGAAAGGCGATTTTTCAGTACGGATGCCCCTCGATAGGACAGGGGTATCAGGCAAAATATGCGACGCGCTGAACGATGTAATCGAACTGAACGAAAAACTGTGCAAGGAACTTGAGCGAGTTGGCACGGTAGTCGGCAAAGAAGGAAAAATTAACCAGCGCGCCTCCCTGGGAGAAGCCGGGGGAGCCTGGTCCGGTTGTGTTGATTCGGTTAATACCCTGATAGGTGGTTTAGTGCAGCCCACCACGGAAGTGGTGCGGGTTATCGGCGCGGTAGCCAGTGGCGACCTCTCTCAAACCATGGCGCTTGAGATTGAAGGGAAGCCACTCAAGGGAGAATTTCTCCGCACCGCCAATATTGTAAATAAAATGGTGGACCAGCTAGGCTCGTTTGCCTCGGAAGTGACTCGCGTGGCCCGTGAAGTGGGTACGGACGGCAAGCTCGGCGGTCAGGCCCAGGTAAAAGGCGTGTCGGGTGTCTGGAAAGACCTGACCGACAACGTAAACCTGATGGCCGGAAATCTGACCGGGCAGGTCCGCAATATCGCCGAAGTCACCACGGCAGTCGCAAACGGCGATTTGTCCAAGAAGATTACGGTAGATGTTAAAGGCGAAATCCTCGAACTCAAGAACACCATCAATACGATGGTGGACCAGCTAAATTCCTTCGCCTCAGAAGTAACCCGCGTGGCCCGTGAAGTAGGTACCGAAGGTAAACTCGGTGGGCAGGCCCAGGTCAAAGATGTAGCAGGCGTCTGGAAAGACCTCACCGATAATGTAAACTACATGGCCTCCAACCTGACAGGCCAGGTGCGTAACATTGCCGAAGTCACTACCGCTGTGGCGAACGGCGACCTCTCCAAAAAGATCACAGTAGACGTTAAAGGCGAAATTCTCGAACTGAAGAACACCATTAACACGATGGTGGACCAACTGAACGCTTTTGCTTCGGAAGTAACCCGCGTGGCCCGCGAGGTAGGTACCGAAGGTAAACTGGGTGGTCAGGCCCAGGTGAAGGGCGTGGCCGGTGTCTGGAAAGACCTCACTGATAACGTGAATCTGATGGCCGGAAATCTCACCGGGCAAGTGCGTAACATCGCCGAAGTCACTACCGCCGTCGCTATGGGCGACCTCTCCAAGAAAATCACAGTAGATGTTAAAGGTGAAATTCTCGAACTGAAGAACACCATCAACACGATGGTGGATCAACTGAACGCCTTTGCTTCGGAAGTAACCCGCGTGGCCCGTGAAGTGGGTACCGAGGGTAAGCTCGGTGGGCAGGCTGAAGTGAAGGGCGTGGCGGGTGTCTGGAAAGACCTGACCGATAATGTGAACTACATGGCCTCGAACTTAACAGGCCAGGTGCGTAACATCGCGGAAGTCACTACCGCCGTCGCTATGGGCGATTTGTCCCGCAAGATTACGGTAGATGTGCGCGGTGAAATCCTGGAGCTGAAGAACACTATCAATACGATGGTGGACCAGTTAAGTTCTTTCGCCTCGGAAGTAACCCGCGTGGCCCGTGAAGTAGGTACCGAGGGTAAACTCGGTGGGCAGGCCCAGGTGAAAGGTGTTTCGGGTGTCTGGAAAGATCTGACTGACAACGTGAACCTGATGGCGGGTAACCTGACCGGGCAGGTGCGTAACATCGCCGAAGTCACTACAGCCGTCGCTATGGGCGATCTTTCCAAGAAGATTACGGTAGACGTAAAAGGCGAGATTTTAGAGCTAAAGAACACCATCAACACGATGGTGGACCAGCTAAACGCCTTCGCCTCGGAAGTAACCCGCGTGGCTCGCGAGGTAGGTACCGAGGGTAAACTCGGTGGGCAGGCCCAGGTAAAAGATGTAGCTGGCGTCTGGAAAGACCTCACCGATAATGTGAACTACATGGCCTCGAACTTAACAGGCCAGGTACGCAACATTGCCGAGGTCACCACGGCAGTCGCTATGGGCGATCTTTCCAAGAAGATTACGGTAGACGTAAAAGGCGAAATTCTGGAACTGAAGAACACCATCAATACGATGGTAGACCAACTGAATGCCTTCGCCTCGGAAGTAACCCGCGTGGCCCGTGAAGTAGGTACGGAAGGTAAGCTCGGTGGTCAGGCCGAAGTGAAGGGCGTGGCGGGGGTCTGGAAAGACCTGACCGACAACGTGAACTACATGGCCTCCAACCTGACGGGCCAGGTGCGTAATATCGCGGACGTTACGACCGCGGTAGCAAACGGCGATCTTTCTAAAAAGATTACGGTAGACGTAAAAGGCGAGATTCTCGAACTGAAGAACACTATCAACACGATGGTGGACCAGTTGAGTTCCTTCGCCTCAGAAGTAACCCGCGTGGCCCGCGAGGTAGGTACCGAAGGTAAACTGGGTGGACAGGCTGAAGTGAAAGGTGTATCGGGCGTCTGGAAAGATTTAACGGACAACGTAAACCTGATGGCCGGAAATCTGACCGGACAGGTACGCAATATTGCGGAAGTCACTACGGCCGTCGCTATGGGCGACCTCTCCAAAAAAATCACGGTAGACGTTAAGGGTGAAATCTTAGAGCTGAAAAACACCATTAACACGATGGTGGACCAGCTAAACGCCTTTGCTTCGGAAGTAACCCGCGTGGCCCGTGAAGTAGGTACCGAGGGTAAACTGGGTGGTCAAGCGCAGGTGAAAGATGTAGCGGGTGTCTGGAAAGACCTGACCGATAACGTGAACTATATGGCCGGTAACCTGACGGCCCAGGTGCGCAATATCGCCGAGGTAACCACGGCCGTCGCTATGGGCGACCTCTCGCGTAAGATTACGGTAGATGTACGCGGCGAAATTTTAGAGCTAAAGAACACTATCAATACGATGGTGGACCAGCTAAATTCCTTCGCCTCAGAAGTAACCCGCGTGGCCCGCGAGGTAGGTACCGAAGGTAAACTGGGTGGACAGGCTCAGGTGAAGGGCGTTTCGGGCGTCTGGAAAGATTTGACCGACAACGTAAACTTGCTGGCCGGTAACCTTTCGGCTCAGGTGCGAAATATCGCGGCGGTCACGACCGCTGTGGCGAACGGCGACCTTTCCAAGAAGATCACGGTAGACGTTAAGGGTGAAATTCTGGAACTGAAGAACACCATCAACACGATGGTGGACCAGCTAAACGCTTTCGCTTCAGAAGTAACTCGCGTGGCCCGTGAAGTAGGTACCGAGGGTAAACTGGGTGGACAGGCCCAGGTTCGCGGGGTTGCCGGTGTCTGGAAAGACCTGACCGACAACGTGAACTATATGGCCTCCAACCTGACCGGGCAGGTGCGCGGTATCGCCCAGGTCGTAACGGCCGTCGCTAACGGTAATCTGAAACGCAAACTGGTGCTGGAAGCCAAGGGTGAAATCGCCGAACTGGCCGATACCATCAACAACATGATTGACACGCTGGCGACCTTTGCCGACCAGGTAACGACCGTGGCCCGCGAAGTAGGTATCGAAGGAAAACTGGGAGGCCAGGCCAACGTGCCGGGCGCTGCCGGGACATGGCGCGACCTGACCGATAACGTGAACCGGTTGGCGGCTAACCTCTCCACCCAGGTACGCGCTATCGCCGAAGTAGCTACCGCCGTAACCAAAGGCGATCTCTCGCGCTCCATTACGCTGGACGCTTCCGGTGAAATGGCGGCCCTCAAAGATAATATCAATGAGATGATCCGCAACCTGAAGGATACCACCCGCAAGAATACCGAGCAGGACTGGCTCAAGACCAACCTGGCCAAGTTCACGCGCTTGCTGCAAGGCCAGAAGGACCTGCTCACCGTCTCGCGCCTGATACTGTCGGAACTGGCTCCGCTGGTTTCGATGCAGCACGGGGTTTTCTTCATCAACGAGCCGAGCGCCGAGGGCGAAACGGAGTTGCGCCTGCTGGCCAGCTACGGCTACCGCGAACGCAAGAACCTCTCCAACCGCTTCCGGCTGGGCGAGGGCCTGGTCGGGCAGTGCGCCTTCGAGAAGCAGAGCATCCTGCTGAGCGATGTGCCATCCGATTATATCCGCATCAACTCCGGATTGGGCGAGGCCAGCCCGGTCAATATCGTGGTTCTACCGGTCCTCTTTGAAGGACAGGTCCTGGCGGTGCTGGAACTGGCTTCCTTCCACCGCTTCAGCGAGAACCAGTTGACCTTCTTCGATCAACTGATGGAGAGCATCGGAATCGTACTCAACACCATCGCGGCCAATATGCGGACCGAAGAACTGCTCAAGCAGTCGCAGTCGCTGGCGCAAGAGCTTCAGAGCCAGCAGCTTGAACTGACCGAAACCAATAAGCGCCTGGAACAGCAGGCCCGCTCGTTGCAGGCTTCCGAAGAGCAGTTACGCCAGCAGCAAGAGGAGTTGAAGGCCACCAACGAGGAACTGGAAGAAAAAGCCCGCCTGCTTTCGACCCAGAATGCCGAGGTCGAGCGCAAGAACCGCGAAGTGGAACTGGCTCGCCAGGCCCTGGAAGATAAAGCCGAACAACTGGCTATCACTTCCCGCTACAAATCCGAGTTCCTGGCCAACATGTCGCACGAACTGCGCACTCCGCTAAATAGCCTGCTGATCCTGTCGAAGCTCCTGATGGAGAACAAAGACGGCAACCTGACCACCAAACAGGTGGAGTTCTCGCAGGCGATCCACTCTTCCGGGACCGACCTGCTCGAACTGATCAGCGACATCCTGGACCTTTCCAAGATCGAGTCCGGCACGATGACCATCGAGATCGAAAGGGTCGGCTTTAGCGAACTGAACGAGAGCCTGGAAAGAACTTTCCTGCCCATCGCTCAGACCAAAGGCCTGGAATTTAGCCTGACGCTGCAACCGGGCATGCCTTTCGAGATGCATACCGATGCCAAGCGCCTCCAGCAAGTCCTCAAGAACCTGCTCTCCAACGCCTTCAAGTTCACCGATGAGGGCCGAGTCGAATTGAATATCTTTACCGCCAACCGTGGTTGGAGCGGGATGGATAGTTTACTCGGCAAGGCGGACGCGGTGGTGGCCTTCCAGGTCAGGGATACCGGCATCGGTATCCCTACCGATAAACACCGCATCATCTTCGAGGCCTTCCAGCAGGCGGACGGCAGTACCAGTCGCAAGTTTGGTGGCACCGGCCTGGGCCTCTCGATCAGCCGCGAAATCGCCCGCCTGCTGGGCGGAGAGATTACTCTTGATAGCCAGCCCGGCAAAGGCAGTATCTTTACGCTCTACCTGCCCCTGACCTATCCCGGCAGCGGCGGCAAAGAGCCGAACGGGAATGCCCCGATCATTGCCAGGGCCGCTATCCCCGGCCAGGATTTGCCCGAAAATCTGAGCTTCTACCGCCGGGCCGGCAACGGCGGAAACGGTGGGAATTTAACCACCACCGGCTCGACCGAGGCTCTCGCCGCCCAGCGCGCCGCTCGGCAGGCCGAACTGGGCGTAAACGTGACCTACGAAAGCCGGATCGAAGATGACCGGCGCGACATTCAGCCGGGCGATAAAGTTCTGCTGATCGTAGAAGACGATCCCAATTTTGCCCGGGTGCTGCTGGAAATGGGCCGCGATAAAGACTTCAAGGGCGTGGTAGCCTCTAACGGCGAAAAAGCCCTGACCCTGGCGCGCGAATTCCAGCCGAGCGCGATTACCCTGGATATGGGCCTGCCCCTGATTGACGGTTGGACCGTGCTCGACCGCCTGAAGCACGACCCGGTCACTCGCCACATCCCGATCCATATTATTTCGGGCCTGGAAGGTAAAGAACGCGGTCTGAAGCAGGGCGCTATCGCCTTCCTGGAGAAACCGGCCAGCAAAGAAGCGCTTGAGTCCGCCTTCACCAATATCCGGCACTTCGTGGAGCGCCGGGTGAGGAATCTGCTGGTGGTCGAGGATAACGAAGCGCAGCGCCACGCCATTTCAGAGTTGATTGGCAATGGCGACGTGGTAATCACGGCGGTTGGCACCGGCGAGGACGCCCTGGCTGCCCTGAAAACCGGCCAGTTCGATTGTATGGTGCTGGACCTGCAACTGCCCGATATGAACGGCCTGGAACTGATTAACCGCCTCAAAACCGAGGTGGATGTCAGCCACCTGCCGATCATTGTCTACACCGGCCAGGAACTGAGCAAGCAGGAGGAAACCGAACTCAAGCGCATCTCGGAAACCATTATTGTGAAGGATGTTAGCTCGCCGGAGCGCCTGCTGGACGAAACGGCCCTCTTCCTGCACCGGGTGGAAGCTGATCTGCCTGACCCGACCCGCCAGATCTTACAGCAGATTCACCACAAAGATCCCGTGCTGACCGGCAAGAAGTTGCTGGTGGTAGACGATGATGTGCGCAACATCTTCGCTCTCTCCAGCCTGCTGGAAGGCTACGATATGGAGGTGGTCTACGCCGAGAATGGCCGGGATGCTATTGACCTGCTGGGCCGCACGCCTGACGTAGATGTAGTGCTGATGGACGTAATGATGCCTGAGATGGACGGCTACGCCACCATGGAAGCCATTCGCCAGGATGAACGCTTCAAGACTTTACCGATTATCGCCCTCACGGCCAAAGCCATGAAAGGCGACCGCGAAAAGTGCCTTGAGGCGGGCGCTTCGGACTACATTTCCAAGCCGGTCGATACCGCGCAGTTGCTCTCGCTCTTGCGCGTCTGGCTCTACTGATTTTAACTTTCTGCCCAGGTGCGCCGCTTAAGCGGTGCGCCGGGCTTTTATGTTTTGGTGTTCAATATCCAATTTCAAAAACAAAACAACAGGGCCGGGCAACAACGGTGTTCCCAACCTGTTATACTTAGAGAGATTGCTCTGCTAAAAGAGCCTGCTCTTATTACGGTGGCTAAACTGGTCTTTATATTTTTCGGATGAATAAACCTAAACCGAGCGAAGATTTAGAAAATATTGAGCTTGACCTTTTGCTGGAAGGTATTTTCAGGCATTACGGTTACGACTTTCGGGACTATGCCCGCGCTTCTCTGCGCCGGCGCGTCTGGAGTTTTATCAATAGCCAGCAATTAGGAACGATTTCCAGTTTGCAGGAAAAGCTGCTGCACGAACCGGAGTGTATGGAAAAGTTCCTGCTGACACTTTCGGTCCATGTTACTTCCATGTTTCGCGACCCGGAATTTTACCTGGCCTTTCGCGAAAAGGTAGTGCCAATGCTTAAAACGTATCCCTCCATCAATATCTGGCACGCCGGGTGTTCCAGCGGGGAGGAAGTCTATTCCATGGCTATCCTGCTACAGGAAGCCGGCCTCTACAATCGCTGCACCCTGTACGCGACCGATATTAATGACAGCGTACTCAAAAAAGCCAGTAGCGGCATTTTCTCGCTGGATACGATGCGGGAATATACGGCCAACTACCTCCAGGCAGGCGGCACACACGCCTTTTCCGATTACTATACCGCCGCTTATGACAATGCTATTTTCAGCCCGGCTTTGCGCAAGAATATTGTTTTTGCCCAGCATAACCTGGTAACGGATGGGCGGTTTAACCAGTTTCACGTCATCTGGTGCCGCAATGTGACAATTTATTTCAACAAACCTTTGCAACAGCGTGTTCACGGCTTGCTTTATGATAGTTTAATAAGGCTGGGCGTTCTTGGCCTGGGCAACAAAGAATCTCTGCGCTTCAGCCCGCATGAGCACTCTTACGAGATAATCAGGCCAAATGTCAGCCTGTACCGCAAAATTAGCTAAGCTATGAGTATTAGAATGGTAGTAGTAGGGGCTTCCCGGGGCGGTTTTACCGCTCTAACCACAATTTTATCCGGTCTGCCTGCCGGTTTCCCGCTGCCGCTGGCGATAGTGCAGCACCGCGCCCGCACCCAGGCGCACCTTTTGCCGCAACTGCTGGGCGCGGGCAGTGCTTTGCCGGTAGAGGAGGCCGAGGACAAGTTGCCCATTATGCCGGGTAAAGTCTACCTGGCTCCCGCCGACTACCATTTGCTGGTGGAAGAGGACTATTTTACGCTCTCTACCGAAGGCCCGGTATCCTATGCGCGGCCTTCGATTGATGTATTGTTTGAGTCGGCGGCTTATTCTTACGGGAGCGATGTTATCGGCATCATCCTGACCGGGGCTAACCGCGATGGAGCTTACGGTGCGGCGCTACTCAAGCGCAAAGGAGGCCGGTTGCTGGTGCAAGAACCTTCCAGCGCGGAAAGCGCTGTGATGCCGCTGGCGGCCATGCAGGCTCATCCCGATTGGATCTTGCCGCTGGCCGCAATTGCGCCCTTTTTAGCGAATTTCTGTGTTGGTAGTGAGTGTGGATAATTCAGGTAATTTTTAAATAGTTGCTATCAAGCTCTTTGACGTAACACGGCTCGAACCAAAACAAGTTTAAGTGAAGGTGAAAGATGGAAACCTCGCGAATCCTGATAATTGATGATGATAGTGGCATGTTAAAAGCCCTGCCCGAGATGTTGCGAGATCAAGTCCAGAATCTGACGGTAGATACAACCGCTTCAGCGCCCCAGGCCCTCCAGAAGGTAGCTGAGATAGATTATGACGCTATTATCAGCGATATCAAGATGCCCGGGATGGACGGTTTGACCCTTCTCAGCCAGATCAAGGCGCTCCGCCCTGAGACGCCTATTCTGCTCATGACCGCGCACACCGACCGCGATGTGGTAGTCAGCGCCTTGCGAGGTGGCGCTTACGACTTCATTCAGAAGCCGATTGATGAAGACTACTTTGTGGCCTCCCTGCAACGCGCCATTCAGGTGACCAAACTGAGCCGCCAGGTGGCCGCGCAGAAGCTATCGCTGGAACGCCATGCCAAAGAACTGGAAGTAGCCGTTAAAAACGCGGTCGCCGATGCCCAGGTAGCCCAGCGCCGCCTGGCTTTCCTGGCCTCCGCCAGCACCCTGCTCAGTTCCTCACTGGATTATAAAGCGACCCTGGACCGGGTGGCTCGCCTGGGTGTGCTCTACCTGGCCGATTACTGCGTGGTCGATATTATGGATGAGGACGGCAGGCTGCAATGCGCGGCGGTGGCCCACGCGGATCGCTCTCGCGAAGATCTGCTGCGTCAGATGCGCCAGTACTACGCCGATTACCCGGATAAAAGATACGTGCCGCAAGAGATAGCCGCTTCCAATCGCTCTCTTTTGAGACCCGCCGTGACCGATGTTCTGCTGCAAGAAGTAGCGGTCGCACCGGAACAGCTCGAAATAATGCGCAAACTAAGTCCCAAAAGCACTATTATCGTCCCGCTGGTTTCACCTGAACGCCTGCTGGGAGTGATCAGTTTTTGTAGCACCCGCACCGAGCGGCGCTACGGCCCGGAAGATCTTTCCCTGGCGGAAGAATTGACCCGCCGGGCAGCCCTGGCCGTTGATAACGCCCGCCTCTATAACGAGGCCCAGGTGGCCCTGAAGGTGCGCGACCAGTTTCTCTCTATCGCCTCACACGAGCTGAAAACGCCCATGACTTCCATCCTGGCTTCCACCCAGTTGTTGCTGCGCCGGGCCGCTAAATATGAGAATACCGACCAGAATCAAAACCGGACCCTGAACCTGCTGCTGACCCAGACCCTGCGCATGAACCGCCTGGTAGATACCATGCTCGATCTCTCCCGGCTTGAGACCGGCCAGTTCACCATCGAGCAGGAACCGCTCGATATATCAGAACTGGTTAAAAAAATCGCCGGCGAAATGGCTCATATCAGCGATAGCCATGTTATCGAATGTCAGGCTGGCGAAAATCCTATAGTAGTCTCAGCCGACGAGTTGCGCCTGGAACAGGTCTTACAAAACCTGGTTTATAACGCCATCAAGTACAGCCCGGATGGCGGCAAAGTCACGGTGGCCCTGGAACTGAAAGATCATTCCGCCTGCCTGAAGGTCTCGGACGAGGGCATCGGCATACCGCAGGAGGCCCTGCCAAAGCTTTTTGAACGCTTCTACCGGGCTGAGAACCTGGAAGGCCGCCAGATTAGCGGCATGGGCCTGGGCCTCTTCGTAGTCAAAGAGATTATCACCCTGCACGGCGGCACGATTGGTGTAACCAGCGAACAGGGTAAAGGCAGCACTTTTACTATTCAGTTGCCGCTTTTGACGGCGGATCAAAGTGTTTTTAGCAACGCTTCCGCCAGCGATTATTATTAGCATCACCAGTAGAGCTTCACACAGTTAAAGATCTTTATTCCGATTAATCCTTTCAAATTAATCCATTTAAAGTTGAAGGAGGGTGCTGCTTTGAAATTGGCCTATTCAACCCTGGCCTGTCCTGACTGGACGGTCGAGCAGTGCGCCGAGGCAGCCAACCGCTACCAGTATGACGCGATTGAGTGGCGCCTGGCGGACGGTGAAATTATCAGCCCTCAAACTGCGCCTGAAGTTAAAAGGCGCGTGGTGGAAGCCACTCGCCGGAACGGCCTGAAGGTGGCCTGCCTGGATACCTCCTGCAAATTCGTCCAGCCCACCCCTTCGGAACGCGCCCGGGTGGTACGCGAGACCCAGGCGATGGTGGAACTGGCCGGCGAACTGGAAGCGCCTTTTTTACGCGTCTTTGGCGGCGCTATTCTGGAAAATATGACCAGGGATGAGCTTATCCCCCCGACCGCCGAAGCGCTGGCAGAGGCCGCCGCCTACGCCGCCTCCCACGGAGTTACCATCCTGCTCGAAACCCATGACGACTGGGCGCGCAGCCAGGATGTGGTGGCTCTGCTCTGCGAGGCCCGCGCCCCCAAAGGCCTGGCGGTGCTCTGGGATGTCCACCATCCTTACCGTATGGGCGAAAAGCCCCGCGAGACCTACGCCACTCTGACCAAAGCTACCCGTATCGCCCATGTCCATGTCAAAGATGCCCGGCGGCAGCCTGCCAACCCGAACGAATGGCAACTCACCCTGCTCGAAGAAGGCGAAGTGCCGGTAAAAGAGGCCCTTCAGGTCTTGAACGAGGCCGGTTACAGCGGCTACGTCTCGGTCGAGTGGGAAAAGAAGTGGCATCCTGAGATCGACCCGCCCGAAATCGCCCTTCCGCAATTCGCCAACCTGCTGCGCTGGTATCTGGCCGAAATGGAAGCGGCCTGAAAGTCCCCTGAAGCAAAGAGCAGCCCGGCCCATCTCGCCGAGATTTTATTACACAGATAACCTTAAACTTCCTCAAGTGCGTAACTTATGACCGGCTCGGCTTCCCAGGCATCGAAATCATCGTCTTTGACGGCTTCTTCCATGGCGGGCCGAGCCTTCAGCATTTCCTCTTTACTGTCCCAGATAGCCAGGCCCACCAACTGGCCTGTGCGGCTGTCGCGGAGGGTAAAGACTTGCTGCAAGCCGGGCTGGCCTTGCATGGCGGCGCCAAAGCGGTGCATGGAATCTACCAGCAACTCTTCTTTGCCGGGGCGCGGGTGGTGAATGGACATATGTATAAACATCTTATTTTTCCTTTCTTGAGACTTTATGGGCTTCCCCCTAGCTTATTTGTTCGGATGGTAACTGTTATACATTAAGCCTGTCCTTTTGTACAGGTGGAATGCGAAATGCGGTGGATGCGTGGGGCCTTTTTTCGTAATATACTGTTACGGTAAATTCAGGCCTGAAAAGCGCGGTTAAGCTTTCAGGTAAGGGGCCGGGCGCTTATAATAGGAGTAGCCCTGTAGCTGGCATGTACAGCCTGGAAAATAGAACTTAGAGCTAAAAACGTAGAGGATGGAACCAACAAAAAATTCCTCACAGTAAATTGACCACATTTTGAAAAATAACGGGATTATTGATGACTGGCAAAAATAATATTACAACGGAGCGGGTGGAGCCGGACGGGCGAAAAGCCGTATTAATCGGCCTGATGCTCACTATGGGCCTATCCGCTATGGATATTTCGATTGTAGCAACGGTTATTCCGTCGCTGGTGCGCGACCTGAGCGGCTTCGCTCTTTTCCCCTGGATATTTTCGGCTTATCTGCTGGCTTCCACGGTGGTTAACCCCATCTACGGCAAGCTGGCCGACATGTACGGGCGCAAGCCTCTCCTGCTGGTAGGCGTTTCGATCTTCCTGCTCGGCTCGGTGCTGTGCGGCTTCGCCTGGAACATGATCGCTCTGATTGTCTTCCGGGGCATCCAGGGCATCGGGGCCGGTTCAATCCAGACCTTAACCAGTACCGTAGTGGGCGACATCTACACCCTGGAAGAGCGCGGCAAGATTCAGGGCTGGCTCAGCAGCGTCTGGGGCATCAGCGCCGTAATTGGACCGGCTATCGGCGGTCTTTTCGTAGAGTTTATTTCCTGGCGCTGGATTTTCTTTATCAACCTGCCCATCGGGCTGGCGGCCCTGGTCATGATTACCACCCGCCTGCACGAGAATGTGGTGCATCGCAAGCGCCAGATCGATTTCCTGGGCGTCTTCCTCTTAATTGTAGGAGCAGGCTCGTTGATCTTTGCCCTGCTGCAAGGCGGGGTTAGCTGGGACTGGTTCTCCGCGCCCAGTTTGATCATTTTCGCGGTAGGAATTGCGGCCCTGCTCTTCTTCGCCTGGCACGAACGGCGCACGGCTGAACCGGTCATACCGCCCTGGGTCTTTGGCCGCCGGGTGCTGGTCGGCGCGAACCTGGCAAGCTGTATCGCCGGTATCGTCACGATTGGCCTGACCACCTTCCTGCCCTCCTTTGCCCAGCGCGTGCTGGGAGCCGACGCTATCACCGCCGGGTTAGCTATGGCGACCCTCTCGATCGGCTGGCCGCTGGCCTCGTCCTTTTCGGCCCGGCTCTATCTGCGCTTCAGCTTCCGCAACACCGCTCTGATGGGCATCGTGGTCTGCGTGATCGCCAGTGTGCTGCTGGCCCTGCTGCCCGAAAATACTTCCACCCTGGCTATAGCAGGTTGCAGCTTCATCATGGGGGTAGGCCTCGGCCTTGTCACTACTTCGATGCTGGTGGGAGTACAGTCGGTGATCGGTTGGAACAGGCGCGGAGTGGTGACTGCCGCCAACATGTTCATGCGAGCGCTGGGAAGCACCCTGGGCGCGGCCCTTTTCGGCAGTATTTCCAACTCGATCCTGGCAGGCTGGCTGCGCGACGCGCCCGCAAACCTGAAAGGCCAGCTTCCCGCTAACGTCAATGACCTCAGTAATCTTTCGGCCTATTCCAACCCTGCCGCCCTGAACTATATCCGGGACGGCCTTTACACTTCGACCAACGCGGTTTTCTGGGGACTGCTGGTTGTAACATTAATCGGGCTGGTAGTGCTGGTCTTTACGCCCCAGAAGTTCAAGGAACTCAGTTTTGGCGAAGCGGAAAGCGGCAACGTGCGTAACGAAGCGGCGGTCAAGTCCGCCGGTTAACAGGAGCAGGTGAGGAAGGCATGAAGAAACAAATTCCGCAGGGGACCAGGGTCTATTCCACTGACCCTGACCCCCTTCCGCCACCGCCGCCGGAAGCACCGGGACCACCGCCACAGAAGCAGACGGCGCGGGTCTGGCGTGACAGCAAGCGGCGGCGCGGCAAAACCGTTACGGTTATCGGCGGGTTACAGCATAACCGGGCGACCTACGAAGAATTGCTGCTTACCCTCAAGAAGAAGTGCGGTGCGGGCGGCACTTTCAAGCCCGAGGATAACGAAATCGAAATCCAGGGCGACCACCGCGAAACCGTCACGGCCTACTTGCAGCAACTCGGCTACAAGGTCAAGGCTGTCGGAGGCTAAAGCCTTATTACCCCCAGCACGCCCGGTTCTATGACTTGTCATCCTGAACGCAGTGAAGGATCTCGCGCTGCTGGGCGCAAGGCACGGACGCGGCCCATGTCATCCTGAGTAGTACGACACATAAATGGTGGCATCATTAGCTAAAGATAAGTCTTCGGCCCTACCCGCAAGTAAACTGCGGGCTACCAGCTAAAGTCCACTAAAAGGGACTAAATTAAGCTTTATCAATGATCTTTTAGTGCCTTTAGAGCACTTTAGCCGATAGCCCCTACTTGGCTGAAAGCCCCCCTTGTGGGTAGTCAGGGGTAGAAGTGGCTATACCTCAGAGGCTAACGAGTGACAATAATAGTGTTTCGTACTACTGAACGCAGCCGAAGGATCTCGCGCTGCCGGGCGCAAAGAAGGGGCGCGGCAAGGAGATTCTTCGGGCCTTCAATTTTGCCCCATTACCGTTGGTTGCCCAATGCCGGCCCTCACACCCTCAAGGGGCGTGACATGGCTAAAGACGGGGCCTGAATGAATACAACCGAGATCACTTCATGACCGCCCGGCCATAAATGGACCGGGCTATTTTAACGAAAGCGGCTGAACCCGCTTGATACTCTTAAAGGTTCGAGGTAATTTCAGCCCCATTCATGGGGCTTTGTTGAACTAGCGCGGGGATTGATTCCCGCGCGCTCTGACGCATGGCACGGCTTTAATAACTGGTTTTCATGTAGTCTGTGCGCAGCACCCGCCGCAAGAGCTTTCCTGCGGCGTTGCGCGGCAGGTTCTCCCCGGTAAAGCGCACCACTGAGGGTACTTTGTAACGGGCCAGTTGCGCAGCGCAATACTCTTTGATTTCGGCCTCGTCCAGCTTTGCGCCCGGGCGAGGCTTTATAAATGCCATCACCACCTGCCCCCAGCGCGGGTCGGGAATGCCGATCACCCCCGCTTCCTCCACGCCGGGATGACCCAGCAGGACCGCTTCAACCTCCGCCGGGTAGACATTCTCGCCGCCGGAGATAATCAGGTCGTTGCGGCGGTCCACCACGTAGAGATAACCTTCCGCATCGAGCCGCCCCAGGTCGCCCGTATGGAACCAGCCTTCGCGCCAGGCCCGGGCGGTTTCCTCCGGCCTGCCATCGTAGCCGGGCGTGATCGAGGGCCCGCGCAACAGAATCTCGCCCACGCCCTCCTGTTCCAGGCCGTTGGCCGCCTCGCCGCCCAGTTCCAGGCGCAATTCCACCCCCGGCAGGGGCAGGCCCGCCGAGCCGAGTTTGCGCAGGGCATCCTGGGGAGCCAGGGTCACGGCCTGCGAAGCCGTCTCTGTCATGCCGTAAGTCTGGATAACCGGGATGCCGCTGCGGGCGCAGCGTTCCAGCAAGGGGGCCGGGACCGGGCCGCCGCCCACCAGCATGGCCCGGAAAGTAGGCGGATAGGGGCGATCCTGCCGCTCGTCCAGCATGCGAGCCAGCATGTTAGCCACCACCGAGATGATCGTCACGCCCTGCTCATCGAGGGCCCGGTTGACTTCCGCCGGGTTAAAGCTCTCGTGTACCAGCAGCGGCATGCCGTAAAAGAGGCCGCGCAGGATAATCGAAAGCCCTCCCACGTGAAAGAGAGGCAACACGGCCAGCCAGAGATCGTCCGGCCCGGCGGGCAGGTTCTGGGCCGAGCCACTGGCGTTATAAAAATGGTTGCGATAGAGCAGGCGCACCCCCTTGGGTTTACCGGTGGTCCCCGACGAGTAAATAATAGTATGCAGGTCGTCCGGGTTGTAATAAGGGGCAGGAGTGTAATCCGCTTCCGGCAGTTCCTCCAGCGAAACCAGGCAGGGCAGGCCCGGCACGGCCTCCGCGATAGCCTGCCCGACCTCGGCGTGGGTGGCATCCGCCAGCAGCAGGTCGGCCTGCACATCGGCCAGTTGCCAGCTTAATTCCGCCGGAGTGAGGCGCAGGTTCAGGGGGACCAGCACGGCTCGTAGCTGCATCAGGGCGTGAACCGTCACCACGAAGGGCAGACCGCTTCCCATCAAAACCGCCACGCGCTTGCCCGGCTCAATATTGGCGGCAGCCAGTTTGCGGGCCACCTTATCCGCCTGCCGGTAGAGCGCCTCGAAGGTCAGCTTTTCATTCCTGTCGAGGGCTGCCAGGGCCTGCGGGCGCTCCCGCACCTGTTGCAGCAACCAGTTCGGAAACTGAGCAGGCCCGGCGGCAGCGTTAGTAACAGAGTTATCTTTAATAGAAGTATCGGGATCAATTGAACTCATTTTTGATTACTTTTAACACCTTTTATTTATTAAGCCTTTTCAAGCCTTAATTCTAATTCAAGTTCATCTCTAATGGGTATACCGTGCTCTCCGATCAAAGGAATGGCCGGTTTGAGCTTGCGGGACTCGTCCACCGCGCCAGGATGGATCGCTACCAGCCTGAAACCCAGCTTTTGATAGAATTTCAGGGCGTTCAGGTTATCGTTGGTAGTGATCAGCCAGAGGCGCCGGCAACCTGCCTGGACTGCCCGCGCTCTTACCGCCTGAATAAGGGCCGTACCGGTTCCCTGGCCCTCGCTCAGGCTGTTAAGGGTCACGATTTCACAGGCGCTCCCATCTATACGATAGGTGACCACTCCAATAATGCCAGCGTCCTTGTAGGCCGCGAATCCCGGCAAGGTATACGGCAGATAAATTTCGCCATGCACCACCACAGTTTCGGCGCCCCAATGCGCGCTGGTAAAAGAGCGCACCATCTCCCGGTCAGTCGCCTCTAACGGTTTCAGAGTGATTTCTTGCATAAATCCGACCTGTTTTCCCGGTTTTAATCACGATTTTTTCGCAAGCTCTATTATACTCCTCCGGCTGCCCCTGCCTGTAAATTTCACTCAAGCGCCTCCCAATCGTTATTTTAGACTCTGCCTGTAGTTGTAAGCTAAGTTCCCATTGGCATATAACTTGCTTTTTTACTAAGTGCAGTACTTAGGCTTGAGTAAAGCACCTGTAAAAAAGCTGTAAATGAAAGGAAGTTTTAGTGTTAGAGCAGCAACCGGGGAACAATCATAGCTCTAATCCGGTGCGCCCCCACCTCGGGTTGGTGTGCATTACCGCCAGCGACCGGGTACGCTTTCGCACCATCACCCGCACTCGCTACCTGAAACTGGGTGAGGCGGAGAAACGGGCTACCCTGCGCGATATTTACAGCGATAACCTGCGCCGCCTGGATGGAGCGGTGGCTTTTTGCCAGCGCCAGGGCATCCGGCTTTACCGTATTTCGTCAGCCCTCTTTCCCATGAGCGACCTGCCGGGAGACGAAACCGGCGGACAGGTGTTGGAAGAACTCAGGCCCCAGATGGCCGCCATTGGCAACCATATTGCTGAGGTAGGCTTGCGGGTGGTGATGCACCCGGACCAGTTTGTGGTCCTTAATTCCGAATCGGCCCAGATTGTGCAGACCAGTATCAGGGTCATGGAGCGCCACGCGGGGGTCCTCGATATGCTCGGCTTGCCGCGCACCGCCTGGACTGCCATGACCCTGCACGGCGGCAAGGGCGGGCGCAGCGACCAACTGGTTGAGACCATTGGCACTTTGCCCGCCAACATTCGCAACCGCCTGACTCTCGAAAATGACGAACGGGCCTACGGCGCAGCCGATATCCTGGATATTTGCCGGCGGGCGGGCGTGCCGATGGTTTTTGATGTGCATCATCATATTTGCCACGACGGGTTGACCAGCCTGGAAGATCCCAGCATTGGCGAATACTTGCAGGCCGCCCGGGAAACCTGGCCTGACCCGGCCTGGCAACTGGTGCATCTTTCGAACGGGCGGGACGCTTTCGCCGACCCGGCTCATCACGATTTTATCACCAGCGTTCCGAGCGCCTACCGCCAGGTTCCCTGGATTGAGGTTGAGGCCAAAGCAAAAGAGCAGGCCATTGACCGCCTGCGCATAGATTGGCCGCTGGCGGACTAAAGCGGATAATCATACGGCAGAGTAGATAGATAAAGTAGATGTGGAAGGACTATAGGAGATGCAATTAGAAGGCAAAGTAGCCCTGGTTACCGGCGGCGGCTCAGGTATCGGCAAAGCCGCCGCCATCCGCTTGGCAAAGGAAGGCGCGAAAGTAGCCGTGCTGGAACGCTCGGCGGACGACCTTAAAGAGACCCTGGACGAGATTTCGCAGGGCGGCGGCGAAGCCATGTGCGTGGTCGGTGATATTTCGAAACCGCAGGACATGCAAAACGCTGTAAAGCAGATCGCGGATAAGTGGGGCGGACTGCATATTGTCTTTGCCAACGCCGGGATCAACGGGGTGTGGGCGCCCCTGGAAGAACTGGACCCCGAGGAATGGAACCGCACCATTAACACCAACCTGACCGGCACCTTCCTGACGGTCAAGTACGCCGTGCCCTACCTGAAAAAAGAGGGCGGCGCGGTAGTGATTACCTCCTCGGTCAACGGTACGCGCATTTTTAGCAATACGGGCGCGACGGCCTATTCGAGCACCAAGGCGGCCCAGGTGGCTTTTGCCAAGATGATTGCGCTCGAACTCGCTCCCAGCAAGGTCCGCGTCAACGTGATCTGTCCCGGCGCGATTAAAACGAACATTCAGGAGAGCACCGATAAGCAGGATGTGGAGAAAGTTAAAATCCCGGTGCAATTTCCAAAAGGAACCGACCCGCTGACCGGGAAGCCCGGCGAGGCGGAAGAAGTAGCCGATCTCGTGCTGTTCCTGGTCTCGGATGCTTCCAGGCACATTACAGGGACCGAAATATGGATTGATGGCGGCGAATCGCTGCTGGTTGGATAAAGGTAAAGGTTAGTGTAAAAAAGCAAGGAGGCAAAGAATGGCAATTAATCAAAGCGACCTGTTGAAGAAGCTGAATAATAACCTGCACGAGCTATGGCCGGGCAAGGCGAATACAGCCAGCCAGAAGCCGCAGAACGTCAACATTTCGGACCAGGAGCGCCTGATCTCGTCCATCGCGGGCGGCATGCTGGTGGTCTACGGCGTGACGCGCTTCTCGCTGCCGGGCCTGGCAATAGCCGGAGTGGGCGCGGACCTGCTCTATCGCGGTTCGTCCGGGCAGAGCCTTTTCTATAAATTGATGAAGGTTAACACGTCTCGCCAGGGCGAGAATCCCAACTCTGCGGTCAAAGCCGCTCGCTCGATCAAAGTACGAAGAGCCATGACCATCAATAAACCGGCGGAAGAACTCTACAACTTCTGGCGCAATTTCGAGAACCTGCCGCGCATTATGGAGCACCTGGAGAGCGTCCGTACCTTAGACGACAAGCGCTCGCACTGGATTGCCAAAGCCCCCGCCGGGACAGTGGTGGAGTGGGATGCCGAAATCATTAACGAGAAGCCCAACGAACTGATTGCCTGGCAATCCCTCTCGGGCGCGAGCGTGGCAAACGCCGGTTCGGTCCAGTTCAAACCGGCCCCTGGCGACAACGGCACCGAAGTGCTGGTGGAGATTGACTACGAACCACCGGCGGGGCCGATTGGCGCGGTAGTGGCCAAGCTTTTCGGCGAGGAACCAGGCCAGCAGGTCCAGGAAGATTTGCGCCACTTCAAACAGATGATGGAGGCCGGAGAAATCCCGACTACCAAAGGGCAGCCAACCTGCCGCGAGAACAAGTAAGGAGAAACCGGACTGATGAAAGCTTTATGCTGGCACGGGCGCGAGGATGTCCGGGTCGAGAATGTGCCCGACCCTAAAATTCTCAATCCCCGTGATGCCATAATCAAGATTACCACCACCGCCATCTGTGGCTCGGACCTGCACCTCTACGATGCCTACATCCCGACCCTCATGCCGGGTGACATTCTCGGCCACGAATTTATGGGCGAAGTGGTCGAGGTAGGCAAAGAGGTTAATAACCTGAAAGCCGGCGACCGGGTAGTCGTGCCCTTTACCATTTCCTGCGGGCAGTGCTACTACTGCCAGCACGATCTGTGGTCGTTGTGCGATAACTCCAACCCGAACGCCTGGATGATGGAGAAGATGTACGGCTACAGCGCGGCGGGCCTCTACGGCTATTCGCACCTTATGGGCGGCTACGCCGGGGGACAGGCTCAGTTCGTCCGCGTGCCTTTCGCCGACGTTGGCCCGATTAAAGTGCCCGATGGCATGACCGACGAGCAGGTCCTTTTCCTGTCCGATATCTTCCCGACCGGTTACCAGGCGGCCGACCAGGCCGGGATCAAGCCGGGCGATATCGTGGCAATCTGGGGCTGCGGCCCGGTCGGACAATTTGCCATTCAGAGCGCCTACATGCTGGGCGCGGAGCGGGTGATCGCGATAGACCGCTTCCCGGTGCGCCTCAAAATGGCCCGCGAAAAAGGCCACGCCGAGACGATTGATTACACTCAGTATCCCGATGTGGTGGATACCCTGCGCGAAATGACCGGGGGCCGCGGCCCGGATGTCTGTATTGATGCGGTTGGCATGGAATCGCACGGCGTCACGCCTGACTGGTGGATGGACCGGGTGAAACAGGCCGTCCGCCTGGAGACGGATCGCCCGCACGTTCTGCGCGAGGCCATTCAATCTTGCCGCAAAGGCGGCATGGTTTCCATCCCGGGCGTTTATGGCGGCATTCTGGATAAAGTGCCTTTCGGGGCGGCTTTCGGTAAAGGCCTGACTTTCAAGATGGGCCAGACCCATATGCAGAAGTATTTGCAGCCGCTGCTCGAAAGAATCCAGAAGGGCGAGATAGACCCTACTTTCGTCATTTCGCACCGCCTGCCGCTGGAAGAAGCCCCGCATGGCTATAAGATCTTCCGGGATAAGCAGGACGATTGTACCAAAGTAGTGCTTAAACCCTGGTCGTAGCCGGGGTCTTTGAGGGAGTCTTTTAAGAGGGCTCCTCTAACGAAAGGAGAAAACAGATGGACGAAACCAATAAACGCGAGGAAAAGCAGACCGGCACCGCCGGGATGGACCAGGCCGAAAAAATCTCTTCAGGTAAAACATCCCAGGCGGTCGGCAAACCCAGCCAGGCCGAAGGCGACCGCGAGGAAATCGAGCAGGATATCCAGGAAAAACTGGGCAAGCAGCAATCCGGCCAGGACCGGCAGCAATAAAGACAGGAGCGGGCAACACCATGTCAACTTTTCAGGATTTAAAACGCTGGCTGGCGGGCGGTTCGGCCTTCATGGAACAGCGCGATACTGACCTGCGCGGGCAGGTGGCGCTGATTACCGGCGGGACACGCGGCCTGGGCTTCTTGCTGGCCCGCGAGTTTGCCCGCGAAGGATGTAAACTGGTCATCTGCGCCCGCGACGAAGCCGAACTGGCCCGGGTCAAGCCGGAAATGGAAGGCTGGGGCGCCGAAGTGCTGACGATCCAGTGTGACGTTTCCGACAAGGCCCAGGTGGATAGTATGATCGAGCAGGCTAACGGGCGCTTTGGCCGGGTGGATATCCTGGTCAATAACGCCGGGGTGATTATGGTCGGTCCCTATCACGAGATGAAACTGGCCGACTACGAACAGGCCATGGGCATCATGTACTGGGGCGTGGTTTACACCACTCAGGCCGTGTTGCCCCAGATGCGCCAGCGCCACAGCGGGCGGATTGTCAATATTACCTCGGTAGGCGGCAAAGTGCCGGTCCCGCACCTGCTGCCCTATGTCTCGGCCAAGTTCGCCGCCACCGCCTATTCGGACGGTCTGCGGGCGGAGATCGCCGGGGAAGGCATCAGCGTGACCACTATCGCGCCGGGCCTGATGCGCACCGGTTCGTACCTGAACGCCTATTTCAAGGGCGAGCAGGAGCAGGAGCTAACCTGGTTTGGCCTGGGCGATAATACTCCGCTGATCTCGATGGACGCCGAAAGGGCCGCCCGCCAGATTGTGACCGCCGCCAAAAACCGCGAAGCCGGTCGCATCCTGAGCATCCCGGCCAACCTGGCCGCCCTGATCTACGGCCTTTTCCCGACGGTTACGCCGGATATCGCCGGGTTTGTCAACCGGGTAATCCTGCCCAAACCGGGCGGGGCCGGACCACAGAAGAGTCGCGGCATGGCCGTTAACGAGCGCAAACCGCGCCCGCTCTTCAACGCCCTGACCGTCCTGGGCCAGTTGGCGGCGAAGCGCCTGAACCAGTATCCGGGGCCGCTCTCGGTCCTCAATAAAACTCACAAAGCCTGACAGGCTGGAGATCATCAGCGGCCTTGATTCAAAGAGTCCTTCTGAGTAAGAATGAGAGGGCTAAAAACCCTCTATGATCCCGGTATAAAAGGCCGGGCGCAAACGTTGCAATAGCTGCGCCCGGCCTTTTATTTTTATGACCCGTTCGGAGCCCCATAAGCGGGGCTAATGACCGGAATTAGGGTGTGTACTCGATAATGTCGCTCTTCTTGACAAAGATTTTGTCTTTGGCGTTAGCCTGGAAGAAGGTTACGGCGTTTTGGCCCTGGCGGTTGGTCGGAGAGTAGCTGACCTTGTAGGCCAGGCCATCGTTCCAGCCGTTCAGGGTTTCCATGGCCGCGATCAGGCCCTCACGGGTCAGGTTTTTGCCTGCGCGCTTGATCCCTTCCACGGCTAACTGGGCGTCGGCCATACCGGTCAGGCTGAAGCCGCCGATAGGTTCGTTGGGCAGGTACTTCTTCATGAAGTCGAGATAGCTCTGGGTTTTAGGGTCTTTGGTATCGAGGTAGTCCGGTAACCAGCCCGTAGACCAGACCCCGTCAATAGAGCTACCGGCCAACGCAATCACGGCCGGGTCGGTATTCACGCCGCTCATCAGGGTGGTCGGCTTGAAGCCCAGTTTATCCATTTCCTTCAAAATACCGGCAGTCGGCTGGGGAGTAGACCACAGGAAAACCGTATCGGCCCCGGTTTGCTGGAGTTTGAGGGCCTGGCTGCTGAGGTCTTTGTCGGTCGTTTCGTAGCTGACCGAATCAGCGGCGGGCAGGCCTTTGGCTTTAAGCGCGGCCTGAATAGCGTCCAGGCCTTCTTTGCCAAAGGGGTCGTTCTGGTAGAAAATGGCCGCTTTCTTGGCTTTCAGGTTATCTACTGCGTAGCGAGCCAGCAGCGTCCCTTCCACTACATAGTTGGTCTGGAGGGCGAAGATATTCTTTTTCAAAGGCTGGCAGCACATCAGGGAGGAACCGGTGGCAGGCGCGATATGCGGCACATTGTTCTTGACCAGGTAGTCCATCACAGCCACGTTCTGAGCGGTTCCCAGACCGCCTACCAGGGCAAAGACTTTATCCTGTTCCACCAGTTTCTTGACTGCCGTAACGGTACGGGCCGGTACATAGCCGTCGTCCTCGTAGACGAACTTGATTTTACGGCCATTAATGCCGCCATCGTCGTTGACCTTTTTGAAGTAAGCGGCAATGGTGCGGTCAATCGTGCCGTAGCTGGCAGCCGGGCCGGTCTGGGGTCCCCATCCGCCCAGCACAATTTCGGTATCGGTTACGCCGGTGGTATCCCCACCCGTAGATGAGGATGCTGCCGTGGTAGCCGCTCCCGAAGCGGCGGTGGTGGCAGCGGCAGCGGTGGTGGCAGCGGTGGTGGCGCTAGCGGCAGTGGTAGCCTGGGCCGCTGTCGTAGCAGCGGCGGTAGTGGCTGCCGCAGTGGTGGCAGCAGCCGTTGTTGCGGCGGCGGTCGTAGCTGCCGGAGCGGGGGTAGCCGTGTTGTCTCCGCAGGCTACCAGCAGGCTAACCAGCAGCAGACTAAACAGCAGGGCTGATAATCCTCGATACGCGCGGCGATGCGCGGGTGTAAATTGCCTCATTGTCAATCTTCCTCCTTATAAAGCCTGCATAAAGGCTTCCGTTATCCAGTTTGTTGCCAGTGTTACCAGACAAGTTATGACGGAGAAGACCCGGAGTGAAACTCCTCCTCCTGGAACCTGCCGGCTTAAAAGATGCTAAACCGCTTCAGGTTCGCCCAGGTAGGCTTCAATTACCGCCGGGTCGGCCTGAACTTCCTCAGGGCAACCCGTGGCAATCAATTTGCCGAAATCGAGCACGTATAAGCGTTCGCAGAGGTTCATAACCAGCGACATATCGTGCTCGACCAGCAGGACGGTAATTCCAAATTCGTCTCGCACCCGCCGGATGAGATCGGCCAGTTCGGCTGTCTCGCGGTTATTGGCCCCGGCAGCCGGTTCATCCAGCAAAATCAGGCGCGGACGGCTGACGAGGGCGCGGGCCAGTTCGATCTGCTTCTGCTTGCCGAAGGGCAGGGAAGCCGCCGGTAGCGGCGCTACCTCCGCTATTTTGAGGAAAGCCAGGATTTCAAGAGCTCTCCGGCGAGCCTGCGCTTCCTCCCGGCGCATCGAGGGCGTATGGAGCAGACTGTCAAGCAGGTTTTGCTTCAACTGGCGGTGTTGCCCGATCAGCAGGTTATCCATCACGCTCAACTGCCGGAAAAGCTCCACGTTCTGGAAAGTGCGGGCTACCCCCAGTTTGAGCATTTCCTGGGGAGGGCGGCGCGAGGTAACCTGTCCTTCCCACACAATCTGGCCGTGATTGGGCCGGTAGAAGTTGCTGATGCAGTTAAAAACGGTCGTTTTTCCCGCCCCGTTCGGGCCGATCAACCCGACTATTTCGCCCGGCTTGACCGCCATCGAAAAATCCGAAACGGCCGTCAGACCGCCGAAGCGAATGCTCATATTCTTGATTTCAAGGCCACTGCCGCTAATCGCTCTGCCGGGGGGCGTGATCACTTCCTCGACCGCTTGCAAGTCAGGCATAGCAGCGGGGGTGGACTTCCAGAAGCGCTCTTTCAGCCTGTACCAGACTCCCGCCAGGCCGTGCGGCATGTAGAGCACCACCAGGATTATCAGGATGCCGTAGAGCACGTATTGCGGGTTTTTTAGCTGGATGCCGAAGCCGGCGTTGTTGAGGCTTTCCTGGGCAAAATTACTCAAGCGGTTCACAAATTCGGGCAGCACCGTCATCAAGATAGCGCCTGCCACCGAGCCGCCCAGCGTCCCCAGGCCACCCACGATAATCATGACCAGGAAGCTGATAGACATCAGCAGGTTAAACTCGTCGGCAGTCACCCGGCCTATTTCCGAGACGTACAGGGCCCCCGCGATTCCGGTCATTACCGCGCTCACGGTAAAGGCCGTCACTTTATAGCGGGCCAGGCCTACCCCCATAGCCTGGGCGGCAATTTCGCTCTCCCGGATGGAGAGAAAGGCGCGGCCTATTTTGGAGCGGATTAAATTGGAAGAGAGCAGGTAGAGCAGCGCCACTACCGGCATGATCATGTAGTAGCGGGCTAAATCATCATCCGGGCCAAAGCCGGGCAGGTTTGGCTTGTCAACCTTTAAGCCTTCAATCCCGTCGCTCTGAAAATTGAGGAACTTGATCACCTGCGGGATAGCTATCGCAAAGCCCACCGTAGCCACCGCCAGGTAAGGCCCGCTCAGGCGCAGGGCCGGGAGGGCCAGCAGGAAGCCCACCACCCCGGTGAGCGCCCCGGCGATTACCAGGCTGACCCAGAAAGGCAGGCCCACCAGCGAAGTCATGGCGGCGGTAGTGTAGGCCCCGATGGCCAGCAGGGCGCTATGGCCCAGCGAAATCTGCCCGGCAAAACCGGTCAGCAGATTAAGACCGATCGCTACGATGCTATAAATGAGGGCAAAGTTCAGCAGCGAATAGGTGTAGTTATTGGCGGCAAAGCCGGGGAAGAGGGCCAGCAGGAATGGACCAAACAGGGCCAGCCCAATTCGCACCGCATATCCCGCCAGCGCTGCCGGTTTCATATTCTTGATGGTGGTCATGGTTAAACCCTAAACTTTTTTCTTGACAGTGCGACCAAGTAAGCCGTTCGGCCTGATTACCAGGACGCCGATAATAATGGCAAAGGCGAAGGTGCTGCGTAAATCCTGGCTGAGATAAGTACCTACCATGTTGTCCACGATGCCGAGGGCCAACCCGCCTACCACCGCCCCCGGTAAACTGGTAAAGCCGCCCAGTACCGCCGCGGCAAAGGCTTTGACCGCGACATCGGCCATCATCAGGGGTTCCAGAAAGGTGCTCGGCGCGATCAGCATTCCGGCGATGGCCCCCAGCATGGTCGCCATGGCCCAGGTCAGGGTGGTCATTCGCCCGACATTGACGCCCATCAGGCGCGCCGCCGTAGGATTTTGAGCCATGCCGCGTAAAGCCGTACCGACCAGGGTATAGCGGAAGAAGAGGAAGAGCAGCAGGGCTATCCCCACCGCCACTCCCATGCGCAGGAGGTCAGCCTGTTTGATGATGATAGAGCCTGCCCGCAAAGGCGCTCCCTTGATCGGGTCGGGGAAGGAATGGCCCTCAAAATTCCAGATCCACCCGGCCAGACCGGTCAGCAGGGTGCCCAGGCCAATCGTCACCATGACCTGATTGAGCGGCCCGGCGTTGCGCAGGGGGCGAATCAGGACTACTTCTGTGCCTGCTCCTAGCAGGGCGGCAAAGGCCAGCGCGCCCAGGAAAGCCACCCAGTAGGGCATGTTGAGGGTATCCAGGAAGACAAAAGAGATGAAAGCGCTGAACATGGCCATTTCGCCGTTGGCAAAATTGACTACGTCTGACGCCTTGAAAATCAGGACAAGACTAAGCGCGGCTAAGGCATAGATGCTTCCAAAAGCCAATCCGTTGACCAGCGCCTGACCGAAAGTTACCAGTGGATCAACCTGAAATAAAGGGGCCGGCATAGCGGCTTTTCCTCCTGAGATATTCAGTTAATTGTAGGTAAAAGTGGTCGCTGCCTTGAAACCAAAAGTTAGCGGCAACCACTGGCCTGAGAATCCAAGCAGGTCCGTAACGAAATATAAGGTGAATCTGTTGGTTTTGAGCGTTTTTTAAAAATTAGTACTGAAAAGCGTGCCATTTGAGAAAACTTGTTGCTATTTTAGCATACTTCCAGCTTTTGCATAGGGTTTTGCGATCTAATTCTCCAAAAAAGTACTATCGAGATAGAGGCAAAATAGAAGCTAAGGTAAAAGCGCAGAAAACCGGGAAATTGTGCATTAGAATGCTTCCGAATTACGTATATAAATAAAGGGGGTAGTGGGGCTTCTAAAAATGGAATAATGACAGTTTTGGAGGCTGATAACATGCAAGTCTTAAAGGTAAAGCGCTACAGAATGCAGGTCCGGGATGTCCCGGTAGTCTATGAAGTGTGTGGAAGCGGCCAACCTCTGATCCTGGTTCACGGTCTTTCCGGCTCGACGCGCTGGTGGTATTCCAATATCCAGGCTCTGAGCGAGCATTTTCAGCTTTACATTATTGATTTAATCGGCTTCGGCGAGAATCGTTCCGGCTCGCGGTTTGCCCTGTCTGAAGCGGCAATTCATCTCTACAACTGGTTGGGGGCACTGAAAATCGAACGCGCCTGCTTTATCGGCCACTCCATGGGCGGGCATATTGTGGCGGAACTGGCGGCAGACCATCCTGAGAAGGTAGAGCGGATGATCCTGGTAGACCCGGCGATTTACCTGCCGGTTAGCCGCCTGATTAGCCCGCGCCACGCTCTAAACCTGGCCCTGACCATTCGCTATTTACCGCCCAATTTCTGGCCGATCCTGCTTCAGGATGCGCGCCATGCCGGTCCGGTCACGCTCTTTAACGCGGCGCGAGAACTGTTGAGCGCGCACATTGAGGAAAAAGTGGGCGAAATTAAAGTGCCTACCATGCTGGTCTGGGGCGAGCATGATCCCCTGGTGCCGCTTTCCTCCGGCCATCGCCTGAAGCGGCACATGCCGCAGGCCGTATTCAAACTGATTAAGGGCGCAGGCCACGTCCCCATGGTGGAGCAGCCTGCCCTCTTTAACCGCCTGGCGCTTAACTTTCTTGGCCCTGGCGCTACTCCTTCTTGAAATAAATCAGGGCACTGCTCAGCAGCCCGTCTAATTGCGGCAATATACCTCGCTCCATGAGGGCCTGCCCGCTCAAGCGGACGGGCTCTGATGGCAGCAGGTCGCCGCTCAGAGTATAGAGCGCTTCGGGGTCAAGGTTCTGGAGCAGCAGGCGCTGGGGGTTGCGCCAGAAGTGCTGGCGGCGATTGAAAGCCAACACCACCCCTTCGCTCTGCCCGGCTGCCAGGTATTGTACAGCCATTAATTCACGGTCGCCTTTTTCCAGGGGTGTCAGGCGGAATTGCTCGCCCTGCTGGATGATGGGCCTGATACGCTTATACTCGGTCACCAGTTGGGCCGCTTCTGCAAGCTCGGCCTCGCTCCAGTGGTTGAGGTTGCCGCCGACTCCCAGGCTGCCCATAAAGCTGGAATGGAAACGGTAGCGCAGGCTGTAATTGCCCTTATTCAGGTCCATGTCCGTCACCCAGCAGAACATGGTTTTAGGGGCGTAGGCCAGCGAATAGCCCTGCTGAATGGGCAGGCGGTCCAGCGGATCGGTGTTATCGCTGGTCCAGGTATGGTCGAAGTGCGCGAGCATGCCCATGTCGGCTCTGCCGCCGCCGCCCGAACAGGCCTCGAACATGACATCGGGATGGCGTGCGCGCAGGCGGTCCACCAGGTTGTAAAGGGCCCGGACATGCCTTACCCAGATTTCGCGCTGCTGTTCCAGCGGCGCTTCGGGCCAACCCGGCTCGCTGATGGTGCGGTTATAGTCCCACTTTACATAACTGATGTTATGCTCACTCAAGAGGCGATCCAGCCAGCCAAAAAGATGTTCCTGCACATCCTGGCGGGACAGGTTCAGAATTAACTGGTTGCGTTTGGTGGTGGAAGAGCGATTCGGGAAGTGATAGGCCCAGTCGGGATGCGCCCGGTAGAGATCGCTATCCGGGTTAACCATTTCCGGCTCTACCCAGATCCCGAACTGCATACCCAGGGAGTTGACTTTCTCGATCAGGGGGTTAAGGCCATTTGGAAATTTCTGAGGATTGACCTCCCAGTCGCCCAGCCCGGCCTTATCGCTGTGGCGCTCGCCGAACCAGCCGTCATCAATCACAAAAAGCTCCGCGCCCATTTTGGCTGCTTTTTCGGCCAGTTGCATCTGGACCTCTTCGCGCACGTTAAAGCCGACCGCTTCCCAGCTATTGTAGAGCACCGGGCGCAGTTCTGCCGCAAAGCGGCGCGGCAGGACGTAGTTAAGCTGGTAGCGGTGTAGATTGCGGCTGGCCGTCCCAAAACCTTCCCGGCTATAGCCCAGGGTCAGCCAGGGGGTCTCAAAAGTGCCACCCGGCTCAAGCTGCCAGCTAAAGTCGTAATCGTTGATGCCCGCGCTCACTCGCGTCACTCTAAAAGGAGTATGGGCCTGCTCGACCACTGTTTTCCAGTTGCCGCTCCACTGTAGTGCCCCGAACCAGACCTCGCCGCTGCTTTCGGTGGCGCCGTACCCTTCCTGACTGAGCAGGTCCAGGGCAAAAAAAGGATTATGGGCGTGACCGGTGTAATTCAGACGGCCTTCCAGCACTTTCTGGCCCGGCGTTACGGTGGTACGCTGCACCTGCGTTTCGGTCGCCCAGGTTCCGGCCAGGTGGGTCAGGCGGAATTCGCCCCGCTCGTAGGGCAGGGGGAAACTGCCGCTCATTATTTTTTCTACGGTAATAGCTTCTGCCCCGCTATTGGTCAGCGTGACCTGGCGGGTCAGGATATCGCAATCGGGGTAAAGCCGGTAGCGCAGGTTTACTCCCAGGCCATAATGCTCGTCCCGCAACAAAATATTCAGTTCATCTTCGTTTTCGGAGAGAGTGTGGCTGTCGTAAACCAGGCGCAGGTCGCGGGTCCCATCGCTGAACCTGACTTGCAGCGCGCTTTCGGTTTCCATGACGCGGCTGGTAGCCGGAAATTCGGCCAGCATATCGAAGGTTTCCGCGTTGAAGCTCGCCAGGCTGCGATTTTCGGGCAGCAGCGGGTAATCCTCCAGAAACTTTAATTTTGCGCCATAGTAAGTATGTACCAGCCGGGCGTCCGGGGTTAGGTGGAAAGCATAGGCGGTGTTCCGGGTAGTCAGTAGAAAAGATTGGCCCTTCTCTAAAAACTGGATAGGCATTTTAAAAACCTTTTTCTTTAAGTAATTTATAAAAGCGATATTCTAAACACTGGCCCATTATATAGCATGGCGCGGAAAAGGCTTAATCAGGCAGCTTCTTTAAGAGGTTTGCAAAAAGAATTGTGCAAAAAATCACCGGCTGTACACCTGTATAAACTTATTTATTCACCGGGGAATGCTACCATTATCAGCGGTAGGAGCGTGCGAAGGCCGAAAACTTTCAGTTGTGGCGAGACAGGAATCATTCCTGAATTGTTGCAATCGAGCTAGGCAAATCCAGGGTTGCGGACTGCTGGAAGGACCGGTTTCCCGCTCCTATCCTTTTAACGCTCCGGTCATTATAAGCGTTCCAGTTATAGTTTCGGAATATTTACCACAAATAGCAGTAAATAGCCAAAAAGAACCGCCGTTAATGGCGGTTCTTTTTGCAAAAATTTACAGGATCATGCTTGTCCAGGCTTACATGCTGCGCGGAGGCGGGTTATTCAAATCCGAGTCGCCTCGGCGATAGGGATTCTCATCCAGCGGAGCCTGGTCTACGCCCGGCATTCCTTCGCGTGCGGGCCGGTCCCAGCCAGCGCCACCACGGGTGGTGGTTCCCCTGCCGTTATCCGGCAAGGTACTGATATCATCACTACCCAGGCGCTCATCGCCCAGGGTGGTGCCACGAGTCCTGTCACCGGCGTTATAGTCGCCTGCCAGGGTCGAATCCGCGTCCCGGGTGGTATACTCCGTCCTGCTCGGATTGCTGGTATCCCGGTCTACATACTCCCGGCGTTCCACGGGGGTATCGTAAGTAGTCGCCCTGTTCACCTGGCTATCGTACTCGTCCATGACCGGAGTGGTCCGCGTTTCGTTCTCGCGAGTATAGCGAGCAGCGTCCGCGCCCGGCCCATTGACCGTCATGTAGTCCGAGTTGGTGTTAACCGCGTCTGTCACCTGCCCCTGGTAGTTTTGGCCAGGGCCGGGCGTGTTCAAATCGTAGTAGCGCACGTTGGTAGCGCCGTTGCGGTTAAAGACATCCATGGCCGCTTCCAGAAGCTGGCCGTTGGCGGCACTGACCGTCAACAGGGTCCGACCACTGCGTACATGTTCTTCATACTCTCCGGCTTCTTCTTCCGGCACGCCCGCGCCCGCCAGGGCACCCGTAATACCGCCCAGCGTACCGCCGATTAAAGCGCCGCCGACTGTCGCGCCGAAGATACCGGCCGCTACGACCGGGCCGATACCCGGAATTAAAGCGGTACCGCCAGCCAGCAGCCAGCCAATTACCGCGCCCAGCGTACCGCCACCCAACGATCCGACTAAAGCGCCCTGCCCGGCCTGGTTGCCCGTAGCTTCGTTCAGGTCGCGCTGGGTGGTCCGATCTTTGGTCACCACCGAAATTGATTCGGGAGTGAAGCCGCTCACCTTCAGGTCGTTGATGGCCCGTTCGGCATTGGCTACATCGTCAAAGACCGCTACCACGGTATGTCCGGTATTCATCGTGTTTCCTTGAGTCATTAGATGATCTCCTTTCCGGCTGACCGTTCACTTGACGGCCGCCATTTGGGTCAGGTCTTGCCTTAAATACTTACTCGCTTTGCTCTACTTTCCTGGTTTGCCTCTGACAAAACCTTCAAAAATACCCACTGGTTATAGATATATGCAATTACTGTGCCATTTAAGTTTGCCGGTTAAAACTCTGTTGAAATAAGGCTAAAAAAAGAGGCCTCCCGGTTAAGGTAGGCCTCTTTTTATCTGCTTACTATACCAACTTTATCTCTATATGACTGCCTGAAAACTACTTCTTGGGCTTCTTGTTGCCGCCGCCGTTGCCGTTGCCATTACCGTTGCCGCCGCCATTACCGTGTTGGGCATTAGCGTTGCCGTTGCCGCCGCCGTTACCGGGGTGCGAACCGGCGTTGCTGTTGCCGCCGCCGTTACCTTTGCCGGTATTGGCGCTGGCGTTACCGTTGTCATTCTCTTTTTCTTTGTCATTACCCTGGGCAGCGTTATCGTCATCCTCGCTGCCGGGAGCCTGGGCGACTACTTTTCCCTGGGCAATCACTTTCCGTACGACATACTGGCCGTTGACGCAGCGCAGGCTTACGTGAACCTTGCCGTCCGCCTGAAGGGT
>DATAKM010000032.1:0-9454 GCA_036261665.1 Chloroflexia bacterium
TTATGGCACGATGGCGCCGAAGGTTGTCATTCATGGGTTTCTACTCCTGTTCTCTACTTTGGTCGGTAAAGAAAAACAGGCGTAGTTTAACACTTAGTGGCGACCTTCTTCTCTTTTAACTAAATTCTGTCCCGTAGCAAAAGTTTTATTAAGAAACGCTAAAAAGAAATGCCAAATTTTCTAATGATTATAAGCCAGAAAGAGTAGAAAATAAGAGATAATATAGAAAATGCCCTTTTGAGTTGCTTCTTATAGTGAATGTTGTACAATATTAATAAGCAATAATAGCTGCTAGTGGGAAATATTCAATTTCAAACAATTAAGGGGTTCTATTACGGCTAGAAGAAAGGACACTGCGCTATGAGTCTGAATTTAGCGACGCTGCTAACGGAGAGTACCAAAGCCAATCCTAAGCATACCGCCATAATTTTCGATGAATTTCGAATGTCTTATGGTGAACTTAATGCCGCCACTAACAAGTTTGCCAATGTTTTGAAAGCGGCAGGGATCGGGCCGGGCCAAAAAGTGGCAATCATGCTACCCAATATCCCTCAATTTGTGATCTGCTATTACGGTATTCTTAAAACAGGTGCGACTGTTGTTCCGCTGAATGTATTGCTAAAAGCCCCGGAGGTTGCCTTCCATTTGCAGGATAGTGAGGCAATCATGCTGGTAGCCTGGGAAGGTTTCGCCCAGGAAGCCGTCGGAGGCTATCGCGAGACCGAAGTCTGCCAGAGCCTGGTTATAGTCAACGCGCCCGGTTCCCAGAATTTACCTGAGGTCAACAACGTCAAGAGCTTTAACGCTTTGATGGCCCAGGCTGCTCCTACTTTTGATATGGTTCAGACGATGCCTGATGATACCGCCGTTATTCTCTATACCAGCGGCACTACCGGGCGGCCCAAAGGAGCGGAACTGACCCACTTCAACATGTTTTTTAACGCCCGGGTTGTAGTGGATAATTTTGGCCTGGAATGGCATCCTGATGACGTAATGCTGGTAGCTTTGCCGCTATTCCATGCTTTCGGTCAGAGTTGCGTGATGAACGTGGGCGTAGCGGTAGGGGCAACCTTAACCCTCATGGCCCGCTTCGATCCGGTTAAAGCCTACGAGATTATCCAGCGCGATAAAGTAACTGCTTTCTCCGGCGTCCCGACCATGTATTTCTATCTGCTGAATCACCCCGACCGCAAAAAATATGACCTTTCCACCCTGCGCATCTGCACCAGCGGAGGCGCGGCCATTCCGGTCGAAGTACTCTCGGCCTTCAAACGCGAAACTGGCGTGACCATCCTAGAAGGTTATGGCCTTTCCGAAACTTCACCGGTCGCAACCTTCAATGTCATGTTCAAACCTACCAAGCCCGGTTCGATTGGCATTCCTATCTGGGGCGTGGAGTGCAAGATCGTTGATGAGTTCGATAACGAGGTGCCGGTAGGCGAGAGCGGTGAATTACTCATTCGCGGCCACAACGTCATGAAGGGCTACCTGAATCATCCTGAAGCCACGGCGGAAGTGATGCGAGACGACTGGTTCCACAGCGGAGATGTGGCCAAATTTGATGAGGAAGGCTATATCTACATTGTAGATCGCAAGAAAGATATGATTATCCGGGGCGGATTTAATGTCTACCCGCGTGAAATCGAAGAGGTGCTATACGCACATCCCGCCGTAGCCGAGGCTGCCGTAGTCGGCGTACCTGACCCCGCTATGGGCGAAGAAGTTAAAGCCTTTGTAGTGCTTAAACCGGGCGCTACCGCGACCGAAGACGAAATTCGCGAGTACTGCAAAGCGCGCATCGCTTCTAACAAATACCCGCGCATCATAGAGTTCTACCCGGAAGGGCTGCCCAAGAACGCTACGGGTAAAATCCTCAAGCGCGAACTGCGCCCGTCCTGAAACTAAAAGGGGCAGGCAACCCTTCGCAGGTTGCCTGCCCCTTTTTTTATCGTTCTAGCCTCAATACTGTTCAAATAAGAGAGTACCGTCCATTCGACCGCGCGGAAACAAGATTTCCGGTCTAGTGCAATGAAATCTCTGCGAGATGGGCCAGGTTGACAATGCATAAAAAAGCTCATTCCGCAGGAATTTTATTGACATAGCCTTGAAATTTAATTTCGGGGCGATCGATCGGCTAGTAGAGCTCTGAGCTAAATAGCCTTATTTAACGGTATTGAAGGTGGCCTTATTCTTCTTCCGCCTCAATATCGCCGGATTGCAGTTTTTCGACTACCTGCTTTAGCACCTCGTAAGGCTGCGCTCCCGGCACAAGGTACTTGTTATTAAAGACCAGCGACGGTACCGAATTCAGCCCGTACATCTGGGCATCGCTAATATCCGCTTTAGCCGCCCAGCTATATTCCGAATCCTGGACAATCCCTTCGAGGTTATCCGCAGGCAAACCCAGCTCTTCGATAATCCCCTTGAGCATTTCCAAGTCGTCAATCGCTTTAGCCTGAAGCCAGTAAGCTTCCATGACCGCTTTGTGAAACTCCTCGCCCTTGCCCTGCGCCAGGGCATATTTGTCGAGGGCCAGAGCTGGAAAGCTATTGCCGTTCAGGGGACCCTGGTTCAGTTCCAGGCCCATATCCTGTTTAACGCGCTGGGCCAGCATGGGCTGGCTTCTTTTAATCATGGCCAGCTTATCAGGCGACATCGGCGGGCTACCCGCCGGGCGCAACTGGAAGGCCCGCCAGTGTACTTCTACATCATAATTGTCTTTAAGCTTCTCCACACTGGATGCTACTATAAAGCACCAGGGTCAGACAAAATCCGACCAGACATCTAATCTAACAGTCATTTATATCCTCCTATTCAGGTTTCATATTATAACACAAAGTAAGTAGGCTGTAAAAAGTTGCCATAAATCAGGCTGTGGCCCCCCTTTTGATAAAAAAATTAAAAACTTATGGTATTTTCACGCATTTTATTTATGAAACTCTTGACAGAGTTTCATTTTAATGTTACCCTCATATCACGATACATTCTTATGAATATCGAAATGAGCTTGGTCAAGGAAAATAAACAGGAGCATCTAAGTTTTTATGGAAGCAGGCCCCCAGAACATAACCGGCGAAGAGTCACCTACCGGAAAAGAGCAGGCCAAACAGGAGAGCCTGAAAATTGCCGCCAACTATCTTGGCTACGATAGGGTAGAAATGACGCCGGATTTATTGAATCAAAAACGGGCCAAAATGCGGGATAATGCCGATTTTTTGCGCGCCTTCAGTGACGAGTCGCGTTTGGATATCCTGATTTTCCTGATGCATTCAGGCGGGCAGAAAGAAATGCCAAAATATAGCGTTTCCGAAATTGCCACGCGCTTCAATATTTCCATGTCAACCGTTTCGCATCATCTCCAGGAGTTGAAGCGGGTCGGGATTGTACGAGTGGAGCGTAGCGGCAAAGAGCGCTACTACCAGTTGGACCTGGATTACGTGATAGAGTGGTTTGGCGAGTGGTATCGCCGCTTACTTTACAAGCGCGAATTACTGCGAGCAGGTAGCCATGATTGCCCGCACGATATTACATTAGAAGAGCTTATCAAGCGCGGTACGAGCGAAGGCAAAGAGGCCCCGCCCGCTGTTCGCAATTAAGCAGTACAGATAGCAGTTTATTTAAAAGGAATATAATGAGAAAGATACCTGCGAATTACGCAATTGCCCTCACCGCTGCCCTGGGCCTCTTTATGGCGGTGCTGGACAATACGATTGTGAATGTGGCACTTACGCCGATGGCCAGTGCCCTGAAAACGGATATCAGCACTATTCAGTGGGTTGTAACCGGCTACTTTTTAGCCCAGGCCGCGGTAATTCCGGCGGCAGGCTACTTCAGTAACCGCTTTGGCAGCAAACGCATCTTTATTCTCTGCCTGGCTTTCTTCACCCTTGGTTCCCTGCTGTGCGGCCTGGCTCAAAATGAAACGATGCTGATTATTTTCCGCATTTTCCAGGGTATTGGCGGCGGCGCTCTTTTCCCGCTGGCCCAGGCTATCTCTTTCCAGGCTTTCAAGCCTTCCGAAAGAGCGGCTGCCAGCGCTTTAGTCGGTATCCCGGTTCTGTTAGCTCCCGCCTTTGGACCTACCATTGGTGGTCTGCTGACCGTTAACTTCGGCTGGGAGTACATCTTCTTCATCAATGTGCCGGTTGGCGCAGTGGCTGTCTTCCTGGCCTACCGCATCTTCCCGTCGGACAAACCGGCTGAAGAAAACAAAGGCAAAGGGTTCGATTATGTCGGTCTAGCTCTCTCGATCGTGGGTGTGCTTGGCATTGTCTACGCCTTTACCATGGTTAGCGAGACCCAGCCCGGTACGGCTACTGCCACCAACCCGCGTGGTGATATCTATGGCTGGGGTTACTGGGGAGTATGGGCCTTTATGAGTGCAGGCATTGTACTGCTGGTGGCCTTTGCTCTCTACGAACTCTTTGTCAGCAAAGACCCGGTACTGGACCTGCGGCTGTTCAAAAACTACAATTTCACTATCTCCAGCGTGGTAGCCTGGCTCTCGGCGGTGGTAGTCTTTGGCAGCATCTTCATGATGCCGGTCTTCCTGGAGCAGGTGCGCGTTCCGCATCTCTCGGCCCTGGATGCCGGTCTGGCCCTGATGCCTCAAGGACTGGCGGCGGCGGTAGCGGTAGGCTTTAGTGGCAAGCTTTTCAATACTCTCGGCATTCGCTATATGGTGTTGATCGGTTCTGTGCTGCTGATCTTTAGTTCCTGGGAGCTATCGCAGTTGACTCCCAGCACCGATGGCACGACTTTAATGCCCTGGTTGATTATCCGCGGCCTGGGCTTTGGTCTTACCGCTATCCCGGTGCAGACCCTGGCTTTGCAGTCCATCTCCGGCCCGGCCCTGGCGAAAGGTAGCAGTTTGTTCAATGTCACCCGCCAGATAGCCAGTTCCATCGGGATTGCCTTGCTGGCCACGCTCTTTGTGCAGCAGACCTCTCAGCACGCCACCGACCTGGCTAAATCGGCGCTGCAAACTGCCGGTAACGCGGTGGCTGACCCGAACAACCCGGTGGTCGCGGCGGCCCGCGAGAAACTGGTGGCGCAGGCCGGAACCTTCGGTATCAACGATGTCTTCACCTTCGTGACTATCGGTACGGTTGGTATGGTGCTGCTGGCCTTCGCTCTGCCGAGTCGCAAGCGCAAAGCGGAAGCCCTCGAAGGCGAAACTCAGCACGAACCGGTCTTTATGGCCGAATAAGCTTGTCTTAAAGCAAGTTCCTGAAGGGGTGGTCTTCCTTAGAGAAGACCACTCCTTTTGTTTTGTCCGGAATTGTATAGATAGTCAAACCGGCTTTTGATTGTCTCTTAGCCTCAAGAATTATGAGCCTGAACATGGTAAAATAGGGGACGTTAGATTATCTGGTGGACTTATATTAAGTAATGTAAGGGGAGAAACGAAGAGATGACGCTAATGCGGGACGAAATACTGGAGCAACCAACTGCTTTAGAACGAGTCTATAAGCAGGGATTACAGGCGGCGCGGAATATCGCCCGCCGGGTTAACGACTTTCGCCCCGAATATGTATTGATTGCTGCTCGTGGTAGTTCCGATAACGCCGCTACCTATGCCCGCTATGTCTTTGAAGCTTATACCGGTTTGCCCGTTTCGCTGGCCGCACCCTCCCTGTTTACGCTTTACAAGCGCCAGCCCAATTTGAAAAAGGCCTGGGTTATTGGCATTTCTCAGTCCGGCCGTTCTGAAGATATTGTGGAAGTAGTAAACGAGGGCCGCAAGCAGGGCGCTTTTACCCTGGCTCTCACCAATGATCCTGAATCTCCCCTGGCCCAGACTGCGGCGGAAGTGCTGCCTTTTAATGTCGGGACTGAGAAATCGGTCGCCGCTACTAAAACTTACACCGCTGAACTGGTCCTGATGGCTTTACTGGCCTCTGAAATCAGCGATGATAACGGCCTGCGCATGGGCCTTGATCGCTTGCCGGCTTCCATCGAGAAGTCATTGCAACTGGAGGAACGTCTCAAAGCTCTGGCTAACACCGAACTTTATAAAGAGGCCCGGCACTGCCTGACCCTGGGACGTGGCTATAACTTCTCCACGGCGCTTGAATTGGCCCTTAAACTGAAGGAAACATGTTACGTCTTTGCCGCTCCCTATTCTACCGCCGACTTCCTGCACGGGCCTTTCGCCCTGGCCGAGCAGAGCCTCCCGGCTATCCTGGTAGGCGCAAACGGCCCGGCCATTCCCGGCCTGCTTGAACTGGGTAATAAGTTGACCGAACGTGGTGTTGAGATAGTTTCGATTGGCGATGATAATGGTTTACTCAAGCTTGCCAGCCGCCCGGAAGCCGCTTTCCAGCTTGACCTGACCGGCATACCGGAGGCTCTTAGCCCGGTAGTCTGCGTCGTGCCCGGCCAGTTATTCGCCCTGCACCTGGCCCTGGCTCGTGGCTACAACCCGGATGAGCCGCGCGGTCTGCGGAAAGTTACCATTACCCGCTAGTTATCTCTAAAAACCTTCGCGGAGTGAGCATACGAATGTACGAGCAAAAAATAGAACTGCGCGGCCACATTGTAGATAGTTATATCCTGCCGCAAGTCATGGACGCCATAATGGACCTGGGCGGCAACTATGTAGTAGAGCAATTTGAGCTGGGCCGCAGCAAAACTGAGCCGAGCTACTGCTTGATGCGCATCATTGCCCCTTCGTCGGATAAGCTGGAGGAAGCCCTTCGCACGGTCCAGCGCCTGGGAGCTAACATCCTGGAAGACCGCGACGCCGAATTTGAAGCGACCCCGCGGGATGGTGTTTTCCCTTTGCGCTTCTATAGCACCACCAACCTGCAAACTTTCATCCGCGCCGCTGGACGCTGGTTGCCGGTCGGCAAGACCGAGATGGATTGCGGAATTATCCTGCGCGGTCAGGATGAATCTGCTTATGCCGAGTGCATACCGGTAACCCATGTGAAAGCGGGTGATTTGATTGCGGTCGGGCATACCGGCATTCGCCTGGAAGCGATCGAACGCGAGCGCCAGCGCGAAGTTTTCGCCTTCATGGGCAGTTCGGTTTCGACTGAACGGCCTAAAGAACTGGCTATCGCCGGGCTGGTCGAGGAGATGCGCGAAGCCAAACGCAAGGGCCGCAAAATTCTGCTGGTAGGTGGCCCTGCCATCGCCCATACCGGGGCAGGCAAATATCTCAGCCGCATTATTGAAATGGGCTATGTTAATATTCTCTTCGCCGGTAACGCCCTGGCTACCCATGATATCGAAACGGCCATGTACGGTACTTCGCTGGGCGTCTCGATGGCGAGCGGCCTGAACGAAGAAGAGGGCCACCAGCACCATATCCGGGCCATCAACACCATTCGCTACTACGGCTCGATCCAATCTGCCGTAGAAGCGGGCGTGCTGAATTCTGGCGTAATGTATACCTGTACCCGCAAAAACGTGCCGTTCGTGCTGTGTGGCTCTATTCGCGATGATGGTCCGCTGCCGGAAGTGATTACGGATGTGCTCGAAGCTCAGGATACCATGCGCTCTTTTATAGATGACGTGGACATCGCCCTGATGATTTCGACTATGCTGCACTCTATCGCGGTAGGCAATCTTCTTCCGGCGCGGGTGCGCACGGTCTGCGTGGATATCAACCCGTCAGTTGTTACCAAACTGGCCGACCGCGGCAGCCACCAGACGCTGGGTATAGTAACTGATGTTGAGTCCTTTTTGCGCGAACTCTGCCAGCAATTAGAAATAGCCAGGGCTGAGGACGTTGAGAATGAAAGTGAATAAGCTGGTCCTGACCGCTAGTTCTGGCTAAAACAAGCTGAAAAACCAATCGCAAAGACAGTAATTTTTTGAGAGTTATTAAGAGGAAGAAATGGCTTTAACGTTAGGAATTATCGGATTTCCTAAAAGTGGCAAAACCACTGTTTTTAACACTCTGACCCGTGGCAACGCTGAAACCAGCGCTTATGGGCAGAGCCAGACGCCCAATATCGGTACGGTCAGAGTGCCCGATCAGCGCCTGGATAAACTGACCGAAATGTTTAACCCTAAAAAGACTACCCACGCCACCGTCGAGTATACCGATGTCGCCGGTATGGCTAAAGGGGCGGCCCAGACCGGGGCGCTGCCTGGCATTAACCTCATTCAGAAGGTAGAAGCCCTGGTTCACGTGGTGCGAGCCTTTGAAGACCCTAACCTGCCTCACCCCGATGGCAGCGTAGACCCTATCCGCGATTTGCAGACTATGGACCTGGAACTGGCCTTCTCCGACCTGGCGATTATGGAAAAGCGCCTGCCTCGCCTGGATGAGTCTATCAAGAAAATTAAGGCCGGACCGGAACGCGAAGCGCAGCAGTTTGAAAAAGAAGTGCTGGAAAAGCTGAACGAGGCTCTCAAGCAGGATATTCCGCTGCGTGACCTCGATTTGAGCGAAGAGGAATTAAAGGCTATTCGCGGCTACCAGTTCCTGACCCTCAAGCCTCTGATGACCATCTTTAACCTGGGCGAAGAACGCGCTGACCAGGCCGAAAAGCTGCTGGAAGAGGCTCGCGCCGTTACCGCCGGACATAAGAACGTTTCGGTTCAGGCCCTGCGCGGTAAAATTGAGATGGAACTGAGCCAGCTTGACGAGGATGAAGCCAACGAGTTCATGCAAGAACTGGGCATTACCGAGTCAGGCCTGACCAAGATTATTCATGCCTCCTACGATCTGCTGGGCCTGATTAGCTTCCTGACTGCCGGTGAGGACGAAGTACGCGCCTGGACCATTAAGCGCGGCACGACCGCCCTTAATGCCGCCGGTGAAATCCATAGCGACATCGAGCGCGGCTTTATCCGGGCTGAAATCGTGCACTACGATGACCTGATCCGGGTCGGGAGTATGGCCGAAGCCAAAAAGGCGGGAGTCTACCGCTCGGAAGGCAAGACCTACATCATGAAGGATGGCGATATCGTCAACTTCCTGTTCAACGTCAGCGGGAAAAAGTAGTTAATAGAGGTTAGTTTCAAACTCATAAGTTGAATGCGGGCAAGCATCAAAAGACGCTTGCCCCTTTTAGTCTCTATTCGAAAATATAGAACTAGCGAGAGCTACGTCCTGCTTTCAAGGCCTTTACTTTTAGCAACTCAAGCTCTCCAATATCGGTAACCTTAAAGTGAAGGTGGTGGTTGTACCTGGCCCGGCTAGCGTTGGCGATAGTTACGCCGAGGAAGTTTAGCCACTTCTGCCTGAAAAAGCTGGTTATCAGCGGGGTTAAGGTAAAGTTGATCCGGATAGCACCAGCCCCACTCCTCACCCGGTTCAAAGGATTTGATGATGGGGTGGTTGGAAGTATGATAATGTTTGGTAGCATGTTTGTTTTTAGAATTGTCACAGCAACCAACGTGACCGCATTCCAGACATAGACGCAGGTGAACCCAGCTATCTCCGGTCTTAAGACAATCTTCACAACCATTCGAGGAGGCCTGTACCACTTGCATC
>DATAKM010000033.1:0-43026 GCA_036261665.1 Chloroflexia bacterium
CACGCGGAGCTATACCAGCAAGCGCTGGCCGAATACTATGACGGTTTAGCCTTTTACTATGGCCGCTACCCGCAGGCGGGCTTCTACCTACCGCGCAACCCGGCAGCGCCGCGCCCGCTCCTGCTGGTAGTCGGGACCGATATTGTGACAGGCCAGAAAACCATCTTCTGCAACTATAATCATTTCCAGAAAGAACTGGTCTACAGTAAGGGTAAAGCCAATCCCCAGTTTGGGGATATTGCCTATCGTTATATCAATGCCCACGGTCGCCTGTCGCGCTTGCCGGAGGAGATTGATGAGGAGCTAAGGCCTGCAAACTTCCTTTATAAAAACCTTTCCAGCGGCTTACCGGTAGCCTGGGGAGTGCGGGCCAGCCTTTCGATTCCGGGTGTTTTTACCCCCGGCACGATTCGTTACATAGACTCGTACGGGGTGGAAAGAACAGACCTCTTCGTGGATGGCGGTGTGACCGACAATTACGCCCTGGCAGTCGCAACGCACCCTTATATCGGACGCTGTAGCCATATCCTGGGCGGTAATATTGGCAATATGGGGCCGCGCTTCCACGACTACGGTGTGCGCAACGTGGTCGAAATCTTAAACCGCACCCTCCTGGTAATGGGCGATGCCAACGTGGATAGCAACGCCGATAACAACCAGGTAGAACGAGCCCTGGTCACTACTGTAGACGAACTGACCAAAACCGAAGTCAGCAGTGTCAGCGAACTGGCTAAAATCCCGCAGCTTCTGGAAGAAGGCTGCCAGTTAGCCGACCAGTTCTTCGCCTTTTACCAAAATGCCCAGGGCATTCTCTCCATCCCCAGGCTTTTCGGCCACAACGGCGCGGAAGGCCGCTATATCGTCTTCTTGCCGCTGGTCGAGGCTTACGATAAAAAGGTTCAACGGGTTGCGCGTGACTCTTCGCCTGAAATTGACCCGTGCCAGGAGGTGGAACAGGGTTCGGCAGAAGTACGACGCCTGGTTAAAATGGCCCATCTGAGTGAAGAACAACAGGCCATTGAAAAGGCCAAACGCTCCCGGGCTTTAGGACAATGCGAAGCCAGGCTCACTCCGCCACCATTGAGCGGACCCTGGGGCATCTTCAAACCGCTGGCAACTTTCAAAGCGCAACCGGGCCAGAAGCCCCAGCCGTTACCGGCCTTTGACCTGTTTAACCTGCTGCGGCAATTAATTCTGTTGATTTTACTAACTTTTGTCAGCCTCTTCGGGCTGGGCCTGTGGCGCGGAGTGCTCTGGCTCTTACAACTGGTCGCGCCTATCGGGAATGTCGCCACACAACGCTTTGATAGCTGGCATTACTGGCTAATATTGGTTACCATATTAGCAGGTACTCTCTGGCAGTTCTTATTTTTCTTCAGAGTATTAATCTACGAACACTGGGTAGCGCACGGCGCAAAGTTACGCTTCAGGGCGGTTGAAATTCCGGTAGGGCTGGCCCTTTTCCTCCTGCCTCTCACGCTTGCCTCTCCCATGAGCGCGGGGCAGGATTGGTTGAGTACGCTGGCGTTGTTATTGCTAATAGCTTTTTCCGAAGGAGCCCTGGTTTTCACTTTTTACGGGTTAGGCGCTTTTATCGTTTCGGTAGTAAAGCAGCGACAAAGCCGGGCCTGACCGCTTCGACAGGCGAACTCACCAAGAACACCGGTAAGCGGAAGCTATAAAAAGCTAGAATAAAAAGCTAGAATAAGAAAACTGAAATCAGCAACGGAGGAAGGGCTATGGAACGAACTGAGGAAGATATAGCGGTTTACTTTCTGGCGCAAGGGGAACAGACCGCCGAAGAAGTCGTGCGCAGGCTGGTGAAATTCATCGGGGAAGCCCAGAAGAGCCTCGACATGGCGTTCTATGACTTCCGCTTGAGCGAAAACCTGCGCCAGCAGATTGCCGCCGCGTTACAGGAGCGGGCTAACGCGGGGGTCTCTATCCGCATCGCCTATGATGCCGACAAACCCGAAACGCCCGAACTTGAACGGGGCATGGACCCTGCGCCCGCCGGTACGGGCCAGTTCGTACAATCCCTCGGTTATCCCTGGCGGAGGATTGGCGGGTTAAAACTGATGCACCACAAATATATAGTCCGGGATGCCGGGACTGAGGCAGCCGCGGTCTGGACCGGCTCAACCAATATGACCGATGATTCCTGGACCTTGCAGGAAAATAATATCCTGACCATTGAGTCATCCCAGGTAGCCGGGTATTACACCGAAGATTTTAACGAGCTCTGGAAAACCGAGACTATTGGTGAAAGCGGTTCTTTTGATACCCGCAAAGTCCAACTGACCTATGACGGCCAACCGGCCGACCTGCGCCTGCTCTTTTCGCCGGGGCGCGGCCCGGCTATAGATTATGAGGTAGCGCACAGGGTGGCCCAGGCTCGCCGTAAAGTGCGGATTTGCAGCATGTTGTTGAACTCCAGCGCTCTAATCGCCGCTCTTACTGACCTTCTTTGTAAAGGGGATGTAGACATCAGCGGGATTTATGACCGCACACAAATGGACAGTGTGCTGGAGCAATGGCAGGATGTGCCGCATAATCACTGGAAGATAGGCGTAGTCGAAGATATTATCAAGGCCACTGGCCTGGCGGGGAAAGACTCTACGCCCTATTCGCCCAACACTCCCCACGACTTCATGCACAACAAAGTGCTGGTGATTGATGACACCGTTATTACCGGGTCGTATAATTTCTCGCGCAGCGCCGAGTTTAACGCCGAAAATATTTTAATGATTGAAAACGAAGCCCTGGCGGATCAGTATAACCGCTACATTGATCACCTGGTGGCAAAGTATCGCTAGAAAAGTTTATTCCAGATCCCGGCAACGCGCCTCGATCTCTCGCTCGAACCAGGCCGCCTGCCCGGCATAGTTCGGCTTCTGCGCCAGCCTGTGGCAGAGCGGCATAATTTTCTCGCGAGTTTCCTTGATCTGCTTGAGTTGCTTTTCGCGAGTACAGGTATCTAGTGTAGACATATTGTGCAGGCGGTCGGCCAGTTTGACCAGCCAGGCTTCCGGCAGCCCATTAACCAGACGAGGCATATATTCCTCCTTAGCCATCCAGCTTTCTTTAGTCACCTGTTTAACTATGGTGCAAACTCGGCTGCCGAAAATGTACTCCAGGTCTTCCCAGGTCAGGATGAAGCTATCCTCCATCACATCGTGCAGGAGGGCCGCGATGATAACCTCGTGGTCGTAAACGCCCTGCTCGATCAGAATCAGGCTGGCGGCGCGGGGGTGATTAAAGTAGCGCTCTCCGCCATCTCGGGACTGCCCGCGATGACCGTACTTTGAAAAGCGGTAAGCCATCATAATCAGCCGTACCTGCGAGGGGATGAAATATTTCCGGAGCAACTCTTCGTACTCCGGCCGGCCAAAATGGGTTTCAGTTTCGCCAGTCACTTTTTAACCTTCTTAATTTATTTTTGTGGAAATAGCTGAATAAACTGCTCATCCACCGTCAGCAGTGGCGTTTTCAACAGACTCTGCGTGAAGGCTACATCCAGGCTGGTATCTGGAGGGCTGTGGCGCATAGCAGGGGAATTTGCGAGGTTGTCAGGCTTTACCAGGCTTTCGTCGTAGCCAAGATACCGTGCCAGTTTACGGGCGTAATCGAAATCGTTGATGCGTTCCGCTCCCGCCAGGTGCAAAATGCCCCGGTAGCGGAACTCTGGCTCAAGGGCCTCAAATATAGCCTTACAGAAATTGCCGACCAGCGTGGGCGAGAAGTAGCGGTCGGTAAAGCGGTGTAGAGATTGGCCTGCCTTTAACTGCTGGAACAGTCCTGCCAGGCGCGGCGAGAGTTGTCCATTGGCCAGCCTGCCGTCTACCACGCAGGTACGAGCTACGATAGTATCAGGCCAGCTTTCCAGGGCCAGCCGTTCCCCGGCAGTTTTATATAACCCATAGAAGCGGTATGGGTCTTGCCGCTGCTCGGGGTCGGGAGCAGCCATTTCGGTATAAGGGCCTTTGCCGCCGCCAAAGACCATATTGGTCGAGACGTAGATAAAGCGGCCGCCCGGTTTTAAGGCTGCAACTACCCGCTTGACCCCCTCAAGGCTTATTGCGCGGTGATCCTCTTCACCCGCCTGCACAATCGGAGCGGGGACAGCGCAGTAAATCACGCTAGCAGGCTCTTCTGCTCGCACAAATTTTTCCAGGTCCCCGGCGCTCGCCCCGGTCAAATCAACCCGGTAGCCTCTGGCATCTGTAACTAAGGGTTTAGAAGCGTAGGTATAACTGGCTGGATAACCTCGCCGGGTAGCCTCTTCTACCAGCCTTGATCCGATGAATCCGCTACCGCCCACAATGAAAAGCCGGTTATTAACTGTCATAAGTGCTTTTTAGCCCGAAATAAGTGTAAACGAAAGAAGTATTGCAGCTTCATCTTGCCACAAAACCGGGCGGCGCGCAATTTCTTGTGCTGCTTTAAGCCTTCATCCCCAACAGGAAAGCCAGGAGAAAGACGGTAATCAAAGCGCAGATGCTTTATGTTTTGCCTGTTCCGAGTTAAGTTTTTCTAAGCTCTTTATCTAAGTTCTGTATCGAAGAAGGAGAGGACCCTCTTTAAATACTCCTCAGGATTATTCTGGTAAGCCGCGGCGTGGCCCACCCCGGGCACGATCCAGGTAGCAGTTACATTCGCGCCACCGGCCTGTTGCAAATGATAAGCTTCGCTAACCGGTACCGTCACGTCACGATCTCCGTGGATCAGCATTACATGCCGCTGGCCGAGTTGTTTGATCGCCGCCTCAGGCTGGCTTTGTTCCAGGTCTATATTCCACGCAAGACGACTGATAGTAAGGACACCCGGGTAAAAGAAACTAAAGAGGCCCAATCTCTGGGGAGCTACGCGGGCCAGGTAGGTCACAATAAAAATGAGTAAGCCGATCAGGAACAGCATTCGCAACAGTTTTGAACGGTAGAAGCGTTTTTTCAACATAGAAATTCCTTATTGCATGTAAAAGCCAGAATCCGGTGAGATATTGAAGAGTGAGCGTTACCTGTTAAGGCCAATTTCAAACTGCCAGGGGCCGGGTAACAGGAATTGCTCGTTAACCACCGCCAGTTGAGCCACAGATTGAGCTTTATCATATTTGTAGGTCAGGCTGAACTCTACCCGGCCATCCGGCAATAATAGAGTTGTCACTGGATTTTGAGCGGAATTTTGTCCACACCTGGCACAACTGAAACCGACCAACTGCGGAATTAGCTTCGGCGGGTAGGCTAAATTTTCGCTCAGGCGGTAATGCAGTTTCAAGGTGACGAACTGACCGCTGGGGTCGAGCACCGCGCTCATATCTTCGATGCTAACTTTGCCTATTCCCGGTGTTTTAACTACTTTTCCGGCTTTCGGTTGCCCGCTCTGGAGTAATTCACCGACGGGGATATCCAGTAGCGTTACAGGCGCCTTCTCCAGTGAAGTACCCGGTTGATTCAAATTATGCCCTACCTGTAGTCCGGCCAGTTCTACCTTTAGACTCCTGGCATCGGCAGCAACCGGCTTAAGCACAAGATTGGTCAGGCTATTGATTTTGCCAGGGTAGAAAGGCTGGAGAACGCGGCCCCTGTCATCAGTTACTTTCAGATTACTCGCATCCATTAAATAAGGCATAAGGTAGTAAGCTTCCTTATCCTTAAAGGTATCCGGCTTAATGTCCAGGCTTACGATCGTGCGATCCTGGCCAAAATAAGCGTAAAGCGGTTTTATCCACAAACCGTTTGCCTGCCCTCCTTGCGCGTCCAGTCTTACCGGGTGCGCTAAGCCGGCTTCTGAGTAGCTAACCAGATTTACTTTCACCGGATCTTCTAGCGAAATTCCCGAACCGGCCTCAAAGTTAAAAGTAAATTTCCCTTTTGTGGATAGTAGAGGATTGGCCTCCATAGTCCAGATGAAAGTGTTTGGCGCACCTTCTACAGGCCGGGTATTCACCAGCATAACGGGCATCCTGTGCTTTTGCGAGTCGCTAAGATAGGCAAAGGTAGCGTTGAATAATTGCGAGGCGGTATACTCGGTATTGTGAGGGCTGACCACCGTTGCCTGTAAGCTCATCTTCTGCCCCTCTTCCGAGATAAGCCAGTCAAGCTGAAACGTGCCATCCGAACCGAGCCTGACGGGTTTAGAACTCTCGGTTGTTACCAGAGATACTCCGCTGGTCTGCTGTTTATCCGGGTTATTATCAAACTGGCTATAATGAAAAGCGTTGTCAGGACCAACGAATAGTTTAGCGGGATCAATCGATATAGCAGGTTCTGGGCTTCTGGTCGCGGTGGGGCTGGGTACAAGAGCGGCAGTTGTAGTATTCACCCCGGCAGTATTAGCTGTACTGTTATTTAATGGCCCGGCTGAATAGGTAACAAGTGTCTGTCCCGGTTTTAATTGCTCAATTATCCCCTGAGGGATCGACATTCCCTGATATTCGGCGGGTTGTGCCAGGGAGCCTACTATCCAGAAATTAATTTGATAGGTTGCGCTGCAGTCCTGATTGGAGTTAACCGTTTGCACGCAATTGAAAATACCGGCTGTAAAGTAACGACTGTGAGGACATTTGGTATCCGAGCCCGGTCCGCAGGCATCCTCCCAGTCCCATTTGTATCCGGCAGCCTGTAATTTTTGAGAGTAAAAATTTTCCAGGGTCTGCAAATTAGCGGTAGTAGCAAAAGCTCCTCTCATAAGAGAGAGCCCGGCTTGATTTTGCCCGGTTGTTTTTGTCTCGATAGGCTGCAAACCAGCCAAAGAAAGTGGGATTGCGCCGGGGTAACTCAGGTCAACCTGCTGGTCAGGCGGACCGGCAAGAATCGCAGCAGGAGGGGAAGAGGTCTGGCTCGGGATTTTGGGAGAATTTAACGATCCACCCGTGGTTAACAGGATAAAGGCTAAAATACCGGTTACGCCAGTTACGATTGCTACCAGGCTACCCAGAACAATCCAGCGAAGCTTACGGCTGGCACGAACTCGACCTGCCGGGTTTAATTCTCCAGAAGAAATACTTTGATTGCCACTACTTTCAGGCGTACCGTTTATTCTGGTCATAATTTTTATTCCTGTCACTAATCCAGATTTAAGTGTTATTATTATAAAATTTAACTCATTGCCATAGCGAAAAGTTGCACTTTTAAATATTGAAAGCTTACAGGGCGAATACTGTCCTGTACATGAGGTACTCTTAAGATAAAGAGGTGTAAAAATTGGAATAAAGGAGGCTTTTGAAATGAGTATGCCACTGACTGATGAGCAGTTAAATAAACCCGGTATAACTCTGGTTACGGCTGCTACGGCACCGGTCGGTCGTTCCATCGTTGAGCAACTCGTATCACAGGGCCGAGCGGTCCGCGTTTTAACCCGCGAACCCGATAAGGCCGGTCTGCCTGCGGCTGCCGAAGTCGTGGCAGGCGATCTTTCGAACCCTGAGAGTCTCCCGCCAGCCTTAAAGGGCGTTTCATCCGTATTTCTACTGGCCGTGGTGCCGGGCTTTACTCGCGCCTTCCTCGAAAGTGCCAGACAAGCCGGCGTACGCAGGATTGTCTTTCAGTCCTCGGGAGCGGTAGTAGACGGCACGGATACGCAGCCTAATCCTATCGCGGCTTTTCACTATGATATCGAACGCCAGATCCGGGAGTCGGGATTGGAGTGGACCTTCCTGCGCCTTGAGGTAGCTTCCGCCGATGCCCTGGAATGGGCCTTTGACCTTCCCGGTCAACTCTGGGCTGGAGATGTGATCCGGGGCCCCTATGCGAAAGCGGCCGGTTCTCCCATTCACCCGGCGGATTTTGCTGCCGTTGCCGTTGCTGCTCTCACCGAGGAAGAGCATGCCGGGAAAATTTACCACATTACTGGCCCCGCATCCCTGACCCACCTGGAACAGGTCGAGCTTCTGGGTAATGCGTTGGGGCGGCGGTTGCGCTACGAGGAATTAACACCTGAGGAGGCCCGCGCTGTTATCAGTCCTTACGCCCCGGCAGATGTGCTGTTTGAAACCTGGCAAAAGCATCTGAGTAAGCCTGCGCCTGTCACTGACACCGTGCAAAGAATCACCGATCATGCGCCCCGTTCGGTCTACGAATGGGCCAGGGCCAAAGCCGCCGGTCTTCGCTAGATCGCGACTTTCTGCATGCTCCCGGTTCATACATCCTTACTCCACCCCGAATTAGCCGGGGTGGAGTAATCGCCGCAACTAACGAATACTGCTCAGTACCTCCAGTAAAAAGTCGATTTCCTCAAGGGTATTGTAGTGGGAGGGACCGATGCGAACCGCGCCGCCTTTACCTTCCAGGCCCAGTCCTTCCATCAGGCTCAGGGCGTAGTAATTGCCGTCCCAGACGAAAATCCCATGCTGCCCTAGCAGTTCAGCCGTCTCGCGGGGGCTGCGCCGCGCCCAGGTAAAGGCCACGGTCGGGCAGCGCTGCTCTAATCTGGCCGGGTCGGTTATCCCGTAGACCTGCACATCGGAAAGCTCTTGTAGGCCATTCAGCAGATGCCCGCCCAGGCGCTGCTCGTATGCCAGGATAGCGGCCATGCCCATTTTGAGATCCAGGCGCCGCCCGGTAAATCCGGCTTCTTCGTAGCCTGTCCGCCAGGCTTCGCCAAAACGCCGCCCGACGCTGGCCAGGTATTCTACCGCCGCGGTAGTCCCGGCCATGCTTTCGTGGCTTTGCGTGCCGGTTTCCCATTTATAGGGCGTGACATTTTTGGACGGGCGCACCTTAAAAGGTTGTAGTTCTTCCAACAACTCCCACTTGCCGTATAGAATGCCCTGGTGCGGACCAAAGAACTTATAGGCGGAACAGGCCAGGAAATCGCAATCGAGCGCCTGCACGTCCAGCGGGCCATGCGGGGCGTATTGAACTGCATCCACGAAGACCTTCGCCCCTGCGCTATGGGCTAGCCTGATAACTTCCGCTACGTCCGGGAAAGTGCCCACCGCGTTCGAGGCCGCCGTAACTGCTACCAGGGGTTTTGTCCGATAGGGCCTCCCGCAAAGCGGCCATGTCCAGGGTACAGTCCGGTTTGATCACAGGTATGCTCTTGATAATTGCACCCTGGTCTGCGTAGGCCAGCCAGGGGGCGACATTGGCGTCGTGGTCAAGCTCGGTTACAATAATTTCATCGCCCGGCTTAATCGTGCGGCCAAAGGCGCGAGCCAGCCCAAAGGTCAGGGTGGTCATGTTCTGGCCGAAAATAATCTGGGAAGGTGAAGCGGCGTTAAGCAGGTCGGCCATCGCTTCCCGCGCTCCTCGAATGACTTCTTCGCTGCGCTGACTGGTCAGGAAGGCCCCGCCGGTGTTGGAATTAGCGGTCAGGTAATAGTTGCCAAAAGCTTCGATCACGCTCTGGTGGACCTGGGTGCCGCCAGGATTATCCAGGTAAATCGCCGGGTGTCCGGCCGCTTCGAGAGACAGCGAAGGGAACTCGGTGCGCACCGGGGAGAGGTCCAAGTCAGCGCTAACATTCAGCGTCATATTTAAATAGAATCCTTTCTGGAGGCCGGGAACAACCGGCCTGGAATGAGCAAATAACGGCGAACCGGTGGGTTTATTATAGCGAGTACAGCCTGAAAATACACGGTAAGTAGCAAACCGAGAGTATACGGGGAAGCAAAAAAAGTTAAATTCATCGTGATATGAAAGAATGAAATAATCGTAGTGTTCGCATCTCATCTCCATAGTAGATGATCGGGGTGCCGGGCAGGGTCAGCAAGAGTCTGCTTACCAGTTCGATCCGCCTATACCCATTATCGAGTAGAGGGGCCAGGCTTCAGCGAAAGCTGATATTGAGTTTCATCTGGGGAGCGGAGACGTATTCGTTGTATATATACTGGCGTTCTTCCTCTTCTTCAAAAGCTCGTAATGACTTCTCTGGTAAAGCCCGGACTGGAATCGGGAGTTACTCTGCTAGAAATCAACAATATGTTGTAATGGGCTTTGTAATGTTCCACTGTTAGAGTAAGCTTGTAGTTTGGCTGAACAAATCATAAGCGCCCTAAAATCTCACGAAAAAGATAACATCGCAAAATTGACTCAAGAAATTAATTTGACAGCTATGAGTAAACCCGCTGCAATCGTACTTCAAACCCTTCCGCGTGGAGGGTGGTTAGTTCTGGCCCTTCCCGCTTTTGACGAGCGACCAATCATCCTGGCAGAACTCATGGCGGAGCTAGGGCTGGATTTTGCCCGGACCATGGCCCACCTTATCGCCCTTCATTACGGCATCAACAGTATACTTGAGGATCTCTATGTCGCTTAACCTGCACGCCCCGATTATGAAGGTAGCCTATGAGAGCTACAAGACTACCGGCCTCAACCAGGTTCTGGTAGAGGATATTCTGGAGAGGACCGGTTTAGAGGATAGCTTGCTGGAAGAGCAGTTAAATTCACTTGAAAATCAGGGTTATATCCGGCTGTCCCACTTTTACAGCGATGGTACAGCGGCAGTATTTGAAATTACCCCTAAAGGTATCTATACTTTCAGCAGGCCTGCCAGTTAGAGCTATTTAGTTTGAAATAAATCTTAAATTTTGAAACAGCAGAAAATAAGTTGCAGCATGAGTACTAAGTGAGCATAAAACGCTTTTACCACGTTCAAGAAACCCTCCCGCACGAATATTAGTATGATTGGCTGGCTGGATAGAAATTACCTATCTCAGCATCCTTCCCGCCCGCTCATCTATAATCAGGCCGTTCGTGGCACAAATTTTGTTCCTTGCTAAGTATGTAGGGAAAATGTAGTACGAGCGAGTAGCGGGGGTGGAATTATGGAGATTCTAATTGCTGTAATGCTTATTCTGGCTTTCATTGCGACCCTTGATTTTAAGTCAAAATTCTGAAGATTCAGACTATACCGGCATCAGGATTAAACTACTCGCTGTATCTGCTTGTCTGTAACGTAACCCCTTAATTAAGAATCTTATAAGAATCTAATTTGTTAAGCTTGATATTGCTTCTAACAGGGAAACTAGATTCCCTGTCTGTTTGAGCGAGCAACAGGTGGCGCTACTGGTTAGTACAGGGTCCATTGCTGGAACATCGGTTAGAAATCAATAGAGGGGAGTAGCGAGCATGAGTGTTAATTACCATAACGAGGTTGGTACTGCTAAAATTAAAGCGATTGCCCGGAGCTATTATGAGGAAATGTTCAACCGGCAGGATGCGGCTTTTGCCAACCGGCATTTGTCCCCAACTTTCGCGTTCCGGGATCCATCCAACCCTTACAGAGTTTACGACCGGGAAGGTCTGATAGCTTATATCTCAAACTTACATACGGCTTTTCCCGATCTGAAAATTACCATCACGGAAGCCGTGGCTGAAGGGAATAAAGTGGCAGTGGAATGGGAGGCAAAGGGTACTCACCGGGGGAAATTTAGCGAGCTTGAGGCTACCGGGAAACAGGTCAGGGTAAACGGGATGAGCATGTTTCATTTCAAAGCAGACAAAGTAGAAGTGCTGGAACTCCAGGTAGACTGGCTGGGCCTTTTCAGGCAGCTTGGCCTTGATAAAGAAAAGGGCCTCAATCACGCGTGAAGCTTATTATTCTACTGAGAGTCTTTCATTTAGAGATATAGAACTTTCTACAAACTTTCAAAATAGAGCACCCTGAATTCCCTCAGGTGGGCTTACAACTTCTATGGCCCTTTTATGAAAGACGCACTAAGTAAATAAAAACCGCCAGAAGTAACAAAAATCTGGCGGTTTTTGCTTGACTATTTTTAACAGTACATTGGTTTCCGGTAGATCTTAACAGGAAGCTTTCTCCGGTACATCGTCCATCTGCACAAAAATTAGTGTAATTTTGCACAATCGTTAGCTGTTGTAAAAAGGGCTCCTGGCATTCAGGTAAAGTCTTCTTAGACTGCCTCAAGAAGAAATACCATAAATCGAGAAGGCCCAATCATTGTTGTAATTAAGCCGCGATGTAATTTGTGACGTAATGTTAATATGGTAAAATTCAATTAAACTGTTAGTGTATAGTATTGAAAATAAAGCGGCTAAAATAGGTAAGGGCCTTCTCAGTAATACCACCTCTATTTTCGGGATAGCATATAAGCAGGAAAATTAGCTATGAGCATCATTTCATCCTCCACCAACACCAATGAAGCTGAGAGGTTGAAAATCCTTTGGCAATATCACATAATGGATACTCTTCCTGAAGAAGCTTTTGACCGGGTAACATCTCTCGCTGCCCGCATGTTCAATGTGCCGGTAGCCATGCTCAATTTCGTAGATCAGCAAAGAGTGTGGTTTAAGTCTACACATGGCTTTAGCTCGTCCCGCCAGGTTGAGCGTCAATACTCTCTTTGTGGTGAAGCCGTATCTTCAGTCAAAACTCTGGTTGTAAATGACACCTTTTTAGATCCGCGCTTCTTGCCCAGCCCGCTGTTTACAGGTAGCAAGCCTGTGCGCTTCTATGCCGGGGCACCCCTGATTACCGGCGATGGATACGCGCTTGGAACGCTCTGCCTGCTCGATTTTCAGCCCCGTTCCTTTTCAGCGGAGGAACAGGCCAACCTGGAAGACCTGGCTTACATGGTAATGGAGCAACTGGAACAGCGTTTCAAGGCTCGCCAATTGGTTCTAACCGAAGCTAATTTCCAGGCTGTATTTGATAACAGCCCCGGAAATATGACGCTGGTTAGCCGGGATTATACTGTTAGAACCTTTAACCGCGCTGCTAACGAAGCTTCCAAACATCTCTACAAACGCGAATTGAAACAAGGTGACTCAATCTATCTTTATGTTCATCCCTGCGACCTCGATAATTTCAACCGCAATTTCCATGAGGCGCTAGAAGGCAAACGAACCTGTATAGAGAAGAATGTAAAGGGCCTTGATGGTAATGATCACTGGTTTGAATTTGCCTATAACCCCATTATCGGTCAGGATGGCGAAGTAACCCATGTTTGCCTGACAATACTGGATATTCAGGAACGCAAAATAGCCCAGCTAGCCCTCGCTCAAAGTGAACAACGCTTCCGCTCCCTGGTACAAAACTCTTCCGATATTATCTTTGTAGTAGAGGAAACCGGTCTTATTCAGTATGTTAGTTCCTCGGTAGAACCAATCCTGGGTTACCGTCAGGAAGAACTGATTGGCAAAAGTTGCTTTAATCTGTTGCCTCCAGCTGAAATTGAGAGAGCTTCATCTTTTTTAGCTGAACTTCTGGCGCATCTCCACCTGCTGCAACCGCTGGAATTCGAAGTATTGCGAGCGGATGGCACTTCATCATTTCTTGAAATAGTGGGGAATAACTTGCTGGACGACCCCAATGTAAAAGGGATTGTGGTAAATTCCCGCGATATTACTGGTCGTAAACAAACCGGGGAAAGACTGCATCTGCTCGAAAGAGCAGTTAATGCCAGTCCTAGCGGGATTGTGATCACCGGACCGCTTGAGAATGATAATAAGGCTATTTTTGTCAACGATAGTTTTGAGCGGATAACCGGCTATAGTCGCCATGAAGTATTGGATCGTAATTTCCGTTTTTTACAGCAAGGTGAAGGTAATCAAATCAGTCTGAAAGAAATCAGAAAGGCTCTTGAAGAAGAGCGCAATACTACTGTTACTTTACATAACTACCGAAAAGATGGTACGCCCTTCTGGAACGAGTTACGACTCTCGCCAATTCGTGACAGAGGTGGCAAGGTCACACATTTCGTGGGTATCCAGACCGACATTACCGAGCGTATCCAGGCTGAAAAGTTACTGGCCGGACAGAAACGTATTCTCGAAATGATTGCGATGGGCGCTCCCTTGCCCGAGGTACTGACAGCACTGATCCTGGTGATCGAGGAGCAAGACCCGCAGGGGCTTTCGAGCATTCTCTTGCTTGACAAAAACGGCCAGAGTCTGCGACACGGGATTGCGCCCAGCCTGCCTGAAGAATATATAAAGGCGATTGATGGAGTTTCCATTGGCCCGGAGGTTGGTTCGTGTGGTACAGCCGTTTACCTGGGCCAGAAAGTGCTGGTGGAGGATATTGCTACTTCTCCTTTATGGGTAAACTACCGTGATGTGGCTCTTTCGCACGGGCTGCGTTCCTGCTGGGCCATGCCGATTTTCACCAGCAACGGTCAGGTAGTGGGCTCTTTTGCCTTTTATTCTCGCAAGCCGCGCTATCCCAACCAGTATGAATTACAGTTACTTGAAACGGCTGCCAGTATGGCCGGTATCGTGATCGAGCGTAAACGGATCGAGGATCAGCAACGCAAAGCGGCGGAAGAGATTCTGAAGGTATCCAAGCTTGAGGCCCTTAGTTTACTGGCGGGGGGAATCGCCCATGATTTCAACAACATCCTTACAGTCATTCTCGGCAATCTCTCGCTGGGCCAGACCTACTTGAATGAAAAGGAAGATTTTCTGGCAACTATCCTCCAGGGAGCTGAAAAAGCTACTTTGCAGGCCAGAGATTTGACTCAGCAACTCCTGACTTTTGCCAAAGGTGGGGCTCCAATTAAAGAAGCCGCGCTGCTGCCTCAGATCATCCGCGACTCAGTTCAGTTTGTCATGCGCGGTTCGGGCATTTCCTGCGCTTTTTCGATCCAGGAAGAACTGTGGCCTGTCGAAGTGGATAAAGTGCAGCTAAGTCAGGTAATGCAAAACCTGATTATCAATGCTTTTGAGGCCATGCCACACGGCGGCAATATTAAGGTGAATGCTTCTAATCTGATCCTTGCTAACCAAGACAAAATCTTGCCGCTTCCTGCCGGTAAGTATGTCTGTATATCCGTGCAGGACGAAGGAAGCGGTATTTCCCCGGAAAACCTCTCACGAGTTTTCGACCCCTACTTTACTACTAAAGAGCGAGGAAGTGGCCTGGGTCTGGCCAGTTGCTATTCTATTATTAAAAAGCATGATGGCCATCTCGCCGTCAGCAGCGAAGTAGGAGTGGGAACCACTTTTTATATTTATTTGCCTGCTTCCTCCAGTCTGGTAGCTAATCACTCACGCCTTCAACAAAGTGGGCCTTTGAGTAAAACCGGCCAGGGCCGGGTCCTGATAATGGACGATGAACCGCTGGTTCGTAATGTCATAACTACTATTCTCCAGCGCCTGGGTTACGAAGTGGAAGCGGTCGATGATGGCACGACAGTCATTAACGCCTACAGGGATAGCTTGGCGGGGGGACGCCCTTTTGAGGCAGTGATTATGGACCTGACTATCCCGGGTGGAATGGGTGGTAGAGAAGCGATCAAAAAACTACAGGAAATTAATCCCGAAGTGCGGGCGATTGTGTCCAGCGGTTATTCTGAAAACCAGGTGATGGCGAACTACCGCGAATATGGTTTTATGGGAGTAGTAAGCAAACCGTATACTGTCAAGGAACTAAGTAAAGTGCTGCACCAGGTACTCAACGAACCGCAACAGGCCAGCGAGAAATAGCCCCGGTGGTAAAGTGATGCAACACGTCACGCGTTTTAACCCCGGCTAAAGTATGGTAAGCATGAGCCTTTTGGCCTGAAGCAAGAAAAAGGAGAAACGAAAAGGAGAAGTATGGAAGCATTCTATAGCCCGGCGCTGGATAAGTGGCATGAATTTGTAAAGAGTCAGGGGCAGCAGGTAGATTTACTAAAGGAAATTTTAGCGGAAGAAGTTGTTTTTCATTCGCCGGTGGTTTGGACTCCCCAGAAAGGCCGGCCCATTACCATGCGCTATCTGACAGCGGCAGCCTTCGTTCTCGGGGATTTTCAGTACCGGCGTGAGTTTTCTGCCTCGGATGGAGTAGTCCTGGAATTTTCAGCCAGGGTGGGCGAAACTATCGTAGAAGGGGTGGATATAATTCAATTCAACTCAGAAGGAAAAATTATAGATTTTGAGGTAATGGTGCGGCCTGCCAGGGCGCTCCAGGCCCTCGCCGCTGTCATGGCGGCTCGCCTGAGTGAGTCTTAAAACTCAGGCGGCCTCTCCAGACGATCAAGATTGAAATATTTCATCGGGGTAACTCTGCGAAAGGAACCAGCACATCAAGAAATTGTTATGTATGTCGAAACTAACAAAGCACTGACGGCCAGGTTACTTCAACACTTTATTGATTCATTTCATCCTCTCCTTCGGATTGACCATCGGAATTGGCGATGAATTCCCTCGCTAAAGCTTGAAATACCCGTGGAACGAGCAGGCGTGCCCATCCCGGGAACTGGCCCAATGGTATTCCCAGTGCAAGGGTCGTCCAGAAAAGTATTTGGCAATACATCTCCGGAAGCAACTGACGAAGCAAGCAATACATCAGAGCGGTGGCTATGATGTACGTAATGAACTTGAATCTCCTGATGTACCAGGCTAAAGTATAGTTTAACTCGGTACGTAGAGATTGTCTTCGTTGCCTCCGGGGAGCCATAAGTTATAGACTCCCCGAAGTCTTAATGGACCATACCATTGTTTATCTCCTTTTGTTCAATTCTTAATGTGCTGGTAATAATATTGTTACACCGCCCTGTAAACATGTCAAGGTTTGCATGAAGCTGGCTCTATGCCCCATCCACTCATAGCCCGGTGCTCTCGCCGCATGCTTAAAACAAAGCCCGGAGGTTCTTAGCACTAACCTCCGGGCTTTGTTCTCTCTTTATCGAAAAAGTTGCTTTAGCGCATGGCTTCCAGGGCGCTTTTGAAGACTCGCCCGATTTGCTGCAAGCGGCTTGGCGATTGATCTGAAACTACTCCATCCTTTTCGGTACGGGCGTTCTTTTCACCAATCAACAGCAGGACTTCTTTAGCTGTACCTTTTGGGCGTTTGATTACTTCCACAGCAATAAAGGTGCGGCCTAACCCGCCCACCGCTTCCCGGTAGTAGACATCGTGATCGGCATGCATTTCAACCGGGTTGGAGGGCTCCTGCAACATTCTTTCCGCTTCTGAGACTGCCAGGGTCAGATCGAACATGCCCTGTGAGTCGAGAAAGACCTCTCCGGTTGTAACTTGCCCCCGCGCATTAGGGGCGCTGCACAGGATATTGCAGATTTTACGATTGGTCGCGCCGTCGTGATAGACGGCAACTTTCAGGTTCTTACGCTGCGCTTCGTCCAGCAACTGTTTTTTATAAAAGTAGAGGGTGCGGTCATCCGGCGCGCCAGGTCTGACATCTACGCCGCTCCGGACATTATTTATGACGCCTTCTGCGCGCCTACGCAGTTGGTCGAACTGCTCTCCAATGTTGGAGAAATCAGGCGCCGCAGGGCGCGGGCGCGCCTGCGTAGTTGGTCTTGAGGTGGTGTATCCAGTGGCAGGGCGCGTCCCACTGGCAGCGCCTCGGTTATTTTCACGGGCCAACTCTTCGTCCACTTTGCGGCGTTGTGCCGGGTCTTTTAGCATCTCATAGGCCCGGTTAATCTCGCGCATACGCTGCTCGGCTTCAGGAGACTTGTTGATATCAGGGTGGTATTTCTTGCTGAGAGTACGGTAAACTGCCGAGATTACATCCGTGTCTGCGCTAGGATCGATTGCCAGGACTTTATATGGGTTGAAATCCATATTTTGCTATTCCAGTTCTAATTTTCTTTTTAGCTATTAATCCAGATTTGTTCTCTACCCTATACGCGCCAGTCGGGCTACAAGTTTCAAGAATGTAATGAGTTAGAGCTTGATTATCTTTCTGATTAGCGCTCCTCGTACAAATTCTGTGCCGTACTGCTCAGGCGGTCGCTGGCCGTTAATAGTTGCTGGGCGCGGACTGCCGCTTCTCGCGATTCACCTGCCACCAGTCTTACCATTTCTACGGCCTGGTCGGTGGCGCTGCGCTGCTGCTGGGTGGTCAGGTAAATCTGACGGGCCAGGTAGGTAGTGCTTTCTACTGTCTCCACGATCTGCGCAATCGATGCTCCAGCCTGTCCAGCAACCGAGCTCAAGCGGCTGGCTTCGCTCAGACCTTCATTTGTAGCCTGGAGCGTATTGTTGATGGAAGAGCGAATTTGATCCAGGATACCCTGTACATCCCGGCTGGCGGCTCTGCTACGGTTAGCCAGTTTTTGCACTTCCGAGGCTACTACCGCGAAGCGCCTGCCGTGCTCGCCTGCCCCGGCGGCTTCAATGGTGGCATTAAGCGCTAACAGGTTGGTTTCTTCGGCCAGTTCGGTAATAGTCTCGACTATTTCGCTGATGCGTTTGGATTGGCCGCCTAACTCGCCTGCTAATTGTGCAATATTTTCTACCTGCACGGTAAATGTAGCGATACTCTCTATACCCTGCCCCACCGACTTACCTCCTGCTTCGGCAGTCTTAAGCGCCTGCTCGGTTGCGGTAAAGACCCCTTCGGCAACTTCGGCGATCTGGCGGGCGGTTGCGCTCAATTCTTCCAGAGTACTGGTCACTACAGTAATAGATTGAGCCTGCTCACCGGCACGCTCGGATTGATCATTACTTATACCGGCCAGTTCAGAGGAAATCTGTCCTAAAGAGGCCCTGGCGCTTTTACTGCTGGCAATGGTGCTTTGTAGCTGCTCGTTAACCTTGACCAGTTCTTTATTTTGCCAGAACATCCGGTTGAGGGAGCGGGAAACGGTGCGAGCGTTAGCCCAGGTCAGAATCATCATGAAAACATTTGTACCTGAAGCGAACAGGTACCCCTGTATCAGAGTTTTAGTTTCAATTGTATGGCTGGCACCATAGTTCCAGTAAGAAAAGGCAAAGACTACCGCGCCAAATCCACCAACAACAAAAGGCGCCTTTTGATCTATTAAAAACCCGGCCAGGGCTATACATGAGGTCAAACCGAAGTAATCGAAAGAAAAAGAGGCAAAATCGTTATTACTGTTAGTCAGTGATCCCAGGAAAATTGCCAGGACCATGGTGCCAATTAGAAAATAACTGCCCAGTTTGACTTGCTTTGAAGCCATGGCTAGATAAGTTATTACTAGCCCTCCAATGTCCAGCCCAACTTGCCATAAATCACTTATTTTTCCTGAACCAAATACATAAGAAACCGCAGTCAGCCCAATTAACACTACTAAAAAAATAATAGTCATTAATTGCAGGATGCTGCGTTTGCGCTCCGTTGCCTCTTCCTGGTTAAATTCAGGAGTAGGCGATTCTGAAGTTGAAGACCTGTTCCTGGAAAAGGTTTTGATCTTGAGGATGCTAGGCTTAGGAGAGGTAGTACTCAGTCCATCATACTGAGTAAAAGAAGTAATCTCGTTCGGTGATTTGGTGGTAGCTGTAGTTTCTGTTGGACTCACCTGTCCTGATTGTTTGGTTGGGTTTATCTGGCGCAACTTTTGCCTCGTTAATAGCTATGACTAATCAGGTTAATATTTTGTTTACATTTAGAGTACAGGTAATTATTATACCATTTTTTGTAAAGAGCACCAACTGTTTTCCATTAAGTTAAATATACGGAATTAAGCGCCCTCTAAAGCCATCAGAAAAGAAAGTCTGCTATCCGTAGCTTATGCTATTTCCAGCCGGGGCTAAAAGCTGTCACAATAAGCCTGGACAGGTAGAAATGTTAAAAATCAGGGATGACTAAAAATCGAAGGATAACTGCTGGTATTGCGGTTTGGGTCCGAACCAGAAATGATACCAGGGCAGGTCTTTTACGGCTACCACTTCCAGCCCTCCTACCAGTTGCCCGCTGTACAAGCCGTAGCTGGCCGATAGGATAATTACGGTGGGTGGCTGATTGTAGCGCATTTTGAAGCGGGCAATCCCCTCGTTGACCACATCTTCCAGGTGTTTGCCTTCCTCTTCAAAATGGTAAAGAAAGCGCCGCCCGTCCACCACATCTACCAGTTCGGCTTCCGGCCCGTTGATGGCCAGTTCATCAATCGGTTCAAAATGGGGTCGCCGTTTGCGCCCACTGCTGCGCACTAACTCTGAACCGGGGTTATTAAATTCGCGGGTGACTGCATTCATGCCTGTGCTGCCGTTCACTTTTGCTCTGAGTTATGGTAGGTTTAGCTTGAAAAGCTCTTTTAATGAGAGTAGGCTCATTTTATCACAAAACGCTGCCTGTAAATTTACTCTGCGCTCTTTTGTGTAACGATTCGGCATTTCTTTGTATAAGAGCGCTTATATAATCAAGAACGAGGTAAGGCAAAAGTATTAAGCAGGGCAACGGCAAAGTAACTAAAGGGGTTCTCAGGGTCTACCCTGTGCGGGGTTGCAGGGGTGATTTCTGTCCTTTTATATCTCCCAAACAGGGTGAATGCAAAATCCCATCCGGAATTTGCATTCACCCTGAAGTATTAAGCAAAATATCAGGCAAAAGGTTGATTTTTATTGTACAATATTGAGTAACATGTTAAAAAGTTTTAGTGGGGACAGGAGTAGAAAGTGACCACTCCTCAAGTAAATTCCAATTTGACAGAATTGGAAGCTCTTATTCTGCTGGCGGCTCTGCCGGATGGTCTGGCGCTGACTGATGTAAGAGGGCAGGTTATCTATATAAATAAGGCCGCTTCACAGCTCCTTTCCTTAAACAGCGATGAAGTCTCAGGTATACCGCTCGAAACGCTTCTGGGTGAAGTAGCCTTGCGCGCACGCAACCCGGAAAAATTACAGCAGGTTATCAAAGACATGAAGAGTCTGGTCGAGCCTTTAGAAGTAGATGTGCGCCTGGATGTGGTGATTTCCGCTAAAGAAGTAGCGGTCACGGAAGAACATAATTTGCGGCTCTCCCTCTTCCCGGTTTTGCCCGGTATGGAGGGTTCGCTCAGCCCGGATGGACAACTCCGCCTGGGCCTCTTAATCCACGATACCACTCCCGACCGGACGGCAGAACAACTTAAAAATGAATTTATCGCGGTGGTCTCGCACGAATTGCGCACTCCCCTTAGCGCTATCCAGGGTTTCAGCGAGTTACTCTTGACCCAGGACGCCGCACCCGAGCGTCGCCGCATCTGGCTGGAAATGATTAATCGGGAGAGCGTTCGCCTGACCAGCCTGCTTGATGATATGATGAGCCTGAGCGGCATCGAGTCGGGGCGTATAGAACTACGCCTGGAAAGGGTTGACCTGAATCCACTCGTGCGCCAGTGCGTCGAAATCCTGCGCATTGGCACCAGCAAACATTCTTTCAAGTTGGAAATAGAAGAGAACCTGCCCGCCGTGCGGGTTGATCGCGATAAACTGGTTCAGATCCTCAATAACATCATTGGCAACGCGATTAAATACTCCACTAACGGCGGCCAGATTGTAATCAAGGCCTGCTACGCGTTACAGGATTCTGGCGCTATCCAGGTCAGCGTCAGCGATCAGGGAGTAGGTATCCCGCACGATGAGCTATCGCGAATTTTTGAAAAGTTTTACCGGGTACAGGCCGGGAAGGCCAAAGAAGTTAAAGGTACAGGCCTGGGCCTGGCGATTACCCACAAGTTGGTAGAGTTGATGGGAGGGCGCATCTGGGTAGAATCCGAAATGGGCAAGGGTAGCACCTTTCATTTCACCCTGCCTGCCCATATGTTTCCACAGCGTGAGTTACAGGCTTTTAAAGAAATTTTGCTAAAAACGCTCCTGGTACATCACAAGGATACTACCGAAGCCGAGCTATACCTGGATTATTTGCACCGCACCCTGCCTGCCTCGCAGATGGACGAGGTACTCAGAGATGCCCTCTATGAAGTAGGCGAACAATGGCAGGATTCCCGTATCGGAGTGGGCGATGAGCATTTTGCTACCAATATCATTCGCGAATTTCTCTCGCGAGTGAGGCCGAATAGTTTGCTGAACAACGGTTTGCGCCTGGTAATCGGCGGTGTGCCGGGGGAGGAGCATGTCGTGGGCATCACGATGGTAGCGAACGCCTTTGCCCGGGCAGGCTGGAACGTAACCAATCTAGGGGCTAATGTTCCGGTCAGCGCCTTCATAACCACCCTTTCGCAGGCTCAACCGGATGTGCTGTTGCTCAGTGTTGCCATGAGCCAGCGCCTGACCGATTTGCGGAGGGTAATCCGCGAAGTGCACGAGACTTTTCCAGATCTGATCATCGGAATCGGGGGCCGTCTTTTCCATGACATACCAGACCTGGCGCAGCGCCTCGGGGCCAATTTCCATGCCACTGATCCTGACGAGACGGTGCGTATGGCCAGCCAGGTCGTTACGACCCGAAAAGCGGACGCTAATTCCATCTAAAGTTTCGCCAATTTCCTTTTTAGATAGAGCAGATCTGGTGGTTTGTGCCCTGGTTATCCAGCTTACCCAATTTTTGCCTTTAACTTTGCACATCAGAAAGGTAGACGATAGGTTTGATATAGGAGGAATCGCCGGATTACTTTTTCCCTGTTAGCACCATAATAATAGTAGTGATAAGTTTCATTATCACTACTATTATTATGGTGCTGAAACCAAAAAATTTAAGTTAAAGTAAGCCAATTTTGGAGAAGCAACCGGTAATTCTTTAATAGCTCAAAGGCCTGCGACTCGGGGACGCCTAACCACTCGCCGGAGACGAAACCACTATAATTAGCGGCTTGCAATAGCGAAAAAAAAGCTGGAAAATCTACAGGAGGGCTCGGTTGACTGAGCGTTATTATTCTCTTCTGAGGCATAAGCTGGTTAAGGTGGAGATGGCGCAGAAAAGGTTTTAGCAGGTCATAACTCTCAGAAAGATCTTCGCCGCTTCTGCTAGTATGATAAACGTCCCATAAAGCGCCTACACTTGCCAGGTTCACTTTCTCAAGGACCGCCCTCACTTTTCTGGCCGAATTTAGCCCGGCAGTGGTTTCCAGCGCTACTGTTACGCCATAAGCAGCGGCCTTTTCACCGGCAACTCTTAAATCCTCCACCAAACTCTCAAGTTCTGTTTCATTATTGAAAGATTTAGCCGAAACCCTGATCAGGGGTGCGCCTAACTCGGCTGCCAGTTGGATATGAACGGTTATCTGCTCATTTATTTCAAACCGGTGCTGTGCGGTAGCCTGTGGCGAATAAAGAATAGAAGTCGCCAGGCAGGCAGCCTCCAAATTTGCGTGGGCAAGTTTATCCTTATAATTTTTAATCAATTCAGATGAAAGGCCTAACTCTACTCCGTGATTTTGGCGGGCTCCCACTCGAAATTCAATTCCCTGGTAATTCAACTCAGCAGCCACTTCAACCAGCCGATCAAAATTCCAGCCCGGTGCTACACAGCTCATAAAACTAAATTTAAGCATGTTACTTCTCTAGTATGATACAGCAGGGTATTTTATTTATTGTTCAGAATGAAGGTGCAATTTAACCTGTCGTTCCGTTCGCAATTTTCCTGCAAAGGTAGTCCTGTATATTCATTCAGTAAAGTTTCAGCCAGCTTACAAAGCTGGGGATGACCGGTTACTACCGCCGCTAAAGGACAACTAAAGCCCCGAATGATATAGTTTCCTTCGGTTTCCTTCAGTTCAGCCAGCCCACCCAATTCATTAAGTAGCCTTGTTCCCGCCTCCAAGCGGGCCGGAATATTCCCGGTCGGCTTCTTATATGCTTCTGCCAGCCGTTGCGCAGTCGCTTTCAACAAATTCTCAAGCTTTTGCGGAGGCATCTCTTCTGATAAGACATCCAGAAGACTGCCCAGAACGACACTGTAAGGCTTTGGAAATAAACTCTCAGCTTCTGCCGAGAGATCATAGGTAAAGGCCGGTTTACCACTGCCTCGCTTGCTCCCGCTCTGTTCAATCAGTCCATCTCGTTCCAGCGCAGCTAAGTGCGCTCTCACCGCGTTATCGGTTAAACCCAGGATCTGGGCCAGTTCTTCAACTGTACGGGTGGTCCGGCGTAGCAGTAAAATAATCTGCCCCCGCGTGCTGGCAAAAAACTTGTTATCCAACCGGGTAGCTGCCATTTATACTTTCCCTCTCGCTCCTTTTCTCTCTTTAGCTTCTGCTATTTACGTAAACTATAGCAGAAAGGCAAGATTTGTCAAGAAAGTCAAATAAATTATTGACTTTATATACTTCCTTTGCTACACTTTCTTATCAACACTTTTAGTAACGCCACATCTCGCTTAATTCGACCTCGCATTGAAGTTATTGCGTCTCGAAGAATACCTGAAACTCTAACAGTTCGAACCGGATAAAGGATGAAATATTCCAGGCAGGAGGTTAGATCTATGTATAGTAAGGTTAAACTTTTTGGGCATCCTCTGCACCAGATGCTGATTGTCTTTCCACTTGGTCTACTGGCAGCAGCAGTTATCTTTGACATCATTTCCCTGGCCAGCGGTACAACTCACTGGTCGGAAATGGCTTTTTACATGATTGCCGCCGGAATAATTGGGGGGCTGACAGCGGCCGTTTTTGGCCTGATAGACTGGTTGGGCATTCCATCCCATACCAGGGCAAAAGCAGTAGGCTTGTGGCATGGCGCTGGAAATGTAGTTGTAGTGGTTCTGTTTGCGGTAAGCTGGCTGCTGCGTTATGGCAATCCAGCTTCTCCTGGCACTTTAGCTCTGCTCTTTTCTTTTGTTGCGGTAGCGCTCGCCCTGGTTACAGGCTGGCTGGGTGGCGAACTGGTAGACCGACTGGGGGTAGGGGTAGACAATGGCGCCAACCTCGATGCTCCCAGCTCTCTTTCCAACCTCCCGGCCAGCGAAAGAACCAGCTCCGGTGGAGGCCACACGTTAGCGGGTAATCCTTAATCACCCTCGCAGGTTCTTTCCTTTTCTTGACCGTTGTTACAGGGTTGCCAAACTTTACCCGGAAGATTCTCTGTTGTTACAGGGGATCTTCCTTTTAGAATTATGTAAACTTAATGAAATAATGTTGGCATATTGCTAATTTAACTGCCAATCGTTTACAGTAATAATAATAGACTTAAGATATATTTTAAATATTGTTAATGTTCTCTTAAATTATTGGCATCGCGGTGTTATCGGGTCAGGCGAAGTACGGATACTAAACGTCCAGTAAATCATCTCTACAAAGGCAGTTTCTTGGTATCCAGGTAAGCTGCTTTTATATTTCCGTGATTAGAAAAGGCCTTCTTGCTAAGCCCCATTGCTTTTGCCCGCCTCTTATGTTAGAGGAAGACCTGCCTGAATTCAGTCTGAACCTATCCAGATAAGAGTTAGTACGGTATTACACTTTAGACCTCTTGCAAAAGTGTTCAATGCATGGTACACTTCTTTTAGAACAAGAGTGCTAATCACTCTTGTATCCAGATGTTTTAGACGGAAAGGAGATATAGTAAAGCTTTGTCTCAAGACGAGAATATTGAAAATATTAATGAAACATCCACAGAGAATTCCAGCTACAGCAGGGAAGAAGCCCTCCAGGCAATCTCAACTTACCTCCAGCAATTCCTGGAACACCACCACCATAAAGTAGCCTGGCTGGCAAGGGAGGCTGGCATGGCGCGCACCACCATGTCTCGCATCGTTAATGGACACATCCTACCGGGTCCCGATAGTTGCCAGGCCCTCGCCAGGGTCATAGGTATTCCGCCGGAAGTCATGCTTCGCCTGGCCGGGTATCTCCCTTCGAAGGGAGATACTCCTGCCCGGGAAGTTGAGCTTCTTGGTGATCCCGAACTTGCTTATTATTTTCACCAGATCAATCGCCTCGGTCCTGATAACGTTGAGTTCTTCAAAGACTTCCTGCGTCAGGAACTAGGCCGGATTAAGGATACAGGCAGTGATGGCTCTCTGTCACAGCCCGCTCGCCCGCCCTTCGCTCGCCCGCTTAAACCTAATGGCAGGGAAAAGGAGAATTAAAACCAGCTATGGAAACTATCACAGGTAGTTTGCACCCCCAGGCCGACTATCAAAAGGTCGTTCGGGTGGCATACAGGCTGATAGAAACCTACAATCTGCACCGTCACCCCGGCGAAATGATTGATATCGCATCCCTTTTCACTTACTTTGACTTGCGGATAATGGATTTACCTCCGCATATTTACGGGTTTACCCTTGATCTTGAACGCCCGGATAGCAAGATTATTATCGCCCTCAACAGCACTATGGATACTTGCCAGACTCGCTTCGTGGCAGGGCATGAACTGGGGCATGTGGCCCTCTGGCACGAAAGTCAGTTCAATGAATGTGTAATGGGTAAGGCTTTGTTCAACAGGCTGGAAAAAGAGGCTACCGCCCTCTCCGCCTACCTGCTCTTACCGCGCCAGACCGTTGCTCAGGGCTTAACCGGAGCTAATAACGAAATCCTGCTGGATAAGATTGCTGACTGGTATAAGGTGCCGCCCCAGCTAGTGCTGGTACGCCGGGCGCTGTATGCCGCTACCGGCTACTGATTTAGCCTCGTCGCCCTATCTGACCCGGTAAACTCACCCTTAACTCAATCTAATAACCTATCTAACAAGCGTGGAGTACACTTCAATGCCTGGATTATTAAGTCATGTCTATAAACTGCCCGATTTTGAGAAAGTTACTACCATTCCCATACCGCTCTTCCTTTCCACCGTTCAGGCGGGTTTCCCCTCCCCGGCTGACGACTACATTGAGGAAGCCCTCGACCTCCACGAACTTCTAATCAGCCATCCCGCCGCCACCTTCTTTGTCAAAGCCCAGTCCTACTCCATGACCGGTGCCGGTATCTTTCCCGGCGACCTCCTGGTGGTGGATCGCTCGCTTCAGGCCTCTGATGGCGCTGTTGTTATCGCCCTCCTGGACGGCGAATTTCTGGTCAAACGCTTTCGCAAGAGCAAGGGTAGCATCTATCTGGTATCCGAAAATCCAGACTACAAACCAATCAAGATAACCCCGGAAGCCGAGTTCCAGGTGTGGGGCGTAGTGACGCATGTGATCCATTCGGTTTAAGTTCGATTGTAGCGTTGAAAGCAGAGGCAGGCAGACTCTCAGGCTATGAAAAACCAGGTGATAATGTTAGTGGACTGCAATTCGTTTTACGCCTCCTGCGAGCAGGTCTTCAATCCTCGTCTCCAGGGCAGGCCTGTGGTGGTCCTCTCTAACAACGACGGCTGTATTGTGGCTCTCACCAGGGAAGCCAAAGCCTGCGGTCTTAAACGTGGTGAGCCGGTTTTCAAAGTCCAGGATAAGCTGAAAGCTCACAATGTCGCTGTCTTTTCCTCTAACTATACCCTCTACGGTGACTTATCGAGCAGGGTGATGCGCTGCCTTTCCGAGTTTTCCTCCAGGCTGGAAATCTATTCTATAGACGAAGCCTTTCTCTCATTCCCGGCTTCTTCCTTTGCAACCCCTGAAGAGGTTACTCGCCTGGCTTCTGAAATCCGCTCGCGGGTAAAGCAGTGGACCGGTATCCCGGTCTCGGTTGGCGTTGCCTCTACCAAAACCCTGGCTAAAATCGCCAACGAGCGGGCCAAGAAAGACCCGGCTCTGAAAGGTGTTTACGACCTTACTTTTATGAGCGAGGGAGAGTTAAACCGGCTATTGAATACTGTCCCGGTAGAGGATGTCTGGGGTATTAACTCCCGCCGTGGGAAGAGTACTCAGATGGTAGTAACTTTCTCAAAATCGGGCAGTTTATAAACATGACTTAATCCAGGCATTGAAGTGTACTCCACGCTTGTTAGATAGGTTATTAGATTGAAATTAAGGGTGAGCTTACCGGGCTAGATAGGGCGGTGAGGCGCTAAATCAGTAACCGGTAGGGCATACAGCGCCCGGCGTACCAGCACTAGCTGGGGCGGCATCTTATACCAGTCAGCAATCTTATCCAGCAGGATTTCGTTATTAGCTCCGGTTAAGCCGAAAGCGACGGTCTGGCGCGGCAGGAGCAGGTAGGCGGCCAGGGCCGTTGCCTCTTTTTCCAGCTGGTTAAAGAGGGCCTGACCCATCACACACTGGTTAAACTGGTTGGGATGCCAGAGGGCCACGTGTCTCAGTTCGTGCGCGGCTACAAAGCGGCTCTGGCAGGTATCGAGCGTGCTATTGAGAGCAATAATAATCTTATGCTCGGCACTCTCCAGATCGAGGGTGAAAACATAGATATGCTCTGGAAGGTCCATTTCGCGCAAATCGAAATAGGCCAGCAAGGGAGTAATATCTATCATTTCGCCCGGCTGGTGGTGCAGCTTATAGGTTTTAATCAGTTTATATGCCACCTGTACCACCCAGCTGTAATCGGCCAGTGGATGCAAACTGGAGGTAATTGTATCCATAGCTAGATTTAACTCTCCTTTCCCCTGGCCTCTTTAGCCGGTTTAAGGGTGCGCGCAAAGGGTGCGCGCATAGGTTGTGATAGGGCGCTATCACTGCCTGCCGCCTCAATCCGGCTAAGTTCCTGGCGCAAGAATTCCTTGAAGAGTTCAACGTTCTCGGGACCGAGGCGGTTGATCTGGTGGAAGTAGAAAGCCAGTTCGGGATCGGAAATAGTTTCAACTTCCTGGGCCTGGGATTGTTCCTGGGGAGGGAGGTACCCGGCCAGGTGAAGCATCTCTTCCGCCGGAACACCTGTAACCCTGGCGAGAGCCTGGCAGGTGTCTGGACCCGGCAGGATATGACCGTGAACAATTCGAGACATAGTGGTACGAGCCATTCCAGTCTCCCGAGCCAGCCAGGCTACTTTACGGTGTTCGCGCTCCAAGAACTGCTGGAGGTATGCTGAGACAGCCTGGCGTGCTTCTTCTCTGCCGGTGCTAGTTTTCTCTGTAGATGTTTCATTTTCATGCTGGTCTTGAGGTAAAGTTTTAGCATCTCTCCTTCCTATCTAACACTTCAGGGTACAAGAGCGATTAGCACTCTTGTTCTAAAAGAGAGTGTACCACGCATTGAACACTTTTGCAAGAGGAACCGGCGATAAAGCCAGGCAAACATCCGAAAGCAAATTTCTCAAAACAACCGGCAAATTTGCCTGGCTTTCGACTATACTCTGAAGATAGAGACTCGTAGACTTCAAGAATAAGGAAAAAAAGAGAACAGTAGGGAAAAAGAGCTTAGGCCAGATGTAAAGTGGGGAATTGTGAGCTGTGGGGATGTCTGCGAGGTTAAGAGAGGGCCGGGCTTGCAAAGAGCATCAAACTCACAACTGGTGGTCATGATGCGCAGAAATGCTACCCTGGCAGAGGACTTTACCAGGCGCCACAAAGTACCCTGCTGGTATCTTGATGCCGAAGCTTTAATAAATAATCCAGAAGTTACGGCGGTATATATCGCCACTCCAACCAGCAGTCACCGTGAATATACCCGGTTGGCAGCCAGAGCCGCTAAACCGGTCTATGTCGAAAAACCCATGACTCGCAACTACATAGTGGGCAGCCGGACAAACTGAGCTTCGCCCTGCTCACGCCCGACACTATCCTCCTAGCCAGGGCTAATGGCACCCGGAGAATCGAGTTCGGCTACCCGGAGCACGTCCAGCAGCCCCTTATTCAGAAGCTGGTGAACCAGTTGAACGGGGTCGGACTCTGTCCCAGTAGCGGGGAGTCAGCCGCTCGCACCAGCCATTGTCTTACCGTAACCTTTAGAGTATCGAAAACTGGATATTTAAAAGCTGCCAGCCAGCGTGCCCAGAATTTCAGCCAGGTTATTATGCAGCCCGGTAAAATTCTTCTTTGTATGCTCAAGGTGTCCAGTCATAGTCAGGCGGGCTTTTTCCGGGTCCCGTTCCTCTACCGCCACCGCCAGTGCCCGGTGTTGCTCCAGGGCAATCGTCCGGTTTTCAAGGGTGAGAATGAGAGGACCTTCCTGTTCGGTTTGAGCTTCCTGCCTCCACAAAATACCGACAATTACCTTGGTCAGAATAGCCAGTACCGGGTTCTGGCTGGCTTCGGCCAGCAGTTCGTGGAACTGGGTATCGTACTCCGACCACAACTGGCTGCCCTTAATCTTTGCATTCTCATCACCCTCAAAATCAATATCTTCCAGCTTCTGAATCAGGCTTTTAAGACGCCGGATCTGGGGCACCGTGGCATTTTGAGCAGCCAGGGCCGCGACCTGAGGCTCCAGCAAAGCTCGGGTGGCAAGAATATCTTCGGCCCGCACATCTGCCTGGTGAAACGCCAGCAACAGAGAGTCCATGGCTACTCCGGTCAGATCAGACCCGACTACCGCCCCCTGCCCGGCGCTGGTAGAAATAAAACCCCGCGCAGATAACATCTTGAGCGCTTCTCTGACAACGGTACGGCTGACCTGATATTCCTCCTGTAGCTCGCGCTCTGAGGGCAGGACTGAGCCAGGAGAGAACTCCTTTGAGGTTATTCGCCTCACAAGGGCTTGAGCTACTTTTACGGATAACACATCAGCTCGTTTATTCATACCTTTGTCTCTACTTCCGTCCATTAATAATTTTTTCCAGGATTAAAACTAAACATTCATTCAAGAAGTGACCACTGATTTAGCATTCTTTATCCTCAGCAGGGCTAACTGAAAATAAAAGAACGAAGGTAACGGGCTAGAAAAATGACCAGCGGGAAAACCGGTAAAAGAACGCAGCCATTTTGATAGCAGGGATGAACCGGAGACGCGAAGGTTTCAAGCCTTTACTGAATTTACGGTTAAGTAAATAAAAGTATAAGTTACAAACTCAGCCTTTTCAAGCTTCTTGCTCAGGCCATTCGTCAAGAGCTATAAAGTTTCTTCTCGGCAAAACCTATTGACAAACTTTACTGGCAGAATTATACTACAACTTGTCATACCAATCAACATACAAAACATATTACCAAAAATATTATAAGCTGTACTATTACTTCGGTTTCTGGTTGAGTAGATTTTCTAACCCGGACAAAAAGGTTTAGCCCTTTTTCTGAGGAATATTCTGTTTCTGTCAGTAGAAGAGTAAAAAAGGACTTGAATACCGGCTGCTCAGGGCCAGGTTTAAAGTACCTGATAGCCCGGCAGGTTTATTGAATTTACCTTTCAGTACCCGGTCATAACCGGAGAATTCCAGCTATAGGTGAATTTCAGCCATAAAGGAAAGGCTAAAGCCTCCTGAAAGGTTAGTTTTCTATGTCTTTTAATCTATTCGCCATATGCTTTTTGCCTGCTCAGCCGTAAAGGCCGGAGGTGGTTCTGAGCCGTTTGGTTTGAGGTTGTTGATAGAAAGGGGATTAGTTGAATTGACTGACGTAATCGAAAGTTTCAGAATTACCCGTTATGAGTATCCCCGCAGCCGGGTGATTGGAGATTCCCAGGTTTATATAGACACTCACTACACCGGTACTCTTGAACTTGTCAGCAGTAGCGGCATAACCGGCCTGGGTTTTTTTGGGGCTCTGCTTTTTCCTTTACCCCCTCTCCCGGAACTGGAACGCCTTTTCAGGACAGAAGTGGCTCCCGGCCTGCTCGGGCAAAACCCCTTCGCTTTGACCAACCGGCTAACCCGGCCACGAGGAGGTAACATCCGTTCCCATATTTTCTCCCAGGCTGTTAACCAGGCCGTGTGGGACTTGCAGGCCAGGGAACTGGACATGCCGCTTTACCGCCTGCTGGGTGGTACCAATAACCGGGTAAGGGCCTATGCCAGCGGCCTGGATTTCCACATGACCATGGCCGAGTTTCGCGATTTTTTTAGGATGGCCGCCAGCCAGGGCTTTAAGGCTTTCAAGATTAAGGTCGGCCATCCTGACATAAAGTGGGACCTTGAGCGGCTAAAGGCTCTTAGCGAGGTAGTCGGTGCTGAAGCTACCCTCATGGTAGACGCTAACGAGGCCTGGTCACCGAAAGAGGCCATCCGGCGAGCTTACGCTTATCGAGAGGCCGGTTTCAAGATTTACTGGATTGAAGACCCTTGCCTGAGGGATGATTTCGAGGGCCTGGCCCTCTTTGCCCGGGAAGTGCCCTTTACCCATCTGAATAGCGGTGAGTACCTCGACCTGCGAGGCAAACGCAAACTGATGGAACACCGCGCGGTAGACATTCTTAATATTCACGGAAATATCAGCGACAGCCTGCAAGCCGCCTGGCTGGCCACCGAGTATGGCATACCGGTTTCGCTGGGGAATACTCCCCTGGAACTGGGCGTACATATCGCGGCGGCGCTACCGGAGGAAACCTGGCTGGAATATTCTTTCCAGGATTACAACCAGCTGGTGGAACAACCGGTAGTTTTCGAAAATGGCTATGCCCTCGCCCCTGACCGCCCGGGTCATGGCCTGGTGCTCTCTGAGGCAGCCCGGGCTGAATTTAGCATGGCAGGCAGCAGGTAACCCGAACTTTAGCGTTTTTAACTGTTCAAATTATCTTTTGAGGAGGAAAGTGAGTATATGAGCGACGAAGCTTTGAAAAACACTGGGAAAAGTAACTACAGCCGGCGGCGCTTTTTGAAGCTGGCAGCCGTTTCCATGGCAGCCATTCCAGCCGGTAGTGCCCTCCTTGCGGCCTGTGGCGATTCAGCGACCCCTGCTCCGGCCGCCGGTGCCACAGGCGGGACCAGCTCAAGCGGTAAAGTGGAGTTGCAGGTTTACGTTCACACCAACCATCCCTTTGACAACGTCAAACCACTTTTCGAACAGAAATATCCCAACGTAACCCTCAAGATGCTCGGTAACAACGACCCTAAAGTCTTCCGCACAATCCTGGCCTCTAAAGAAAATGTCCCTGATATCTTCTGGCCGGAGGTGAACGATGTCCAGGCCTTTGGCAAGACCGGTGTCCTCCTGGATGTAACCGATCTGGTGAATAAACTTAAAGATAAATATGTCCCTGGCAAACTGGCCGAAGTTTTTATTCCCTCCACCGGTAAATATGGCGCTTATCCGGCCGATGTCGCCCCGGTAGGCATCTATTACCGGGAGGATCTTTTTAAGAAAGCCGGTGTGACCATACCCGATGATTGGACCTGGGATGATTACATTGAAGCCTCGATCAAAATCAAGCAGGCTACCGGCGCTTCTACCATGGCGATTGCCCCGGAAGGCACTGACCGGACTCCGCCTCCCTGGACCTTCCTGCTGGCTCAAATGGGCGGGTCGGTGACCAATGCCGATGGCAGCCAGGTCACGCTCGACGATGAAAAAGGGATTGCGGCTATGAAGCTGCTGAAGAAGATGTACGATGCCAAAATCTTCTACGAGGAAGATCCCCTTAATGAAACTTTCTTTGCCGCTCTCTCCGGCAACAAAATTGCCGCGCTGCCCATGCCCGTCTGGTATCGCGGATTTGCCATGGACAAGAATATCACCACCGCTGAGCAGGGCCTGGGCCAGTGGCGGGTAGCGCTCCTGCCGCGCACCGGGCCTAACTCAATTCGTACCGCCAATTTTGGGGGAGCCTCGATTGCCTCCACCAAATATACCCAGCATCCCCAGGAAGTGAAAAACTTTATGGAGTATGCCATGGGTACGATGGAAGGCGTAACGGCTATGGCCAAGTACGGCATCATGCCTTCCTACCTGCCCTACCTTGAGAGCGACGACTGGAAAAAAGCGCGCACTCCCGTTATGGGCGACTTCCCCTTCAACGAGATTTGGACCAAAGCCACCAAGGAATACCCTACCACCTGGTACAAGCAGGCGGTCTATGCCGAGGCGATGACCGAACTGGGTGGAGCCATGCTGCCCATGTTGCGCGGCCAGACCCCGATTGAATCGGGCATGAAAGCGGTCGGCGACCGGGTGCGCGAGCTAAATAAACGCTACCAGAGTTAGTTTTAGCTCAGCTTCAGGGCTGATTGTAACGCAAGGTCAGCCCTGATTTTCCTTTTAACCTTTTTAGCCTAACTACACAGGCTGGAAAGATTTAAGGAGGCATGGGGGAGAAGTTAATGGAAAATATTGTTAGAGTTAGAAAGCGCGAGTCTTATCCTCGCAAAAGCCTTTTGAGAGAGATTGCCCGGCACTGGCAGGAGTACCTCTGTATTGCACCTTTCTTTATCCTGTTCGCGGTTTTCTTTGCCTTCCCGATTGTCTGGTCCTTTATTCTCAGCTTCCAGCGCTGGGACGGAATTGGCGACCCTCAGTGGGTCGGCCTGAAAAATTATGATTTTATGCTCCACGACTCGACTACCCAGAAAGCCCTGAGCAATACCGTTATTTTCCTGGTGCTATTGCTGCCGCTTGAATTAATTTTGCCGCTTGTCTTTGGGGTTCTGCTCAACCAGCCCTTTTTGAAGTTCCGGGGTCTTTTCCGCACGCTGATTTTCTTACCGGTAGTCACCTCAGGGGTGATTGTGGGCATCGTCTTCAAGTTCTTCTTCGGAAGCGAATACGGCTGGTTAAACAGCGCCCTGGGCACTTTCGGCATGGGGCCTTTTCCCTGGTTAAAAGCGGAAGGCTGGGCTTTCATCCCGGTTATCACGCTGGTAGTCTGGGGAAGAGTAGGCTATACCACCCTGATTGTGCTGGGTGGGCTGCAATCTATGGATCACCAGGTGTATGAAGCGGCCCGGATTGACGGAGCGAGTGGCTGGCAGTCTTTCTGGCGCATCACCCTGCCGCTTATGCGCCCGGTCATGACCTTTATCCTGATTACCTCAACTATTGCCATTATCTCACTCTTTGGCCAGCCCTATGTGCTTACCAAAGGCGGCCCTTCCAACAGCACCCTGACGCCCCTGCTCCAGATTTACAACATCGGCTTTGGCGGGAGGATTGGTGATGCGGCCGCTTTAAGTTTTGTACTGACTCTCATCATGATCGTGGTAGCGCTGGTGCAGTTCCGGTTGTCACGCGCTCACGAGTAATTCCGCTTGGCAGGCTCAATCCCGCACCCGGTTAGCCCGGTACGGTGCGCGTCTGCAAGAAATTGAAAGGAGAAAGTGGCCTCACTCTCAGGACCTTTAAAAGGCCTGACTGCTGTAATAGTTAAGCTAACGGCTGCTGGTAAATACTATGAAAATTTCAAGTGCCCATATTCCATTCACCCGAACTATGGGAAAAGGCATTCGCTTCTCCCGGCAACGCTTTGTAAGTAGATTGTGGATTTACCTTTTCCTGACGGTAGTAAGTATTTTCTGCCTTTTCCCCTTCTTTTTTATGGTTTCCGGCTCGCTTATGGGAGAAGGCGAAATGTTTTCGCTAAAGCCCCATTTCTGGCCGGATCATCTTAAGTTTGATAATTACGTTGAGCTTTTCAACAGCCTTAACTTTTTGGTCAATCTGCGAAACAGCGCTTTTGTTTCGGTGGCCCAGACTCTTGGTGTACTTTTCTTCTCCTCGCTGGCGGGTTTTGTTTTCGCCAAGCGTCAATTCCCGGGACGCAACTGGCTCTTCATCGCTGTGCTGGTCACTACCACCCTGCCCGGGGGCTACACTACCATCATTCCCTTTTACCTCATGATGGTGCAAATCGGCTGGGTAAATACCTTCTGGCCTTTAATCGTGCCATGGTGGGCGCCGCCCCTGGCGATCTTTTTAATGCGCCAGTACATTTCTGCCGGTGTGCCGGACGAGCTGATTGAAGCCGCCAGGATGGATGGCTGCGGCCTTTTCCGAACCTACTCGCGGATAGTCTTACCCCTCTGTACGCCCGGCCTGGTGGTAGTCGGTATCAACCAGTTCATCGCGGTCTGGAACGATTTTCTTTACGGCCTGCTGGTTTTGCAAAAAGAAGATATGCGGACGGTAACGGTGGCTCTGACAGAGATTTCCCAGCGCCCGACCCAGGCCATCCCTTACGGAGCCCTTTTTGCGGGTATCGTGCTGGCAACCCTGCCCACTATCACTCTCTATTTCATCTTCCAGCGGCGGTTGACCAGCGGTATTCTGGAGGGCGCTTTGAAAGGCTGAGGCTCTGTTCTTTGCCTTAGACGGCTGGCTTTTATTGCCTTTTTATCTCTATAACTTAACAGGAGTTCAACGATGAAAATTGCCGAAGTTAGAGCATACACCGTTAAAAAAGCGGTACCTCACCAGTTTGTATGGCGGCAGGGACTACCGGGCAGCGGGCAGTATACCGAGACCACCTGGCTGCGCATAATTACGGATGAAGGCATAGAGGGCTGGAGCCCGATTGCGCGCGGCGTAATTGCTCTCGACCTGATTAAACGCCGTATCAGCGATCTCTTGATTGGCCAGGACCCGCTGCAAAAAGAATTTCTGTGGCACCGTATCTGGGAGGTTGACCGCATTGAGGAGTTCCCGATGTACTTCCTGGGAGCGGTTGATGTAGCCCTGTGGGATATTACGGCTAAAGTTGCGGGTTTGCCGCTTTACAAGCTGCTGGGCGGCTACCGGGATAAAATTCCGGCTTATGCCAGCACAGTGACCTTTGCCAGTACCGAGGAATTTCTGGAGGTGGCCGACCAGTGCCTGGAATATGGTTTTAAGGCGATTAAACTGCACGCCTGGGGAGATGCCCGGCGCGATGCCAGACTCTGCCAGGATTTGCGCAAAAGAGTGGGCGATGAGATTGCCCTGATGTACGACGGCTCGGCGGGCTTCAACCCCTATGAGGCCCTCTACCTGGGCCGCGCCCTCGAAGAGGCCGGTTATTACTGGTACGAAGAACCCATGCGCGAGTTCAGCATGGGGGCTTATCGCAAGCTCTGTGAAGATCTGGATATTCCCGTTCTGGCCGCTGAAACTTCGGACGGCTGCCACTACAACGTGGCTGACTTTATCCAGCACGGGGCGGCGGATATGGTGCGCACCAGCGTCCACTACAAAGGCGGCATTACAGGCGCTATGCGGGTAGCGCACCTGGCCGACTCTTTCCAGATGACAGCCGAAGTTCACGGTGGTGGACTGGCTAACCTGCATGTCTGCCTGGCCATTCGCAACAACAGTTTTTATGAATCACTCATTCCCTGCAACCCGATTGAGGTAGAGCCGGAAATTGACCGGGAAGGCTTTATCCATGCCCCGACTGGGCCGGGAGTGGGCTTTGAAGTGGATATGCGAGAACTGGAAGAAAAGGCCATAGCCAAACTGTAGCGAGCAGTTTTACCCGGCCGCTAACTCAAGTGCGCGAGGGTAGCATGGACCGAATTTTACCAAGCGCTTTAGAAAGGAGCAGTACGCCTGGCTCCGGCTTTCAGGCAGGTCAGGCGTAAAATTTATTATGAAACTAGTGGCTTACAGCATGCCGGGCGAATCTTTGATACGCCGGGGTGTGGTGCTAGACGGCAACAAAGTGCTCGAAATCAGGGGTGATTTCAAAGCCCTCGATCCCGCCGAACTGGCTAAAATCCGAGAGTTAAGCAGTTCTCCAGAAGCTACTCGCTACGCCAGCCTCTCCCTGGACGAGGTGGTCCTGCACCCTCCCATCCCAGATCCTGAGAAAATCCTCTGCATCGGCCTTAACTACCGCGACCACTGCGAGGAGTCTAACCTGCCTATTCCCGACCATCCGGTCCTTTTCGCCAAGTACAGAAACGCCCTGGTCGGTCACCGGGGAGCTATCCGCTTCAATGGAGTGAGCATGGAGATAGACTACGAGGCCGAACTGGCCTTTGTAGTGGGTAAAAGAGCCAGCCGGGTGAGCGAGGCCGAAGCGCTGGATTATGTGGCGGGCTACATTAGCGCTAATGATGTCAGCGCCCGCGACCTCCAATTCTCGGATAACCAGTGAATACGCGGCAAATCCCAGGATACTTATTGCCCGCTGGGTCCCTGGCTGGTGACCGCTGACGAAGTACCTGACCCCCATAACCTGGCTATCCGCTGCCGGGTCAACGGGGTTACCTTGCAGGACTCTAACACCAGCCAGTTAATCTTCAAAATCCCGGCCCTGGTAAGTTTTCTGAGCCAGGGGATAACCCTGGAGCCCGGCGATATCGTTTTGACCGGTACTCCGCCTGGCGTAGGCTTTGCCCGCAAACCACCGGTCTATTTATGGCCGGGCGATAGGGTGGAAGTAGAAATTGAGGGAGTAGGTTTACTTCGCAATCAAGTAGAGGAGCGCCAGTAATGCCAAAGTTGGAGTCACAGATCGCGATTGTCACAGGAGGCGGGAGCGGGATCGGCCGGGCTAGCGCCCTGACCTTTGCCGCCGAGGGAGCCCGGGTAGTGGTAGCCGATTACAACCTGGAGGCAGCCCGGGAAACGGTCAAATTGATTTATGAGCGAGCGGGAAGTAAGAGTGAGGGGCAGGATAGCCCGTTAGCGGTGGCCTTTCAGGCAAATGTTGCCAGCGGGCCGGAAGCCGAGAGGCTGGTGCAATTCACCCTGGACACCTTCGGTAAGCTGGATATCCTCTTGAATATTGCCGGGGTGGGGGTGGCCGGGACGGTGCTAACTACCAGCGAAGAAGACTGGGACCGCATCTTCGCAGTCAATGTCAAAGGGATCTACCAGTGCTCGCGCTATGCCATTCCTAAAATGATCGAGCGCGGGGGCGGGGTGATTGTCAACGTATCGAGCATCGCGGCGGTGGTGGCTGTGGTGGACCGGGCGGCTTATGGAGCCAGCAAGGGAGCAGTCCTGGCCCTGACCAAAGCGATGGCGGCCGACCACGTGAAAGACAATATCCGGGTAAATTGCGTCTGACCTGGTACGGTTGATACGCCCTGGGTAGGACGGATGGTCCAGAGCTACGCCGACCCGGAAGAGGCCCGGCGCAAGATGGTCGCCCGGCAGCCCATCGGGCGGCTGGGTACCGCGGAAGAGATCGCGGAGGCCATTCTTTACCTGGCATCCCCCCAGGCTAGCTTTGCTACGGGTAGCGCCCTGATTATTGATGGCGGCTTTACGGCTTTCAAGCTACCCGCCTGATTTTCAGTAAACGATGAGGAGCATAACTTAAAGCCGGTTACCAAATTAAGCGCACAAGAGTTGGCAAATAATACTAGAAAGATCGGGTAACCTATGCCAGATATTGAGCCAGTTACCTCTACCGGGCTTAACCACCTCCGCCTGGGGCTCGGCACGGCTTTTTTACACGGCCTGTATGCACCTGTAAGCGAGGAACAGGCCCTCGAAACTGTCCGCTGTGCCCTGGAAAATGGAATAAACTTTTTTGATACAGCTCCACTATACGGGGCGGGTGAGAGCGAGCGGCGCCTGGGAAAAGCCTTGAAGGGTGTACCGCGAGAGCGCTACATTCTCTCCACTAAAGTAGGCCGTCTGGTGAAACCGGACGGGACAGTTTATTTTGATTTCAGCCGGAATGGCGTTAAGCGCAGTATTGCCGAGAGCCTGGAACGGCTGAAATGCGAGCGAATTGACCTGCTCTTGATCCATGACCCGGATGCTCACTACCGGGAAGCTCTTGACCAGGCTTTCCCGGTGCTGGCCGATTTGCGCAGCCAGGGTGTGATTGGAGCGATAGGCGCAGGGATGAACCAGTGGCAAATGCTGGTTGATTTCGCGCGCAGCGCTGACTTTGATTGTTTTTTGCTGGCCGGGCGATATACCTTGCTGGAACAGGGCGCTCTCGATAAGTTTTTGCCCTTTTGCCAGGTAAAAGGCATCAAGGTTTTCCTGGGTGGTGTGTATAACAGCGGGATACTCGCCACCGGCGCCCGTGAGGGGGCAAAATATAACTACCAGGCCGCTTCCCCGGAAGTGCTGGAACGGGTAAGAAGGCTGGAAGCGGTCTGCGCTCGCTACGGGGTGCCTCTCAGCGTAGCGGCGCTGCAATTTCCCCTGGCGCACCCGGCTGTTACCTCCCTGATTGTAGGGGCGGCCTCTCCCGCCGAAGTGACCGGCAATCTTGCAGCCCTTCAAAGGCCCATTCCGGCCGGGTTATGGGAGGATTTACGAGCGGAAGGGCTTTTACCTGAAGAAGCTCCTGTGCCGCAGTGACAGGCGACCGGCGTGTGGAAAGCTCAATTTACTTTTTAATTACTTTCATATAAAAGAGATTAAAAGGCTTAGCACAGGACGATCCTGCCAAGTGTTATGTAAAGTTTCCAGTGCCAGGAGGAAACAGGAGACTTGTTTTGGCTAATACAGAAGATGGGATACAAAATTTACAGGCAATAAGAAAAGCTGAGAAGGCAGAGGTTGCCACCGAAAGTGAATACAGCCCGCCCGGCAGAGTAGAGTTGGCTCGTACTTTCCGATTTGACGCGCTGGCTGCCTCGGTATTTGGCACTTATGGCCTGGCAATCATTTATTTTCCGGCCATAGTTGCGCGTAAAAATGGTGCGCCGGATTTTCTGGTTTCGCTGGTGATAGCCGCGCCCTCAATAGGCCAGCTTTCGGCTATTTTCTGGACCCGGTTTACCCAGCACCTGCCCAACATGAAGGTAATGTTCTGGTTTGGCAGTATCACCCGCCTGTCCCTGGCCTTAATATTTTTTGCAAAAGAGCCGTTGGTCTTCGCCCTTGTAATTGTTTTGTGCCATACCATGGAATTATCGATGACGCCTTCCTATGCCAGGATTATGCAACAGGTCTACCCCAACCAACGGCGAGGAGAGCTTATGGGTAAGGTCCGGGTGATTTCGAGTATGGTAACGATACTGGCAGGGCTTATTCTGGGAGCAGCCCTGGAAATCTTTCCTTACCAGTGGGTCTATCCAGGAGCGGCCCTGCTCGGTTTCGCTTCGGTGGTAGTTTTCTGCCAGATCCGTTATCGGGAAGAAGAGCGCTCCAAGCCTCCTGTTTCACTTCGCTTGCTTCTTGCCACACCCCTTATGGATAAGAAGTACAAAGCCTTCCTGAAAGCGGTCTTTTTGATGGGGCTTTTCAACCTTCTGGGAGCAGCAGTTTTTCCGCTCATTATGGTAGACCAACTGCATGTCAGCAACAGCTTCCTGGGGATAACCAGTTCCATCCAAAGCTTTGTGGCTATTCTCTCCTACTATATGTGGGGCAAATTCATAGATCGCCACCATCCACTGGTTCTGATCTACATTACCTTCATCATAGGTGCAGTGGTCATTTTGCTGTATGTGATGGCGTGGGCTTACTGGTTTTTAATTCCGGTAGCCATCCTGACCGGAGTCAGCACCGCTGGAGGAGACCTGGCTAATATCAATAATGCCATTCGTTTTTCCAAAAATTCCCGCGATATTCCGCATTATATGGCCCTTTATTCAAGCCTGGTCGGAGTGCGCGGTATTGCTGCTCCTTTTCTGGCTACTGTGCTGCTTGGATTTATGGAGGTTCACTTGATACTGGTGATTTCATTCGCAGGTTTAGTGGTAGCCTGTTTGAATTTTTACCGGGTAAAGAAGTATCTGGTCTAAACTAAACTGAATAATAATCAGAGAGAGAGTTTGTTTAATTATGCAGCGTTACGGACAAATTATCGGGGTTAAGCCCGAGCAGGTGGAAGCCTACGAAAAGATTCACGCGGAAGTCTGGCCCGAAGTGCTGGAGATGATTGCCAGGTGTAATATGCATAACTATACCATTTTCCGCTTCGGTTATTTACTGTTCGCTTATTTCGAATATACCGGAGATGATTTTGAGGCGGATATGGCTATAATGGCCGCCGACCCTAAAACTCGGGAGTGGTGGTCGCATACCAGCCCGATGCAAGCACCGCTTGAGGGGCGGGCTCCTGGGGAATGGGCTAAGATGAAAGAAGTATTCCACACCGACTGAAATGAGGAGAAAGTTCCCCCATTAACTGAGTCTCTGGAGTTTAGATCCTTGCAAAAATATATTAAGAAAGAAAAACCATGCTACAGCCTGAGATTTCGATTATTGATAGCCATGTACATCTCTGGGACCCCCGGCGCTTCAAAATGGGCTGGATTAAAGGGAGCGAACAGCTGGATCGAAGCTATCAACTGGATGATTACAGCGAGCATATCAGGGGCTTGCCGGTCGAGGGTTTTGTTTTTGTAGAAGCGGGACTTGATTCTGGGAATGAACTTGAGGAAGTGGAATGGGTCGCCGGGCTGGCTCGCCGGGATGCTCGGCTCAAAGGGATTGTGGCGGCGGCACCTGTGGAGCAGGGCGAAGCTCTTCGCCCTTTCCTCGAAAAGCTGGTAGAAATCAGCCCTTTGGTGAAGGGAGTGCGGCGTCTCTTACAGGGTGAGGCTGACCCTTATTACTGCCTGCAACCGGATTTTATAAGGGGCGTACAATTGCTCAGTCAATTTGGCCTTTCTTTCGATATCTGCATCAAACACATCCAGCTCCCCGGCGTGATCGAGCTGGTCAGACGCTGCCCGCAAACCAGTTTTATCCTGGACCATATCGCGAAACCGGCTATCAAGCAAGCTGAACTGGACCCATGGCGCGAAAATATCCACGAACTGGCAAGCCTGCCTAACGTGGTTTGCAAAATTAGCGGCCTGGTAACAGAGGCCGATCATCAGCACTGGCAAGCAGTGGAGCTTGCCCCTTATGTCGCTCATATCCTGGAAAGTTTCGGGGAAGAGCGGGTAATGTTCGGCAGTGACTGGCCGGTAATATTGCTGGCTACTGCTTACTCTCGCTGGGTCGAAACTCTTAACCACCTGACTTCACATTTATCCGATGAAGCCAGACAAAGGCTGTGGGCCACAAATGCCAAAAAATATTACCAGTTGTAAACCGGAAGAGCTTTTCCTTGAGCACCGTAATAAACCTGTCGAAACCTGTTGTCGTCTGTGCAAAGAAAGGCCCGCTACTATAAGCTCCACCTCACAAGGTTTGTAGTAGCCAGGCCTGCCGGCTGCTAATCCGGCAAGCTACCTGCTGTAAGATGAGCCGTTCCCTCTGTAATCACCTGCAAGATCTTGCGCACTCCCTGGGTTTACTCGGCTAGGCTTACTACTTCACAGCCGTGACCGGTGGTGCCGTGATAGACGATCCTAACAGCGGGAGGTACGACGCAGCTTTTACCTGCCAGCAAGAGGCTCTGGAGAAGCGCCAGGCTCTCAAGGATACCAGGGGAATCAGTGAGTCTTTATTTCAAATTGGCGCAATCCACGAGCGCTGGCAGCAGTATGACCAGGCCAGGCAGTATTATATAGAAGCTCTCCAGATAGCTGACCGGTACGGTCATCTCTTTGAAAAGGCCGAACCTACCAGCCATTTAGCGATCCACGCTTTGCTTCAAGGCAACCTGGAAGAAGCCCTCAGCCTGGCCTTAGTGGCCCTGGAGTTGCGCCAGGTGTTACATTTCAAGCCTTACCAGCCCCTGGACCATCTCTTACTGCGAGACATTTACCAGGCAAAAGGAGACCATGCGAAGGTTGAACTCCACGAGCAGAAGGCTTCCCGTCTGGCTGAAGAGATGGGCTACCCGATGCTCGTCTCTTCCATGCCTGGGATCAAGTCCAGACTGTCAAAATAGTAGTAACAGCGCCATCCAGGGGAACCATTTGATAGTCCAACTCTCGCTCACATACAATCAATTGAATTCTACTTTGTTTCCAGGTAGACCAAAATCGCCCCGGGCCGGTTAGCGCTAACCGGCCCGTGTAGTCGC
>DATAKM010000043.1:0-4909 GCA_036261665.1 Chloroflexia bacterium
CCCAATCGAGCTGTGCAGTCACTTCCGGGTCAAGCTCTATCGAGTCAAACGGACCGTTTACCGCAGTAGGCGGTTTGGTGAACCAGATGGGCGCCGCCGGGGGTTTGTCTTCCTGCTCACCACGCGAAACGGCTCCTTCAAGATAATGCTTGTAATAGTTCCGGCCAAGGCAGAAAACGTTTTTAAGTGGACGAGGGATAGGGGCAAGCAGCAGGCTGTCGTCGTAGGGTATGGCTATTCCTTCCGATGATAAATTTACAGCATCTACGTTGGCAAAAACACTGGCTGTTTTTTGCCAATGTTCTGGCCCAGCCTGGATAAAATTCAGCATGGTATCCGGCCCACCGACCAGTTTAGCGACATCCACAATGTAATTCTGGTGCAGAGCGCCCAGGCGGGGCTGGCCTTCCAATAAATATGTCAAATAGCGCATGATTCCTCTGCTTCTTTGCTTATCACTTAAGGGCAATCGGTAGAAAGCCTGAAAAGAAAATTATTACACTTCCCCAAAACTGGTATATTCTACTGCCACAACTATTAAAGCGCAAACCTACCGTTACCGGAACAAATCAGATCCCACTATCGACCAATACCCTGAACTTCAAACTTAGACGATAAACTCACCTCGTAACCGAGCCGCATACTCTTCCGGGATAGCTACCGGAACCAACCGGTTATCCTCACTTTGCTGGTGCAAGGCAATCCAGGCGCGTACCTCAAAGCCTGTGCCTGTAACAGTCTCTCCTCGTTTCACCGTATGCTCCAACCGGAAGGTACGGCTACGTACTTCTGTTACCACTGTTTCGAGTGTAACTAAATCATCATAGTAGAGCGGTGCAAGAAAACGGCAACCGGAGTCAATGATAGGTTGCCCAAAGTGATGATGGGTTGACAGGTCTCTAATCGGCATCCCGGCGGCACGGAATAATTCATGGGTTGCGCGGTCGAACCAGCGATAATAGTTTGGGTAGAAAATTATTCCGGCGGTGTCGGTTTCGCCCCACTCCACTCGGAACTCACAAACGTGCTTGAACATATAACCTCTGTTTAAGTTTCATCAGGGGCGGTCCAGGGTAATACTATCTTCAGTATAAATGAAAAGAGGACTGTTTTTCTAGCTTTTGCCGTTCTGCCAAAAATGCGGAATTCAAAGGATAAACAGGATATTAAGGATGGGCAAGATGACCCGGAACTAGATGAGTGCCAGGAAGGAACGATGGACTGGGTCCAGCGGAGGCCGCAGCTACAGACTGGAATAACAGAGTCTAACTATAAAAAGCTCAAGTGTAACTTTTAAGATGTTAGCGCGTTTCTATAACAATAAATAACATATTGAAAGGAAACTTATGCTGAAACGAACGGGCTACAGAAAGCTAAATTTGCTAGTAGTGTGTTTATTGGCTCTCACCTTTTACCTGGGAGCCACACCCGGTACCGGTCGGGCGGCTGAAGATAGTCAGGTTTTTCCTGAAACCGGCAGGACCGTCAGTGGGAAATTTCTCGATTACTGGCGCAAGAACGGTGGGCTGCCGGTCTACGGCTACCCCATCACCGATGCCCAACCGGAGGTTGACCCGGAAACCGGTAAAACCTTTCTGACCCAGTGGTTTGAGCGCAACCGCTTTGAGTTACACCCGGAAAACGCCGGGACTAAATATGAAGTGCTGCTGGGCCTGCTTGGCAAAGATTTGCGGCGCGAAGCCCTGGCAGTTGACCCTGACTTCCAGCGAACCGGGGCCAGGGTAGTAGCAGGGCAACCGGCCCAGGAGCAGGTTTACTTTTCCGAAACCGGCCATAATCTGCGCTTTGGCTTTCTGAAGTACTGGCAGCAAAATGGCGGCCTGGAACGTTTCGGTTTTCCCATCAGTGAGGAACATCCCGAAGTTGATCCTGAAACCAACAAGGTTTTTGTCAGCCAGTGGTTTGAAAGAGCACGCTTTGAATACCATCCCGAATTTGCCGGTACTCAGTATGAAATATTGCTTGGTTTACTCGGCAACCAGTTAAAACATTCACCGGTAAAACCGGAGTTTGCCTGGAAAATCGGAGGTGGTTACGACCGCTTCTTCCGTCCCACAAACATAGCCACCGACAGCAAGAATAACCTATACGTGACTGATAATCTCAACCAGCGCGTACTGAAGTTCTCACCTACCGGTGATCCATTGGCGCTATGGGGTTCAAAAGGAAGCGGCTCAGGCCAGTTTCAGCAGATTGGAGGAATTGCCGCCGACTCGCAAGGCAACTCATATGTCTCCGACAGCGATACAAACCGTATCCAGAAATTTGACCCGAGCGGATATCCGCTGGCGCAGTGGGGCAGTCCTGGCAGCGATGATGGGCAACTCTCCAGTCCTGGTAGCCTGGTGCTTGATAAAAACGGTAATCTTTTTGTAGCTGACAACCTTAATTTCCGGATACAAAAGTTCGATAGCAATGGTAAGTTCCTGGCAAAGTGGGGGAGCCAGGGAAATGGCGATGGACAGTTTGCCGGGCCGATCAAGCTGGCGGTAGATAGCGCCGGCAATCTCTACGCTACTGACACCTTGAATTTCCGGGTAGAGAAGTTCAACAGCAACGGCCAATTTTTAACCAAATGGGGCAGCCTGGGCAGCGGTAACGGGCAATTCGGGGGCCTTATACCGCGTCCCGGGCCGCAACCCGGTTCGGATATCCCGAACGGACCGGCAGGCCTGGCAGTAGACGCACAGGGAACAGTTTATGTAGCCGATAGCTTTAATAACCGCATTGAGGTTTTTGATAGCAACGGCCAGTTTTTGCGAAACCTGGGTAGCGCCGGCAGCGGTAATGGCCAGCTTAACAGCCCTCAGGGCCTGGTTATTGGGGCGCAGGGTAACCTTTTCGTGGCAGATTTCTACAACCAGCGCATCCAGGTATTAGACCCCGCGGGTAACTACATAGCCAAATGGGGACAAACTTTTGATGCTCCAGGTCTGTTCAACCCTGATTTCACGGGCGGACCCTCCTCAGTGGCAGTTGACAGCGCAGGCAATATTTACGTGGGTGATGTAGGAAATCATCGGGTGCAAAAGTTCAATAATCGAGGTGTTTTCCTGGCTGTAATTGGGGACGGGGCAGGCAATGGCACTGGCCAGTTTGGTACTATTGCCGGCGCACCCGGCTTGCCAATTAACGTCGCCGTGGACGGGCAGGGTAACATCTATGCCAGCGACCCGGCCAACTACCGGGTGCAAAAATTCGATTCTAACGGGCATTTCCTTTTACAATGGGGAAGCGAAGGCACCGGAAACGGGCAGTTCGGCTCCTTCAACTGGCCCGGTGGACCGGGCGGTATCGCGGTGGACCCTCAGAACAATGTTTATGTAACCGACATGGGCAGTAACCGTGTGCTGAAATTCGACAGCAATGGCAAATTCTTGAGCGTGCTTGGCAGCAGTGGACTAAGCGATGGCCAGTTTGCCACACCCTGGGGCATCGCCATTGATGCGGGCGGCAATCTCTTTGTAGTAGACGAGTTTCGCATCCAAAAATTCGATAGCAGCGGCCACTTTATAACCAAATTTGGCAGAGGTGGCCAGGGCATAGCCCTTGATAAAGCCGGGAACGTCTATGTTACTAATAACAAAGTATCGCTGGTAACAAAATACGATAACAACGGCGTATGGCAACTCGAATGGGGTGGAGCAGGGAGCGCTGATGGCTATTTTAGTGCTTTCAACGGCCCAGCAGGACTGGACGTGGACGCACAGGGCAGCATTTTCGTGGTTGACCCGCGCAACAACCGCCTTGAGAAGTTTCTAACCCGTTAAACTACGTCTTATCAATCAAGAGGGAGAACGCTTTTTAAATAGCTGCTCTCCCTCTTTGAGTGTTATATACCCGAAAAGCAGCACTTACTTAGGGGTTGAGTTATTGAGAACGGCATCAATAGCGCTGGCAACACCATCGTACCCGACATTCTCGACGGCCTTACCATTGACAAAAACACTGGGTGTACCATCTACACCGCGCTGAATAGCCGAGTTATAATCCTACTGAGTTTTGGCTTTGTACTTACCACTATCCAGGCAGCTATTAAAAGTGCTGGTATTCAATCCCAGGCTTTGAGCTAACGATTTCAGGCGGGTGGTAGTCCAGAAACCGGTATTCTCTCCCTGCGGCTGATTACTGTAAAGAGCATTGTGGTAATCCCAGAAGCGATTCTGGTCAGCGGCACAGTAAGCTCCTTGCAGCGCAAGATGTGACTCCTGAGTAGACCTACCCTGGTCCAGAAATGGAAAAGGCCGGAAGACTAACTTCACGCTTTTCCCCGCTTTTATGTAGTTACTGATGATTTGCGGTTGTACCTGTTCGTCCCAGAGCTTGCAGTAAGGGCACTGGTAATCTCCGTATTCTTCTACTACAACTTTAGCGTCAGCCGGGCCTAACTCAAAAGGCCGCTCGGCAATACCACTGGTAGACGTGGCGGATGCGGCAGGAGCAACTGTAATATCTCGTTGAGAGGGTTGAACCAGCAACACAACTGCCACAATGATAGCGATAGCCACGATTGCTACTACTCCACCGATAATCAATATATTAGCGCGGGATGGTCTGGAGGCAGGTGGACGTGAGTTCCCTGCTTTGCCAGTGCCAGGCACTTTAGGTTTACCAGGTTGGTTCAAAGTTACAGGATTTCCTTTCTTCTTGGCCTCTTTCCTTCTTTGATGTACATATTCTGCTCACCCTCTCTATATTAACACAATGCTCCATGACTCCAGGGCAAGCAGGCATATGAAGTTCTACCAACTTTCAAACTAATTACTAACGTGATTGTAATACAGTATTCTATTCTATGGCCCTAAAATTGATTGTATTTCATATATTGCTGGTACTCTAACCGCTAGTTTAACAACTGGGCAAAGGTCAAATTATCTCACAGAACGCC
>DATAKM010000125.1:0-51466 GCA_036261665.1 Chloroflexia bacterium
TTTTCTATCGCGTCCCGGTTGAGCGGCCCGTAGATATGCGGGTAGATATGGTTAGGGTCTTCATAGCGAACCGGGGCTTTTAGCTTTGCCAGGTTTATCACCAGCACAATGTACTCGCGAGGGTCGGCGGTATAGTAACGATTGCCGGTTGCCGCCAGATTCTCGGTTCCGTCGGTACAGTGAATAAACTGCTCGCGCCCGGCTTTCATGGGTTCAGGCAAGTAGTCTGAGTCGGTGGGCTGGGCCTCATAATACTCTTTTGGAACCATGTGAAAAGTTGTACCGCTTAGTTTGTCAGAGTTAACGCTCACGTTGCTCCTGTCTTTTAAAAAGGTTTAAATGTCTTTTCTCATTACAATTTCAAAAGGCTCGAACCCGGCCTTTTCCCAGAAGTGTTGCCCGAGGGCATTGTTAACATCCACTTCCAGTTGTACCCGGTTTACTCCCTGCTGCTTAAACCAGTTTATAGCATTTTCCAACAACAGGCGGGCAGCCCCACCACCCCGGTAAGCTTCTTCAACCCACAGGTCGGCAATATAACCAAAGCGATGCTGGAGAAAAAGAGGCGCTTCGTAGTGAAAAGTGCCGGTGATATAACCCGCTGGCCGCTCAAGCATTTCTTCGCCATTTTCATCTACTGGGTAGGCCAATGCGAAGAAAAATTCATCCCCGCCTGCCGCCCGGTTAATCCAACCCTGGCTGTTCGACTGCCAGCCCGGACGGGTTTTCCAGTCATCATGCAGCGTGGCGTGATAGTCGTACATGTGCTGCATCAAAGTTACAAACTGTTCTACCTGGGCTTTATTCGTACCGTCAACTATTTGAACTATCTTAAATTCTGGCATTAATCACTTATATAATCTGAACGGAGGCCAAGCGCTTCGGGCGCATGTAACCGCAGCATTACCTGGTTGACTTCTTCGGGTTTCTCCTGCCGCGTCATCAGCGAGACTACAATCATGGTAACAAAGGAGAGCGGCACTGACCAGATAGCCGGTTGGGCCAGGAGGGTAGCTGTTAAAGGATCAGGACCACTGACAGTTCCCCCGGTGGTCAAAGCCCCGCCGCTGGCTCCAATAATCATAGTGATGACAATAGCGGTAGAGGCAAGCAAGCCACCTGCCAGCATTCCTGCGGCCGCCCCAAAGCGGGTCAAACCCTTCCACCAGGTACCCAGGACCAGCATCGGAAAGAAACTACTTGCGGCAATGGCAAAAGCCCAGCCTACCAGCATGTTAATATCAAATTTGTCTATAAATAGCCCTGCCACAATGGCGCTGCCTCCGGCGATAATAGCGCAAACCCGGAAAGCCTGGCGGCGCTCGCGATTGGAAGCGGTGGGCCGTAATATCTTACCATAAATGTCGTGAGACAGTGCGCCGGCTACCGATACAAGCAGGCCACTAAAAGTTGACATAAATGCGGCAAAAGCTCCGGCGGCCGCAATCGCGCTCAACAACTGAGCCAGCCAGCCCGGTTCTACTTTATTTGGCAAACTAAGGGCTACCGAGTCTGTAGTGCCCATGGCGTACAATTCGGGAGCGTGTACTCGGCCCAGGGTACCGATTACGGGAGGGAAGAGATAGAAAAGACCGATCAGGCCTAAAACCAGCAGAGTAGTATGGCGGGCACTGCGACCATCGGTATTGGTGTAAAAACGCACCAGGATGTGTGGAAGACCGGCAGTACCGAAAATAACGGCGATAATCAGGGAATAGGTATAGAGCAGGGATAGCACCGGGTGGGCCTGGCTATCTCCGGTTAAAGGGCCAAAGGCTTGCATCCATAAATCACTTGTAGGCGCGTTTGGCACGGGCTGCCCGGCCTCGAATTTTAGCCGGTTGGCATTTACCAGGGTCATTTCGCCTGGCGTAATATTCAAAGTTTGCCCGGCTTCTACCGGCACATTTTGATCGTTCAGGTGGACGATTCCGGCTTCTTCCGCTACAAAAACGGTCGGTGCGTTGAACTTTAGCTTGCTACCGGCCTGGTAAGCGATGGTATGGGCTTCCGTAAAGCGGGGCACATCACTATACTCCTGGCCTTTCAGGTGCGAGCTATAGTTTCCGAAGAAGGTCAGCAGGACAAAGACCGGCACGGTCACGGCAAAAAGTTTGAGCCAGAACTGGAAAGCCTGCACGAAAGTAATCCCTTTCATACCGGCCAGCACCACATTCATAGTAATGACACAACCGACTACGACCACACCTACCCAGTATGGCGTATGCAGGATGGTCTGGAGGGTCAGGCCCGCCCCTTTCATCTGGGGCATCATATAGAAAAAGCCGATAATCATGACGAAAACGACCGCGATTTTACGGAGCCAGTAACTGGTAAAGCGTCCTTCCGCGTAATCAGGAATGGTATAGGCCCCGAAGCGGCGCAGCGGAGCGGCTACAAAGAGCAGCAAAAAGAGATACCCGGCAGCATATCCGACCGGATACCACATGGCATCATAGCCAAACTTCATAATCATCCCGGCCACACCCAGGAACGAGGCGGCGCTCAGGTACTCGCCACTGATGGCAGCGGCGTTCATGAGAGGGCCCACCGTACGGCTGGCTACGAAAAAGTCACTGGTAGTCCTTACCACCCGTGTAGCCAGCACTCCAAGACTGGCCGTAGCAATTACTACAGCTAATATGGCAATAACAGAAAGCCAGTTAATGTCCATGCTAAACCAATGCCAGAGCTAATTCTATTTAACCAGTTTGGTGAAATCTTCCTCGTATTTATCGGCGGTAGAAACAAAATAGAAAGCTAACCACCATATAAGCGGGTAAATCAAGATGCCCAGTACCAGCCAGCTAATATCAAAACCGAAAATTTCGAAAGAAACCAGCGACCGGACAAAAAAGTTTAAGAGCGGAAGACTGAAAACAATTACAAGGAAAACAATGGCTACGCTAATACTTAAAGCGCGCTGGCGTTTAACCAGGTCGTTCAAGAAAACGGTGCCGTAAGTGGTCTGTTCGGCGACTTCTTTAAGAGTTTCTTCTTCCAGTAAATCATAGAAGACTTCTTCAGTATCAAGGCCCTCTTCTTCCAGGCCTAATTCATCCAGATTGAATGTTACAACCCGGTCAGCCGCGTTTGTACGGACTTCCTTTCCGAGTTCAAACGGCGCCTCTAACCGGTTTGAACCGGTTTTCTTTCTAACCTTCATAAGAATCCTGCCAGTGAATATACTATAAACCAAGCAGGCCGATTATAGCATACTAATCAGATTAACTCACTTTTATTGCTGAAATAAAAGGGCGAACCGTACAAATTCTGCCGGTCCGCCCTGCCGAGATAGTGAATTAACCTAGTTCTCTGAGGGTGCGGCTGCCGGAACCGCGGCTGCCGCTCCCATACCGTGAGCGACAGCCTGCTCCGCGCCCACACCGGTTTCCGCCCGGAAATGCATTTCAGCATACTTGTGGGTGGAAGCGGTTTCTTTGCTCAGATAGGTAAAGACGATGGCGCTCAGGAAACCGGCCGGGATACTGACAATACCGGGGTTCTCAAGCTGGAACGGCGCGTCAGCCCCCATAAGGAAGTTCTTGCTGATAACAATCAGGAAGAGGGAGGCAAACAGTCCCCCGAGCAATCCGCCCACCGTACCTGCTGTGTTGAAGCGCTTCCAGAAGAGGGTTAGCAGGATAACCGGCAGGTTGGCAGAAGCGGCTACCGCGAAAGCCAGCGCTACCAGTACCGCCGCGTTTGCACCCGGCATGGCTATAGCCAGCAGGATTGCCAGACCACCGACCACGAAAGCGGTAATACGGGCTACCAGGATTTGCTCGCCCGCTCGTTCCTTGCCGCTGCGAATGATATTGAGCCATACATCATGCGCGAAAGTGGTCGAAGCCGTAATAGTCAGACCGGCTACTACCGCCAGGATAGTGGCGAAGGCGACCGAGGCGATAAAGGCGTAGAAGAGTTCTCCACCAATCTTATCGGCCAGTAAGGGCGCTGCCAGGTTTGAGTCGGCTGTAAACGTGCCGCTGGTGTTCACCGCGCCGATATTAGCGCTACCTACCAGGATGGCCGCACCAAAGCCCAGGAAGGTGGTCAGCACGTAGAAGCCACCGATGAGTACCATGGCCCAGACTACGCTCTTGCGGGCTTCTACGGCGTCCGGTACGGTGTAGAAGCGGACGAGAATGTGAGGCAGACCGGCAGTACCCAGGATGAGGGCCATACCGAGCGAAATCAGGTCGAGGGCGCCCCAGCGTTCCTGAGTATTAGGATAGCGGCCACCCGGCTTCATAAAATCGGTCGGAGCACCGGCCACAGCATTGACGGTGTAGGCGTGCGCCAGAGGGGCATCCAGTTTAATGGTGCGGCTGGCCGGAGTAGCGGCAAAAGCTTTCACTTTCTGGCCGTTGATATCCAGAATCGGCTTCTGGGAAAGGCCATTGGCAACACCGGGAACAGTCTTATCCACTTTAATGGCTTTATCACCGGAAACAGCCGCTGCGGCAACTACGTACTGATTGCCCTTATTGTCGGTGATTTTGGTATCTTTAGCCACGTTCGCGTTTAACGGGTCGGGCAGGGTAATAGTCCAGGGAGCATTGTTGACGACATCAGTGGCCTTGTGGATTTCATTTGTGCCATCATCTGAGCCTATTTTAAAGTCACCGCCTTTGACTCCGCTGGCGCCACCTGTACCGCTGCTGACCGTTACTTCGGTTGCTCCTACCGGGGCATCTTTTACCAGCTTGCCGGTCTGGACTTTGGTAGTCTGATCGAAGAAGCTGCCGAGATTAAAGTTAAACTGGGCCAGAACCAGGATGCTCAGCACAATAGTACCGGCGATCAGGAGCAGCGCTTTGACGATCTGAACCCAGGTTGTAGCAACCATACCACCGAAAACCACATAAACCAGCATGACCACGCCAACTATCGCGACGGCCAGGTTGCGGTCCAGTTTCAGCAACAGGGCGATAACCGAACCAGCCCCTACCATCTGGGCAATCATGTAAAAGGTTGTTACCGTCAGGGTAGAAAGCGCGGCGGCGGCTCTGACCGATTTAATTTGCATGCGGTAAGCCAGCACGTCCGCCATAGTGTACTTGCCGAGGTTGCGGAGGGGTTCGGCTACAATTAAGAGTACGGTCAGGTAGGCTACCAGCCAGCCGACCGAATACATGAAGCCGTCATATCCCTGGGTGCTGATAATGCCGGCAATACCGAGGAAGGATGCGGCGCTCATATAGTCACCGGCAACGGCGATACCGTTCTGCCAGCCTTTGATACTTCGACCGGCAGCAAAGTACTCGGTAGTGCTTTTAGCGCGTTTGCTGGCCCAGAAAGTAATGCCGAGGGTTAAGGCTACAAAGACCGCAAAGAAAACAATTGCCAGTATGCTGGGATCTTTGGAGGTGGCAGCACCTGCCGCTACTACGCTGGCTAGAGAGTGTGACATTAGCGTCCTCCCTTCGAACTTCCGAGATTAGCGATCAGCCGGGCAATGTTGCTCACCATCTTATCGATTTTGGGAGCGAAGGCCAGCAGGTAGATGAAGGCCAGAATCCAGGCCATAATGAACTGGGAAAGCGCAAAAAGGTAGGCAATGCTGATGCCGGGAGCTACACGGGTATCCATAAAGCCCTGTGTCCCATCTGAATTTGTGCCGAAGAAGCCGACCAGCACCGGCAGGGCAAAGTAGTAGACTAAAAAGAAAATCGTAGCCGGGACAATAAATCTGGTTTTTGAGCGTTCCAACTCCCTGAACTCAGGCCCGCTCTCAATTTGTTCGTAAGTACGTTCTTTTTCCAGGTCGCTTGCTGATAGAGCATCGGAGTCATCACTTCTATTCGAAGGGACGCCGCGGTTGCTAACCATGTCGGCCATGCTGTTTTCCTCCTTGAAATAATGAGGCATCTCGTCTTTGTAGAAGAACCTCGACCTCTCAGGAACTAAAAAACGTGCCCGGTTTCTAAAACTGGGCTGGTAATCGCTATTCTTTTGTTTTTACATCTAATGAATTGGTTGTTTGTGAAAAAACCTGGACGAGCGATTTAGCTGTCTTATTGAAGTGACGTTCTGACCATAGTTATAAACAGCTAATACTTTGCTTAGCAGGCATTTTATACTATCAAGTAGAGGAAAAAAAGAAAAGAGCGCCAAATTGTCGTAAAGGCGCTCTTTTTTGCATTTGATTCAGGCTGAAATGCAGCAGGAGTTTTACCTGCTGCATTTACCGGCACTGAATGGTAAAATTTTATCCGTTAGTGGATTGGACCGAGCTGGAAGCGCTCTTAAAGACTTCCACAGTTGTACCGGCCTTTAGCTTGAAGATCAAGCTTGCGTCATAGGTAGTAGAGTTGACGCAGCCGTGACTCTGCGGGTAAATCCCGAAGCGGGCATGCCAGTAGGTGCCGTGAATAGCATAATCCTGGAAGAAATAGTTGACGTAGCGAATATCATCCAGTTTATAGTAGTCACCACCGGAAGCTTTGTCCCCGGTACCACCCTCCATCGTCTGTGAAGCCGGGCGATACGAGCCGTTGATGTGGAAGACTCCAACAGGTGTGCTGTGATCCTTTTCAGGGTCGCTGCTGGGAATACCGCTGGCGATCAGCGTTTTGTAGAGCAACTGGTTATTGTAGAAGACACCCATCATCTGTTTGGACAGGTCAACCGACACCCACAGGCCCTGGTAGTAATGCGGAGGAGTAGGATAATCCGGCAGGGTCATCTTCTGTACAAAACCGCTATAGACGTAGAGATCAGGTTTTTCGTAGAACTGGTACCATGTACTGTTACCAGGCAAGATTTCTTCGCCTTTAACCTCTCGCAAAGCCTGAATGTGGTTTCCCTTTACCAGTTGCTGAACGTAAGGCAAATTGGCGGTACGTTCAGGTAAAGGAGCCTGCGAACTGGGGGCGGTGCGCACGTTTAAGACATCGCCGGTAACAACATACCAGTCGGGCTGTTTCTGCGCGAAGGTTTGAGCCAGGGGGTCGCTGAACTGCGGCACACCTTTAGGATAACGCCAGTACAGGTAATGCAGGCCCACGTTGCCCATTTCTACCTGAAAGGCTTCCGGGTTAGAGGGAGTATAAGTCAGGGTACGGCGCTCAAAAGCCTGGAAGAGAACATCCTTTTCCTGGCCGCCTACTTTGACACGGGTCCAGTAAGCTTCAGTGACGGGATAGCCGGTACTGAAAAGCCAGTTGCTTATGGTATCTTCCTGGTAATCGCCGCTGGTGTAAACAGGTCCTTTGCGACTAAGGAAATTCCAGAAAGCCGCCGGGATACCCAGGCCATTTTGTTTTACGGCAATTTTGGTACCCGGGTCGTTTGCATACTGATTTTGTTTGGCTACTCCCTTGGGAGTCCAGGCATCAGTTACAAACTGACCCACCGCAGCATCGCGGGCTTTCAAATAAACTCCGCCCAGGTCAGCGTAAGTCGGGAAAGGATTATCGCTGTCACCGGCGATGGGAATTCTGGCAGGTTCGGTATTTGTGAAAACGCTATCGCCCTGCTGTAATTTTCCGTTGATCATTTCAACCACTAACAGCCCGTTTGTGACAACGTTCTTGGAAGGGTTGTTGATCTCCATACGAGCTTTGTCAAAGTACTGGACTATCCGTTTACCACCGGGTGAGTCAGCGTAGCTTTCCTCTACGGCAACGGTTTGAGGCTGAGGCCCCCAGTACCAGCTCCTGGATGCCTTAGAGGTCTGAATTGGCAGATCAGTGCGCTGCCAGGTAGCTTTAAAGAAGTCATTGGCGAAGGTGGGTGCCTGGTTATCTGCTTTTGCTACCTGGATATTCTGAGCACCAAAAGCCAGCAGCGTAACCGATACAGTCATCAGGAGCGCCATTAAAAATGCCATGCGTCGCTCCAGCAAACTGCCGCTGCGGGTTAACTTGCTAGTTGCCATGCTAATAATTGAACCATCCTACAATGAGTTGTTCTACACAGTAATGCTAGACCGTTTTGACGGGCTGCCGACATTGTACCATAAGATAAACTTTATGACAGGCTTAATATATTAATACTGCTATGAGAATAAAGTCTTATTTTTCAGATGCTGGTCGTTTATTTATGATTTGCCATGTCCCGCTGAGCACAAAGAGAGGCATGGCACTGAGCAGCCCATTATTGTAACGGGCCAGTTACCCATTTGGTTACACTTTTTTGAAAAATTCTTTATAAATAAAAAGACTCCCGATAAAGCCGGGAGTCTCGAATGAGTTTGTAATTAAGCGGCTGCTTCGATGGCTTCAGCTCCATCCCTAATCAGGACCGGTGTTTCTTCGTGCTCGGTTTCGGCCAGGCCCAGGCGGTTATAGAGCCGGGCGAGCGGAGCGGGGGCCCACCAGTTGTAGCGGCCCAGCAACCTCATGCTGGCCGGTACCAGTAACATGCGCACGATAGTGGCATCCACCAGGATGGCCAGGCTAAGGCCGACTCCAATCTCTTTGATGAAAAGCACTTCGCCGGTAGCAAAGCTGGCTATTACTACTACCAGCAAGATAGCCGCGCTGGTAATAATCGCCCCGGTCTTCTGCACACCATTGGCTACAGCAGCGGCGGTATCTTTAGAGCGGTCATAGTGTTCCTTTACCCGGCTTAAGAGAAAGACTTCGTAGTCCATCGAGAGACCAAAAGCAATCGCAAAGATCAAGACGGGCTGGGTGCCGTCGATACTGCCCAGGGAAGTAAAGCCGAGCAGGTCAGCAAAGTGGCCTTCCTGAAAAATCCAGACTAATGCTCCAAAGCTGACCGAAAGCGACAGGACGTTCAGGATAACCGCCTTGAGCGGAATAACCAGGCTACCCAGCATCAAGAAGAGGATTACGAAGACTGCCATCACAATCAGGCCAAAAGCAACCGGGATACTTTTGTAAAGACTATCCAGGAAGTCCACCAGGAAGGCGCTATTACCGCCAACCTGGACCGAGAACCCCGCCGGTGCACTTAGCTCACGGATATGCTTTACAAGCTCCTGGCTCTCTTTAGAAAGCGGCTCGCTATCGTAGAGGACGTTTACCAGGGTGTAATTGCCGTTAGAGAATTGCCGGGCAACCGCGGCGGCTTGTGGATTCTGGTTTAAGCCGGCCTCCGAATAGAATTGGGTGTAAGCGCCCTTGTCCATGCGCGGGTCTAGATTTACCAGGCTATCCACCCGGCGCACTCCAGGTATCGCTGCCACCTGGCGAGTGTAATCGTAGAGCGCGGAAAGGGTAGCCGGGTCCAGGGCCGCTTTTTCCGTGCGAATTACAACCTCCACCGGTTCGGTTTCGTTGCGCGGGAATTGTGAAGTTAAAATTTCGCTGACTACCCGGCTTTCAGCTTTGGGCGGCAGACTGCGGGCATCCGGCGTGGAGAGCGTTACCTGCAAGAAAGGCAGCCCAACCAGGATTAACGGCACCAGAGTTACGACCAGCACAGTGGCGGGTCTGCGCATTACGAAGTTGCTGATGCGGAACCAGAAACCACTTTGCTCATTTGCTTTACGATTGCGCCCTCCCGGCAACCAGGTACGCACTGAAAGGGAATTGATCCGGTTGCCCAGTAGAGCCAGGACTGCCGGGAGGATGGTCAGGGCCGCCAGCATCGCCACGAAAACTGCCGCCGCGCCTCCCATACCCATACTCTTGAGGAACATTTGCGGGAAGACCAGCAGGCTTAACAGGCTGATAATAACCGTCAGGGCGCTGAACATCACCGTCCGTCCGGCTGTTTGCATGGTGCGAGCCAGCGAGGCTTCTACATCTCCGTTACGCCGCTTCAGTTCTTCACGGAACCGGCTGATCATAAAGAGACTGTAGTCTATCGCCAGGCCCAGGCCCAGCATCGTAATAATATTGATCGCGAAAATTGAAATATCACTGAAGTTGCTGACCACGCGCAAGATCAGGAAGGCCCCGAGGATAACCATACCACCTATCGCCAGCGGGAGAGCGGCAGCAACCAGGCTGCCAAAGATGAAAACCAGCAGCACGGCCAGGATTGGAAAGGACATTGTTTCGGCGGTTTGAAGATCTTTTTCCACCTGGGCGTTCATCTCCTGATTAACCGCGGGCAGACCGCCAAGCCGGACCTGTAACTTTTCACTGGTTAATAAGGGGCGCAAGGCTTTCAGAGTGGTGGCCTGTTCGTCATCGTTACCTTTAAGACCCACCACGGCATAAGTGCTAAGCCGGTCTGTAGAAACCAGGGAGGTTGCGCCACTATTATAGTAGGTGGTCACGCTGCCAATTCCTGGCTGATCTTTTATGCGGTTCAGGGTAGTTTCGACTGATTGTTTGAAAGCTGGGTTATCGACATTACTGCTGTCGGAGGAGTTGAAAAGGACTACTAAAGCCCCTTCATCCCGGCCCAGCTTGCTGTGAAAAGCTTCGGCGGCTTTTGTTGACTCAGCCTCCGGGTTGTCAAAACCACCCCCTTTTAGCTGACCAAAGAGAGTTGTGCCATAAATTATGCTTGCCAGGATGAAAACCAGTCCTGCTACCAGCACCGGCCAGCGCCGCCTGTAGATAAAACGAGCCAGGAATACAAACATGTTAACTCCTTTCGCATTTAGAGATAAGCTGAATGAGCTTCATTCACTCTATTAGGGTAAAAAAAAGCGTACTAAAACCGGAGCCTATTAAATTAAAGAATGAAGTTCATTCAGAAATTAAAGGCTAAAAAAAAGTAGCAAAAACTTGAGCCAGCAGTTCGTTCTGCCGCTATTGCTGAAAAATGAAAAAGTTTAGGGTTATACCTTGAGTTCTGTTGGTATCAGCCAGGAAGAGAGCGCATCTACCAGTGTATTGATATAGACCTCTTTATTTTTTCCGGCCTCAACCTCGTAGCATTGCTCCAGCGAAGCTTTTACCATTCCCAGAGCAACCACCGCCCCTACCTGGGGATCCAAATCAGACCTGATCGCCCCAACCGCTTGCGCTTCCCGAAAAAATTCGGCCAGCGCGAGATGTAGAAGCTGTACATCCTTATGCTGCTTATCAATACCAATCATTTGCGGTGGCAGACCCATAATCTGAATCATGTCACTGGCCTGTTCACAAATGGAAAAAGCGGCTTCTATCATCGGACGTACCCGTAGATGATGTGGAATGGCCTGTAACTCTGGCCGGGTCATATAGGCTACGAACTCTTCTTCATAATCTCCACGCACTCCGCTGAGCAACTCAGTCTTATTCTTGAAATAAAGATAGACTGTGCCAACTGCCACCCCGGCTTTTTTAGCTACCTGCGCGATAGTAGTGGTTTCGTAACCTTCCGTAGTAAACAATTCGCGGGCCGCTTCTACAATTGCCTGGCGCTTGTCGGCTTTTTTGCTCTTAGCCTGGACGTTATTTAATTGAGTTACCATCCGTACCAATCCTGTTTGTTAAAACTTACTTCACCCGCACCCCCCTGTACTGAATGAAGTTCATTCTCATTTTACTCATTTTTAGCAAGCTGTCAAGAGGTTTCTGAATGAAATTCATTCACTTTTTTAAAATAGTCCGAAAGTCCAATAGAGAAATTAGTTGTATATGCTACTATTATACTGTTGTAGCTACAACTAATATATGGTGATAAAGAAAATTATGAATGAGAAAGCCGAAAGCAAGATCAAAAAGAAGCACCAAAACAGCTATGCCGAAGAATTTAACGAGAGCCTGGCGCATAATCTGGTCAGGTTGGGTCACCTGATGCGCCAGGAGACGCAACGTTGTTTGCGCGACCTGGAGGTAACGCCGGAACAGTGGCAGGCCCTGGTCTACTTGAGCGGTTACCAGGGTGAGGGTGGGTTAACCCAGAATGAACTGGCTGAAATTACTCTCAAGGATAAAACCACAATCTCGCGCCTGGTGGAGAATATGTTGAAGCTGGACTTGCTGGTGCGGACAGAAGGGGAGGATCGCCGGACCTACCGCCTGCAACTTTCCGAAAAAGGCCGCTCTATCGTGGACAAAGCCTGGCCCCTGATCGGGCAGCATTTTCCCCAGAATGTTTACACAGGCCTTGAGAAGGATGAGCAGGCTGAACTGTTACGTTTACTCCAGAAGCTACGGCGTGGCATGCACGATTTGTAAACAGATTTCTGGCAGCTTTTTCAGATTGTGATCATTAAAGAGAACTTTTATGGAAATACCGGTTGTGACCGGAACTATTACCGTGGTAAAAGCGGACGGGCCAGGCTGGCTGATTATCGCTGAAACGGTGGATGAAGGCCGTTATCGCATGATTCGCGAGTTGTACGGCGAAGAACCGGTAACGGATGAAATATTGGCTTTTCTAAATCGCCTGCCGGGGCGCCTGGCAGCAGTCGAGGGAGCGGAAGTTGAGCTGAAAGATAACCTCGATAACCAGCGCCGGATTTCGCCTAAAAGGGCGGCCAGGCAGGCTGCCCGCGAGGTAGCCGAGGCGCGCGACCCCGGCAAGTTCCAACCAACAAAAGCTATGCGCTTCAAAAGCGCAGAGATCGAAGCCACCAAAGCTTTTGAACCTCAAAATCGCGAGGTAGAGCTAAAAGTCTGGGTTCGCTATGGTAAAAAACGCTGCGCTGTACTGGAAGAAAAGCACGATGGGCTGACGGTGGTGGAAATAACAGGTTCGCCTTCTGATGTCGAAAGTAATCGCATGGTAGCTGTAACGCTGGCACGCCATTTCAAGGTGCCTGAAAGCCGGGTAGAATTACTGCATGGCTACGCTAATCCGCGCAAGAGCTATCGGGTTACGCTACCTTTTAGCTCTTTTGAATAAAGAAATGGCCCTGAACGCTGGGCCATTTCCTGAATTGCTATTCTTGTTTCTTGTGATCTTCGCGCACCCGTTGCTTGGCTTTAAGCAACCTTCCGGTTACTTCGTCTCCGCTAATGGGCGGCGCAGGCGGCGGTGGTGGGGCCGGACGAGGCTCGTCCCTGGGTGAAGCTTCCTTTTTGCTGGCTTTGCCTGCTGCTTTGTTGCCCGGTTGTTTATTCTCAGGAACGGGCGAATCGGTTTTGCCGGTAGGAGCCTGCGTTACCTCGTTATCGCTTCCCCGGTTGAACTTACGAAGCAAACCGCTGTAGGCTGTATCAGAAGCCTGCTCGGTAGAGGCAGGCGCTTTATGGCCGGTTTTAGCCTGTTCTTGCTTCTTTTCCTGCTCTGAAAGGCCAAAGTGGTGTAACTCTTTAACCTGCGCTGAAAGCCGGCTATCTTTGTCCTTGCTCTTGCTTTTGAACTTACCAACCGGCATAAAACCGGTTGTAGTCTCAGCATGAGCCTTTTCTTCCTCTGTCGGCTGGTAATATACCGGTTCAGGCCGCTCCGCTACAGCGGTTGAACTGGCCCTGGCAGGAGGTGCAGCTTCGCCGCTTAGCGTGCCTGCCCGGTTATTCGCGGCGCGTTGTTTGGCCTCGAACAGCCTTCCGACGTGTGGAGATGAAGTTGTTCCTCCTCCGGCGCTTGCGCTCGCCACGGCCATTTGCGGTTTTTGCTTTTCTCTAAAGCCGCGTAGCAGCGAACCGGGAGATAGCCGGATGCGCCGGGCCGCAATATCCAGAGGGAAAAGTAGAATCGCCAGCAATAATAACCACGGCCACAAGTCCTGCTTCCGCGTGGTGCGGTTCAAATCATCGCTGAAGGCCTGCTCGGGTTTGGTCAGGAAATGGCCTCCGGTGAGATTTACAAGATCTTTCAAGAGCGGCTCATTGGTGCCGAGCTGTTTATATTCTGGCGAGTAGGAAGCCACTGCACCCACTGTCTGTGCCAGATTGATATTCGCGTTTGCAGAAGAACCACTGACAGCCTGACCTTGCGGGCTGGTTCCCTGCACATTGACAATGTATGAACCGGCGTTTTTAGGGGTAAAATAACCCTCATAATGGCCGGGGGCCGTCTGGGTCAAAGTAACATCTTCCTGCGAGCCGTTCAGGGTACTGGATACCACTTTAGCTTTGACATCCAGGCCGTTGAGATACTGGCTATCGGGGCTGATGGCATCTGCTGTCACATAGATGCGGTTGCCCACCATTTTGGTCTGCACCTGCAAGCCGCCGGTTTCATTTTCGGCGACCGTCCAGCGTACCATCTGGCTCCAGAAACGCGGAAAATCCTGCCAGCCTAACCAATCGGTCGCCCAGCGGCCTTTGGCATCGCTGGTCCAGGCGGCTACGCGTCCCAGACCGTACTGCCAGTGAGCCAGAAGCGGTTCGTTTCTGTTCGTTACAAGCGCCTGGGTAGCCGTGCTTTTAATGCGTGTGGCGACGTATCCCTTCAACTGGGGAGTGCCGGAAATTCCCTGCAAAATCGGGCTGGGATCGGCAATCGCAGGTGTAAAAGGTTCTTCCACGATGTAAGAACGGGCCGCCAGGTGCGCTTCCTTGGCAAAGATCTTTGGAAGGTTGGAAGGGTCGTTCACAAAAGTATAGCGCCCGCCGCCTTTCTGAGCCAGATCCTGTAAGAAAGCACTATTTACGTCTTCGCCCAGGCCTACCGTACTGACGGTAATACCGGCTTTATTGGCATCGGCCAGCACTCCCCGGTAATCAATCCCTTCAGAGTCCTGACCATCAGTCAGAATAATAATGTGCTTGTTCTTGGCGTTGACGTTTTTAAGAGCTTCTACCGCCGGAGCAAAGCCACTATAGATATTGGTACCCCCGCCGGGCGCGATGCGCCCTATGGGGCTTACCAGGTTAGAGGGATTGCCCATTGGGCCAAGCGGCACCTGCCACTGGGCCTGAGTATCGAATACCACTATACCTACCTGATCGGTGTTGCTTAACTGAGTAGCAGCAAGATAGGCCGCGTCTTTTGCCAGTTCAATCTTGGCTATGCCTGCCGCGCCTGCTCCCGGTCCATTATAGGAGTCGGCCATTGAACCGCTACGGTCTATAACCATTACCATGGCTACGCTGGGCGTTTGCAATTTTGAAGGGAGTTGCAATTCCACGGGTAGCATATCTTCGACAGGGGTTCGGAAGTAGCCGCCGAGCCCGTAGCTTTCCTCGCCGCCTACCATGACCATACCTTTGCCCAGGTCTTTCACATAGGCCTGTAAAGTGTTCATGTTGGCGGTGGTCAGGCTGCTAGCCGGAACATCAACCAGCACTACCGAGTCATATTGAGTGAGGTCGCTCAGATTGGGGAACTTATCGGGAGGTATGGTGGTTGCTTCTATGCCTGATTTAGTTAAAGCTGCCTGGAGGTTTGCCGCTTCATGCTGGTCCGGGTGACCTTCTACCAGCAAGGCGCGGGGTCCACCCTTAACCAGGCTGTAGGCGTTCATTTCATTATTTTGTTCAAGGGTATCTTTGGAGGCTATAACCCGAGCGGTGTAATTAGCGAAGCCTTTTGATTTGGCTACTAATTGTTCATTGAAGAGATTTGTGCCTTCTTTAAGCTCGACCGGTCTGTCGCTGATAACCTGTCCATCTTGCAGAATTAACAGTCGGGCATTGCCGGCGTAATTGCTATCTACCGCTACCTTGAGTGAAAATTCTTCACCCTGCCGCAGGTTATTGGGGACTTGCAGGTTGCTGACTGATACTTCAGGCCCATTTTGTTGCTTGAGCGGCACTACGTCAATCTGCACATCATTAGAGGCGGCAATTTTAGCAGCGTTGCGTACTTCATCTACATTCTGGTTGCCATCACTTATCAGTACCAGGCGGCGCTGCGCGTCGCTGGGAAGCAGGGCAGTGCCCAGGCGAACGGCTTCAGCCAGGTTGGTATAACCGGTAACAGGGGTACTTTCCAGGTTACCCACGTTTTTATCTTTGCTGACCAGCTTTTCAACCAGCGCATCCTGACCGAAAACAATAATACCGGCCTGCTGGTTATCTTTCATGGTCTGCATGGACTGGCGAGCAAAATCCATGGCCTGAGTACGCCCTCCGGCGCCCACGCTGTCCGATACATCCAGCAAGAAGACAGTAGCAAGCTTATCACTGGTAGTCACCAGTTGTAGACCGGCCAGCGAAAGCACTATCAGGGTAACAATTAACAGGCGGATGGCAATTGAGAGGCGACGTGCGCGCTTACGAATAACTGCTCCGCTCCCACCGCGCCGCGCCATCAGTATGATGATGGGCAGTAGAAGCAGTAGCCATAAAGCATCTATATAGCTAAAGCTTAAAGAAAAAGGCATAGGCGAACTCCCTTCCGGGGCATTATACAACAGCCTACTAAACCCGACCAGACCTAATTCGGATTGTGTTTAAAGTTCTAATGATTCTCAAAATGTTACTCAGGAACTTGACAGTATGCATTAGCGGCTTTACACTGAAGTTACTGAATTTCTCTCACTTGTTGCCCCTTAGCGGGTAGCCTCTTTTTGCCACTTTCACTGCACTGATTAAAGTTGACTTTTGCTTGCCTGCTTGATCAACCCCTGGCATTTTTAACCTTAATAGAGAGGTTACGGAATTATGCCTAGATTCAGGCTTTCCAGATTATACGGGCAATCAGATACAGCCCTGCGCCAGTCCCGGAACGCAGTTTCGGCCTTAGGTCAGCGAGAGTCATTTGCCACCTATGTTGGAACGTGGCTGGCCGGTATCGCTATCGCCGTTGTATTAATGTTGTTAATAGCCGGGGTGGCTATCTTCGGCAGCGACAGGCCTAATACCGCTGCCGCCGCTACCAGCGACCGGAATAGCGCCGGGATGATAGGCAACCAGCCTGTTGCGCAGCGCGAAACAATTGCTCAAGATGGCTACAAAGTCTTTGTGGCGGTAGGCTGTAATGCCTGCCACCAGCAGGGCGGCTATGCCACTACCGGCCAGGGTCCTCGCCTGGTATACAGCCAGAACGCCCGCGACTCAACGTATGTGCACAGCATAGTGCGCTGGGGCTATAACCCGATGCCCGCTTTTCCGGCTAAAGCGAGTGAGCCGGGCGGCACTGAGTTGAGCGATGCTGATCTTTATAAGATCATTGTCTATCTGCAATATGCGCATGATAATCGCGCCCAAAAGCCGGACTGGGTAAAATAAGTTATATTCCTGACAATATCAGCCTCACAAAGATTCGCAAAGAATCTTTGTGAGTTTCTATTTTAAAAACCTGAACTTTTTCTCCAATTCTCCAGCCTGGGGTTGATCTTGCTGGACTTAATAGTCTTTGCCCTTTATCATGTTGACGTACGGATTTGTGTTTAAAGCCAAGCTGAAACGTTAGATTAGAGAGGAAACCTCGCATGCTACCAGGCAGTTCCAGCCCTCAGGATGATGTTATTACAATCAAACCCGCCCGGCGTCTACGTGGGACTATTACTGTTCCGGGCGATAAGTCTATCAGTCACCGCGCGATCTTATTTAACTCTATCGGTAGTGGCTCCGCATATGTTACCAACTTTCTGCCTGGAGAAGACTGTCTTTCCAGTATCGCCTGTATGCGAGCATTGGGCGTGCCAGTAGACCTCGACCTGGAAGCTCGCACAGTAACGGTGGAAGGGCGCGGTTTGCACGGACTGGCAGAACCTCTGGATGTGCTGAACGCCGGGAATAGCGGCACTACCACTCGCCTGTTGACCGGCCTGCTGGCCGGCTTTCCTTTTCTTTCGATTATCACAGGTGATGCTTCGCTGCGTTCCCGCCCTATGAAGCGAGTTATAGTTCCCCTCAAGCAAATGGGAGCCAGCATCAGCGGGCGTAAAGAGGATACGCTGGCCCCGCTGGTTATTCGAGGCGGCAACCTGAAGGGCTTTGAATATAAACTGCCGGTGGCCAGCGCCCAGTTAAAAAGCTGTTTACTGCTGGCGGCGCTCTATGCTCAGGGCGATACTGTTCTTACGGGCCTGATTGAAAGCCGCGACCATACGGAACGAATGTTGAAAGCAATGGGCGCTCCCCTGGAACAAACCTCGGATGCCCTGGTTATGCATGGACCGGCCACAGAATTAAAGGCGCTGGATGTTGCCGTGCCGGGTGATATAAGCTCGGCTGCTTTCTGGCTGGTGGCGGCTTCGGTCCACCCTGATGCCGATATTATTTTACATAATGTCGGGGTTAATCCTTCCAGGACCGGTATAATTGATGTTCTGAGAGAAATGGGAGCAGACATTTCGCTGCAAAATGAACGCGAAGTGGCCGGTGAGCCGGTAGCCGATATCAGGGTGCGGAGCGCCCGCTTGCACGGGGTAAGCATCGGTTCTTCCATGATTCCGCGCCTGGTAGACGAAGTACCGGCTTTAGCGGTAGCTTACCTGATGGCGGAGGGTTCCAGTAGGGTAAACGATGCTTCTGAATTGCGAGTGAAAGAAACTGACCGCATCGCTACTATTGCCAGCGAGTTCGGCGAGTTAGGGATAGCAGTTGAAACCCGGGCGGATGGCCTGGAGATTACCGGCCAACCTCAAAAAATAAAGGGTGGAGAGGTAGATAGCCACGCGGACCACCGCATGGCAATGGCCCTGGCGATAGCCGGTCTACTTTTACCGGAAGGCCAGGAGGTCGTGATTAGCGGTTATCGCTGTGCCGATGTATCTTATCCCGGCTTCTGGGAAGACCTCGAAAAAGTACGAGCTTAAGATTTTGCTGTAGCAATGCTTTAGCTGCTATTTGATAAAGTTACCGGTAATCTGAGTGCAGGTCATCAGGCAGAGAAGCTTTCCGGTATCAGAAAAGATACGGCATTCTATGACCTGTAAGCGCCGCCCGACCTGCACCGGCCGGGCCTCTGCCCGTATTTTACCCGCTCCTACATTTCCCAGAAAGTGGATTTTTAGCTCAGAAGTAAGAATATGCTCCTTGTGTGGCTCGGCGAGATTTGCCAGGGCCACCAGGGCACAGGTGGTATCCGCCAGAGTAGTGAGGGCCCCTCCGTGCAGTACCCCGACCGGTTGAAGCAGGTCCGGGCGCACTTCCATTTCGGCGGTCGCTGCTTCTGCGCTTATTTCCAGAAAGTGGATACCCAGTAATCCAGGGAAGTACTGTGCATTTATGCTGTTTGCGGCTTCAGCAGCGCTTAATTTATCAAGGGTGCGAAAATCTAAATCCCATTCCATTATTACTTGGCCTCTCTGCGACTATACTTTAATTATTGGTCTTAATTTTAGTTAATACTGAAACCATGACAATTTCAATTTTATTATTGACGTTGGTCAGGAAGACTGTTACTATGTGCGTAAAGATTTCCCGGTTTTGAGCATCGGGAAATGAACATAAAGCAGTTTGTCATACTATTATTCTTGCTAACATTCAATTAACGTACTCTTTTCGAAACTATAGGGACTTAAAATAGTGGCTGTGCCTATGTTAATAACCAAGCCTACGTCTAAAGCTCTCGTTGTAGACGATATTCCCAGCATAACTCAAGTTATTAGCAATGCCCTGGGCCTGCATAACTTTACAGTACGCTCCGTTCATGACCCGCTTGAAGCGCTCCAGATCTGTAAAAGAGAGAGTTTTGAGCTGGTTTTGATGGATGTGCGCATGCCTAACATGGATGGCATCGAGTTATTGCATCACCTCAAAGTGCTAAATCCCTCCGCTACCTACGTGATGATGACCGCCGAAGATCATGAAAACCTCAAAACGGTTATTCGTGCCCTTAAAGAAGGGGCGCAAGGTTTTGTGATAAAACCGTTTCGCATTTCGGAATTAATCCTCTCCGTTAACCTGGCCTTAGAAAAAACCAGCCTGATGCGGGAAAATATCAGAATGAAGGTTTACGCGCCTCTGCTGGAGGGCGCAACTTCCGCTTTACTCTCCGCCCTGGAGGTAAAGGACGCTTCTACCCAGAATCACTCGAATCGGGTTTCTTACTACGCCCAGCGCATCGCCCAGGCCTACCGTCATGAAATGAAGTACGATGAAATGTTGCAGGTGAGGCTTGGTTCGCTTTTCCATGATGTTGGCAAAATAGGAGTTCCAGACTACATTCTAAAAAAACCCGGCCCCTTAACCCCTGATGAGCGCCGCGAAATCATGAAGCATCCCGAAATTGGAGCCAGGATAATAGGCGCGGTAGAGGGCATGGAAAAAGTATCTGCCATTGTCCGCGCTCATCACGAGCGTTTTGACGGCAAAGGCTATCCCGATGGTCTGAAAGGTACCGATATTCCGTTAGGCGCTCGGATTACCTCGGTAGCTGACTGTTTTGAAGCGATGGTATCGCCACGGGTTTACTCGCCGGGCCGTTCGGTTGAGTACGCTCTGACCGAACTCCGCCGCTGCCGCGCCACTCAATTCGACCCGGATGTGGTTGACGAGTTTTTACGGCAATTCGAGGCCGGGGAAATCGTTCACCAACCGGCCAGTCCCGGTGAAATAAATGCTTCTCCGGTTAACAAAAATATATGCGCCAATCCGGTTCTGCCGCAATCCGCCTGACAAAGTTACTAAATTCCATCGCCATCCGGCCTGGGTTTTTCAGCCGGGTTCTCGCGAGTCCAGTGGCTGCGGCCTTTGTCGGATACTTCGTTTCCCAGGCGCACAAAAGCCAGGATTGCTTCCTTGGGATTCATGCCTCGTTCGGAAGCAAAGCGCAAAAGCTCCTGATATTCTTCTTCGGTGAAAATCAGCCTGCGCTCGCCGGCCATCGGTTTATTTAACTCTCTAGAATTTTCAATGAAAGCCATAATAGTTGAAAGTAAGAAAATAAGCACGCCAGGCGTGCTTATTTTCTTACTCGTTCAAATTTTATTGCAACTCTTTGCTGCTGTATCCCAGCAAACGTCGCGCTACGATCAGGCGGTTAATCTGGCCCGTACCTTCGTAAAGGTCATTGATTTTGCCATCGCGCATCCATTTTTCAACCAGGTTCTTGCAAGAATAGCCTTCCGGCCCCAGGATTTCAACCGCTTTCTGCGTAATCCAGGTAACGGCTTCCCCGGCCTTGGTCTTCGACATGGAAGCTTCCATGGAGTTGGAGATACCCTCATCCATTTGAGAGGCGGCACGCAGCACCAGTAACCATGCTGCCTTTAGCTGGGCCTCCATGCGCAGGACATCCCGTAAAACGGCCGACTGCTTGTGGTAGGGCAAATCATAGCGAATCTCGATGCCGTTTTGTTCCAGGTGTTCTTTAACGAAATCAAGCGAAGCCCGGCCAATGCCAATCGCGCTCGCGGCCACAGCAGGACGGGTAGCATCAAAAGTCTTCATAGCCCCGGCGAAACCTTTCGAGTTGTCGCGCGTTTTCTGGACTTCCGGGCTTCCCAGGATATTATCGAAGGGAATACGGCAATCGGTGAAGCTGATGGCGGCGGTATCGCTGGCCCGGATACCGTGTTTCTTCTCCAGGCGCACTACCTTCATGCCGGGAGTGCCGCTTTCCACCACAAAACTCTTCATGCCCGCCCGGCCTGCTGTTGGATCAACGGTAGCCCAGACCACGATGATGCCGGGAGACTTTTCACCGGCCATCAAACCGTTGGTCACGAAGATTTTTTCACCGTTGAGAATCCATTCTTTGCCATCTTCGGAAAGTTTGGCAGTGGTGCGAATATTGGCGGTATCGCTACCGGCCTGGGGCTCGGTCATTGCCATAGCGCCCCATTTTGGTTCGCCTTCGACAAAACGGGTCAGGAAACGAGCTTTTTGATCAGGCGTGCCAACCGCTTCAATGGCCGCCGCTCCCAGCGCTCCGCCGGGTGTACTGAGATAAAGCCCGGCATCTCCCCAGCTTAACGCCTCAATGGTATGCATCAGCAGCACGTTCCGGTAGCGTCCGGCGCCTTCTCCGCTGGCGCCCTCGACATCCTGGGCCGGTTTGCCCCGGTATCCGGCGTTAGCCCCGCTTTTCCACATCAGGTTGATGTAATCCCAGGGCCGGTCGTGTTCGTGGTCATCAAAATAGCGGGCGGAGGGTCGCATCACCTGTACTGCAACGTTGTTGATTATCTCGACCTGTCGCTCGACCGCTTGCGGTTTTTTGAAATCAATCATGGCAATCTTCCCCCTAAATCATTCCCAGGCCGTTGATGACGATAAAGGCGCGCGCGTTTCGCAGGAACATTTCGACCGGGTGCTCACGAATATAGCCATGCCCGCCCAGGATTTGTACCGAACGGTCTGCTACCTGCAAAGCCATCTCGTCGCAATACATCTTGGCGAGGGCCGCTTCAGCCTGCCCGGTGTTACCCTGGTCAAGTTCCCAGGCGGCCTCCCAGACCATCAAACGGGCCGCGTCTACTTCGATTGCCATTTCGGCCAGCATAAAGGCGATAGATTGGAATTGAGCAATCGCCCGGCCAAAGGCCTGTCGCTCTTTAGCGTAGTTCATAGCATACTCAAGGGCCGCTCTGCTCTGGCCCACCGCCAGGGCGCCCAATCCCACTTTACTGTAGGCCAATAATTTGGCGGCATCGCACCCGCTCTGACCACCCAGGCGCGCGGTACTCGGTACCCGGCAGCCTTCCAGTTGGAGTTCATAAGTGGCCAGGGCATTCAGGCCCATGTTTTTCTCACGAGGACTGATGCTCATTCCGGGATTGTTTTTCTCTACCAGGAAGGCCTGGACCTGGCCGCTTTCCTCTTCAGTGGCATAGACCAGAATTACTTCGGCGTCCTGGGCCAGTGGTACCAGGGCTTTATGGCCGTGTAGTACATAACTATCGCCTTCGAGGACGGCAGTGGTACGCGGCGAAAGCGGGTCAAAATCCCAGTGGGTTTCAGCCCAGGCGGCAGTCATTTTGGGGAATTCATCTGCGGCCAGAGCCGGCAGCCAGCGGTCTTTTTGCTCAGGTGTGCCGTAAAGCAGGACAGGCAGCCCCACCAGGGCAGGTGTTAAGAGGTGCAAGGCTAAAGAGAGGTCTCCGGCAGCCAGTTCCTCGGCGTAGAGCACACTGCTAATCGCTGAATGCGCTTCTCCCAGGCCTCCATAATCTTCAGGAATCCAGCCTGCCAGCAGGCCTAACCCCCAGCCTTCCTGCACCAATGCAGCAGGTAACTGGCGTTCTTCATCGCTTTCGTGACGGGCTTTTACGACACGCTCTCGCACGTACCGCCCGATAGTATCCATGACCAGTTTTTGGTCTTCAGTCGGTTGAAATGAAATCATAGGTTCTCCCGTTATCGCATCTTTGCGTGATTAGAGGTTTTTACGGGTACATGAATATCTGGCTTAGATGAGGATATTATAGGGTCAGGTCTGAAAATTTGTCAAAATTGAGCGCCTGACCCTATCGAAGATATATTTTTTATACTAACCTAGCTGGTTCGATCAGTAAACAGGGGAAATAGCAGAACTAACGCCAGGTTAAAAACCTAGCGAGTGAGATGTTCGAGTGGAATAACCAGGCTGGCGCCGCGCTCGGTAGGGACCCACTTGCGTTTTTCGTCACGTACCAGCAACCCGGCATCTTTCAGGCCTTCGAGGGCGCTATCAATTTCTTTCTCTCCGCCCAGACGCACATTTAGATTCAATAAATCAAAATTAGTCATCCGGCCTGGATTGCGCTGTATGATGAAGAGTAACCTCTTTTGTAGCTTTGATAGAGGTTTTGGCTCACTTTTTTGAACATCTCTATTGAGGCTCATGTTCAGACCTCCTTATCCTCAATTTATAATTCAGATTAGCAACTGTTGCTATCATTTATAAAATAATGCTGCAACAGTGGATCTCGGACTTTCAGGACACAGACCCAAAGTTCTTTGCTCCTATTTTACCTCATCTTTGGTTAATTTTGTGAGAAAAAAAGGAAGGATGGTATTAGAAAGTTATGAATTACAATTGTTCTTGCAAAAGTTCGTGCAAACGCGAGATGCAGCGCCGGTATTTTTTCGCATAGCCCTTATCCCGGTACTCAGGATGGAAGAGGTCGGGAAGGTCGCAGGTAGCGGAAGCGACAAAATGAATGCCCTGGTCGTAGAGTTTATCAATCAGGTGGACGAAGCGCAGCGCGATATTCTGATCTTCCATCTGGGATAATCCTTCGATAAAGACGGCATCCAGGGGAGCCAGCAGGCGCCGGTAGTTAATCGGGTGGAGTTTAGAGAGGTGGTCTGTCAGATCCTCAAAAGTAGCAAAGAGTTTGGCTCGTTCGGGCGGGCGGTAGTCCTTAAAGGTCTGACGCAGTTCTTGCGGGCTTCTGAGGCCCTGTGAAAGAGTGCTGGAGGCATAAGTACGGTGCCGGTAGTCCTCGCCCTCGATCCGCAAAACTTCAAAAGCCGCCGCGATCTGGCCGATTTCGCGCCGGAAATCCTCGGCATTAAAGCGTCCATGCCCCAGGTCACTCGGCAGGGTATTAGAAGTGGTGATGATATGAGTCTGGCCGCGCGTGACATTGGTAATAAAAGTTTTAGCCAGCATGGTATTGCCAACATCATCAAGCTCAAACTCATCCACGCAGATCAGGCGATAGCGTGAGAAAGCCTCGATAGAAGGTTGCATGCCCATCGCCCCGATCACATAAGCCAGTTCCTGAAAGGAAAGATAAGCTTTAGGGCCGGGCGCGACCTGGTAAGCGGAAGCGAGCAGGTGCGTTTTACCTACACCATACCCTCCATCCATATAAATGCCGCTGGGGCCTTCCGGTTCCTGCTGGCGCCGCCAGCGCCCAAAGAAACGGGCGCGTGGCTGATCGTCAGGGTGCAAATCACTGACATAAGTCCGCAGGTGATGGAGAGTAGCCATCTGTGAAGGGTAGGCCGGGTCAGGTTTGTAGTTATCGAATGAAACATGCGAAAAGCGTGGCGGTGGAACAAAATCAGCCACGATCTGTTCTACGCTGGCGGCAACATCTATCTGACTCAGGGTAAGCTGCGCCGGTTCCCCTGAAAATGACTGGCTGGTGGTGGTCATAGAACGAATTAAGCCTGTCTATTGTTTATAGCGTTTAACCAGTTCACAAACCCGTTCGATGTGTTCAAGCGGCAACTCGGGAAACATCGGCAAACTTAAAATCCGCTCTGCCGTATCTTCCGTAGCCGGGAAAGTGCCCGGGCCTTGCTCCAACCAGGCGTAAGCTTTTTGAAGATGGGCCGGAATAGGATAATGAATACCCGTTCCAACGCCGTTTTCTTTCAGAAAGGCCTGCAAACCATCTCGCTCGGCCCGGTTAGTGGTTTTAATGACATAAAGGTGGTAGATATGGTAGCCGTACTCACGTTCAACCGGCAACTCTACCCGGCTATCCGCCAGCAGGCGGTTGTAAAGCGCGGCGCGTTCCCGCCGGGCCTCATTCCAGCCATCCAGGTACTTCAACTTCACCCGCAAGATCGCCGCTTGCATTTCATCCAGGCGGCTGTTCAGGCCCATTAGCTCATGATGATAGCGTTCGCTCTGGCCGCCGTTTCGCAGTTGCTGCAAGCGCTCGGCAAGCTCCGGGTCATTGGTAACGACCGCGCCTCCATCGCCATAAGCCCCCAGGTTCTTGGAAGGGTAGAAACTGTAAGTGCCAACATCGCCAATAGTGCCGGTAGGTTGACCTTTGTAAAGCGTACCGTGCGCCTGGCAGCTATCTTCAACTACCCGCAGGTTGTGAGCTTTTGCTATTTCCAGAATAGGGTCCAGGTCAGCCGACTGCCCGTAGAGGTGTACAGGAATAATAGCCCTGGTGCGTTCCGTAATTTTAGGCTCTATTTGGGTCGGGTCGATTAAGCCGGTCTGCGGGTCTATATCTACCAGCACCGGTTTAGCTCCGGCCTGGGTAATGGCCAGCAAGGTGAAAAGGGCGGTATGCGGCGTGGTAATTACCTCATCACCCGCTCCTACACCGCAGGCCATCAGGCCCAGTTGAATGGCATCTGTACCGTTCGCTACGCCAACGGCGTATTTAACCTTGAGAAAGTCCGCAAATTCTCGCTCAAAAGCGGTTCCCTCTTCTCCTAGCACGAACCAGCTTCTATCAAGTACACCCTGGATGGCAGCGTCAAATTCGGCTTTGTGGTTTAGATACTGAGTTTTAGTGTCACTGATCGGGATATTTACAACTTGGGTGGTCAAAAAAAGCTCCTTAATTCTGGAAAGCATTCCGCTAAAAATACAATAGAAATGTATACAGCAAAAAGCCCAGAATGGCAAGTCTAAACATAAAAACACGAGTCATCCCAGAGTTTGGTGGATAGGCATTTAATGGGAGAGCAGTGGGCCGGAAGTAAACGTCCGGCCTATCCGCTAAAGTCGGCTAAAGTGACTATTAAAGCTGTGGAGAGGGCAGACGGTTCCTAATCCCTTGAGTGGATTTGAGTTTAGTAGACCCGATATTGGCTGTATGCCCCATTGTGGGTATTTCGGGACTATTATCGCTCTAAAAATCGGGACGACTCATGTGTACTTTACAGCTTTTAGGATTCATCAAAAATCCTTACCAATCATCCTGACCGTGCAGCTTCCTGATAATTCTTTTGTAAAGTTTGAAGCCCGGCGGAGTAACAAACAGGGCAATCATTACCAGCAGCAACCCGGCCAGGGTAACGCCGCCGCTAAAAGCGTAGGCGATAGCATCGTTCTGGCTGGAAAGCCACGTATCTTGAATAAAACCGGGATTACTGATAAAGCCGTTGCGTACCAGCAACACCAGGGGCGCGGCGGAAGTCAACGCCAGGGCGGCAACCCATAGTCCGAAAGCTGCCGTAAAAAAAGAAATGGTTACTAACACGGATAGTAGCATTATTACCGGCCTGGCAAGCTGTATCTTGAGGCCAGTATTATCACTTTCGGGGTAGCCTGAGCTATAGGTACTATAGAAATCCTGAGAAAATTGAGGTTCAAGCTGGTTGTTTTCAAAGGCATGTAAAGTTTGCTGCGGGTTCAAACCATCTCTGTTTGCATCAGGCGCATTATTTGTTCCAACTTTTTCCATCGCTTTCTTTGCTCCAAAAATTTAGACGTATGATTGCTTTTTTAACTTTGATTATTTTAATGATTCTTTCTTTTTAGCCGATTTCGACTACTAAAATTGTACTGCAACTCCTCGCCTATTTCTTGATGCGCAAGCCCTATTTAGCTGCGGCAATAGGTCTAATCGGTGCGCTGATTTTCTAGTGCTTTAGGCTTAAAAATGTAATTGTTGGAAAAACAGCTATTGACGAATAATAAAAGTTTGTAACAAAAAAGGCGCACTACACAGTGCGCCTTTTGAAGAAAAACTATAGCTTAACCCTGTACCTGTAGTACGTAGGTAAAGGCGTAGACCTTGCCCTGGTACTGGAACTCCGCCCAGATTTTGTACAAACCGGCCTTTTCGAACTTCAGGTCGTAGGAGACTTCCGGCCCGTAACGCACCTGGCTCTGGGTAGCAATCGCCATAGCGTCAGTGGTTGGCTGGCTCGTTTCGGGCTGGTCCATGCCCATCGGGGCCTCACCCGGCACATGCCCGTGCAAGTGGCTGAAACTACCGCTATCCTGCGAAATGACGATCATGTGGCTCGGTTCGCCCAGGTAAGGTTCCAGCCCTTTGAACGGCTGCCCATCTTTCTCAAAGCTGAACTTAGCCTCGAAAGCCTGCCCCGCTTTGATTTGAGCCGGAAGCTGGGCCGTCACTTTAAGATCGCCTAGCTGCTGGGTTAGGGCGCCACCAGCAGTTAAAGCCGCCTGTGTGACGTTACCACCTTCTCCAATATTCAGGTCGGTGCGGTAGAGTAACTTCTGCCCGTCCTTCAACACGATCTCGTTATAGATCATATAATGACCGGCTTGCGGGAAAGTGGTCGTGAAGGTATAAAGCCCTTCGCTGGTTCCTTCCGGGTGCAGGTGCCGGAAGAAGCTCAAATCACTGTTCGCCACGATCAGGTGCATCAGCTTTTCGTGACTCAGCTTCAAATCGGCGGCGGTTAATGGCTGGCCGGTTTTAGCGTCGGTCAGCCGGAAGATAATCAGGGCTGGCTGGCCGGGCTGCGGAGTCGCCGGGTAAGTGCTGACCTCGATATGAGTATTGTTAAAGGTATAGTTAGGCGGTAAAGCTACGGCGTTAGCGGCCGGTACAACTGACGGTTCCGGTTCCGCTGTGTTCGCGGCTGAAGCCACAGCCATATTAGCCGCTTTAGGACGAGTGAAGCTATCGTAGGCCTGCCAGCCGATCACGGCTACCAGGGCCAGCAAAGCTACTACCAGCGCCCCCTGCCAGACCAGCGCTTTGCGCCGCGCCTGTTTCTCAGCAGGCGAGAGCGGCCCGGCAAACTTGCTGCGGAAGCGGTTGAGCAACAGCGAGTTAGATACAACGCTGACGCTACTGATCGCCATTGCGCCCGCCGCCAGGATCGGGTTGATGATGCCCAGGATCGCCGAGGGTATCAGCAGGACGTTATAGAAGAAGGCCCAGAAAAGATTCTGCTTGATCTTCCGCATGGTAGCTTTGGACAGGCTGATGGCGGTAGCCACTGCCCGTACATCCCCCTTCATCAGGGTAATGTCAGCCGCTTCCATCGCAATATCTGTCCCGGTGCCGATGGCCATACCGACATCGGCCTGGGCAAGCGCAGGGGCATCGTTGATACCGTCACCCACCATCGCAACTGTCTTGCCTTCGGCCTGTAACTGCTGCACCATCTGGGCTTTATCACCGGGCCGTACCTCGGCAAAGATCCGCTCGATTCCGGCCTGCCGGGCAATTGCTTCGGCGGTGCGGCGGTTGTCGCCGGTCATCATCACCGGTTCGATGCCAAGCGCTTTCAATTCGGCCACGGCTTCCGCGCTACCTGCTTTGATAGTATCGGCGACCGCTACCAGCCCGGCTACCTCTTCGTCACGCGCCACCAGCATGACCGTTTTACCCTCGCCTTCCAGGCGGCTCATGCGCTCTTCAGTAGCCTGGTCGAGAGAGAGGTTATACTGGTTTAACAGGCGGCGGGTACCAACCAGCACGCGCTGGCCAATAATTTCAGCGACAACGCCTGCGCCGGTTACGCTCTGGAAATTGCGAGCGGCTTCCTGCGGGTCGTCCAGGTAAAGACCCTGCTCTGACGCACCCTTTACGATGGCCTCACCAAGCGGGTGTTCGCTGCCTTTTTCCACCAGGGCCGCCAGTTTAAGGATAGCGCTCTCGTCCATTCCATTCAGGCTTACTACGTCGGTGACAGCCGGTTTGCCGAGGGTCAGCGTGCCGGTCTTATCCAGCACCACCGCATTGATTTTGCGGGCTCGCTCCAGGCTCTCTCCGCCTTTAATCAGGATACCGTTTTCAGCGCCTACACCAGTACCAACCATTATAGCGGTGGGGGTAGCCAGACCCAGGGCGCAAGGGCAGGCCACTACCAGCACGGCTACGGCAGGCAGGAGGGCGGTCTGGAAATCGTGGCCGGTAAGCAGCCAGCCGGCAAAGCTCAAGAGGGCGATGCCGATAACTACCGGTACGAAAATACCGCTAATCGTATCAGCCAGGCGTTGGACTGGCGCTTTGCTGCCCTGGGCCTGTTCTACCAACCGGATGATCTGTGATAAAACGGTGTCACGTCCTACCCGCGTAGCTCGTACCCGCAGCAACCCGTTCTGGTTGACCGTCGCGCCGATCACAGTTTCACCCGGCCCTTTTTCTACCGGCAGGCTCTCGCCTGTGACCATGCTCTCGTCTACGCTGCTCTGGCCGCTTTCTACTGTGCCGTCAGTCGGGATTTTTTCACCGGGCCGCACCACCAGCAAATCATTCATCACGACTTGCGCAATCGGTATATCTTGCTCCCTGCCGTTACGAACCACGCGGGCAGTTTTGGCCTGCAAGCCCATCAGCTTGCGAATAGCGCCGCTGGTGCGACCTTTGGCGACTACTTCGAGAAATTTGCCGAGGTAGATCAGGGTAATAATCAGGGCGGTAGTTTCAAAATATGTAATCGCTTCGCCGCCGTTCGGGCCGCTGGACATGCCGCCTGCTACCGAACTGTATTTATTACCCCACAGTAGCAGCCACAGGCTGTATACATAGGCGGTAGTTGAGCCTAACGATATCAGGGTATCCATATTGGCCGAGAAGTGCCGGGCGTTTTTAAGAGCGCCCCGGTGAAACTCCCAGCCTACCAGAGCCCAGACCGGGGTGGTCATGGCAAAGAGTAACCAGTCGCGCAGTCGCAAATCGCTGAACCAATCCATGCCGAACATATTGATGACGAAGACCGGCACTGTCAGAACCGCGCCCAGGATCAACAGGTTGCGGCGGCGCTTGATTTCCTTCATGCGCCGCAAAGTATCCCTGTCGGGCTCTTCGGGTACAGGTGCGGAAAGGGGCGCCGGAAGGGCTTCTACCTCGGCCTGCACCGCTTCAACCGAGGAGTCAGCGGCGGGTGGTGCATAGACGGCTTTTGGCTGCGGCTTCGGGCTTGAAACCGGTTCTGAGCCGGGCCGGGGAGCCGCTTTGTATCCGGCGGCCTCTACCGCGCTAATAATCTCGGTTAAATTTAACTTTGCAGGATCATACTTAACGGTGCCGCGCTCGGTAGCCAGGTTTACGTTAGCGCTTTCGATTCCATCCAGCTTTTTAAGTTTGCGTTCAATTCTATTAACACAACTGGCGCAGGTCATTCCCTCTATTTCAAGCTCGGTCGTAGCCGGACCGGGTTCGGGCTGGCTTACTTGAGCGGGCTGTGAAGCCGGAACTACAGGCGCGGGTAGAGGTTTTTCTTCTATAATTGGAAAAGCTTTATAACCGGCCGCTTCGACCGCTTTTACCAGGTCTTTAACTGCTACCTGGCCGGGGTCATAGCTAACGGTGCCTTTTTCGGTGGCTAGATTGACGTTTGCTTCCTGTACTCCCGGTACTTTTTTTAATTTACGTTCTATTCGATTGACGCAACTGGCGCAGGTCATGCCTTCCAGTTCCATCGTAACACTGGCTATTGAGTTATTATCGGGTTTAGTTGTAATATGGTTATTCGTTGTATTTATATGAGCTGTCTGTTGCTCCGATATTTCAGACATCGCTCGTCCTCGCTTTCTTAATCTCGGGAGTTTCCGATAAATACCCAGCAGGGGTATCTGGATATATTGTAATACCCCCCTCCCCTATTGTCAAGAGGGCTGCTATACGAATTTAAAAGGATGTGTTATTATCACTTCACGTTATACGGTTTGGTCAAAAAAGTAATCGCATAGGAATGACTCCGAGGGAGAGCTGTAGTAATGTCTAAAGAGATTGTAATTTCACCCGACTCCAATCCAAAAAGCCCCAAATATTTTGTATGGAAGATGGATGAAAATGAAGCTGAAGAGATTAAGCTGGCGATAGGGGAAAAAGAGGATGAATTTCCGCTGCTGAGTACCCTTTCGGATTATCACGAAGACTTTTTATGTGAGGGTCCGCGCTTGATGGCCCTTTGCCAGGAAACCATAGATCTTCAGATAAGCCTGGAAGAAAAGCATCGTGAGACTCGCACTCTGGTTAAGCTATTAACGATGGTGGGTGGCCTGGCAGTTTTAAGCCACGATCAGCACATGGGAGTTTACGCTTACGGAGACTAAATCCAGGGTAAGTAGAACTATAATCTGAGTATGAAAGTGTAGAGATAGTTGTTACTCTATGCTTTTTTGTTACTTCCTGTGCTTTCGGGTAATCCGGTTTTAGTTCAGCGAAGCAGCAAGCTGAACTGTTAATTCAGGCTAAATTGGAGGTTGAGAAGATTGCAGAATAACCGGCCTGTTTCGGTAGTAATGACAGTCTTTAATGAAGCGGATAATATCGAAAAGGTATTACACACTCTGCTGGAACAGAGCCGCCCACCGGATGAAATTGTGGTGGTTGATGGCGGTTCTGGTGATGGCACTTATGAAAAATTGCAACACTTCGCCGCGCAAGACCAGCGCGTACACTCTATGCAATTGCCGGGGGCTAACATTTCAAGAGGTCGCAATGCCGCTATCGAAGCTTCTCGCCATGAGTTGATCGCGGTAACCGATGCCGGGGTCAGGCTGCGCCCGGATTGGCTGGAACAACTGGTCGCGCCCTTTGCCAGTTCTGATGTTCAGGTGGTGTCCGGTTTCTTCCGCAGCGACCCTGATCCTTCCTCTCCCTTCCAGATTGCAATGGGTGCAACGGTATTACCCTCAGTTGAAGAGATTGAGCCTGACAAGTTTCTGCCTTCCAGTCGCTCGGTGGCTTTCACCAAAAGCGCCTGGAGAGCGGCGGGGGGCTACCCGGAATGGCTGGATTACTGTGAAGATCTTATCTTTGATATTAACCTGAAAAACCATGTAAAAACCTTTGCCTGGAAACCGCAGGCCCTGGCGCTCTTTGCGCCGCGCCGTTCGTTGGGTGCTTTCTGGACGCAGTACTACCGCTACGCCCGGGGCGACGGCAAGGCTGATCTCTTTCTAAAACGCCATTTGCTGCGCTACTTTATTTATGGTGTTTTCGCGCCTGCCGGTATAATAGTGGCCCTGAAGAAACCAATCGCCTGGCTACTGTTGTTTGTTTGCGGGCTGGGCTATCTCTGGAGCGCCTATAAACGGCTCTTCAAGTATCTTGATGAATTCAAAAAGTTGCCCTTGCCTGGAAAAATAGCAGCAGTTTTGTGGGTGCCACTCATCCGCGCTACGGGGGATATTGCTAAAATGGCCGGTTATCCGCTCGGCAGGCTCTGGCGTTATAAGTTTGCGCCGGGGGCGCCGCCCCTGCAAGGACCTGTTCTTAACCAGGCAGAGAGTGTAGCTTCTCAGCCCCATTCGCAGGCGCAGTAGAGTTATTAAGTCCCAAACTATTAGGGATTAGCTGGGGAGCAAGCTTAAAGTATTCCCAGAGCTGTTCCTGGCTCGGGCTTCTCTCTTGCGAGAGCAATGGCGCCAGGCGGGTCAGGTAAAATTCTCTTTTCAAATCTATTCCGGCGCTGATTTCCCGTTCAGTCAGGCGTAAGCGCGCACAACTGATTTGCCCGTTAACGGCAAAACGGCGAGCAATCGCGCTGGCAACAAACCCCATACCCAATCCGGCCTGGGCTGCCAGCACCACCCCTTCCGCGCTATCCAACTCGGCCACTACCTTTAAAGTGTTGAGATTCAAGCCAGTGACCCGCAAAGTATTTTCAGTCAGGCGGCGAGTTTCCGACCCGGGCGCTCTCAGCAGAAACGGCTGGTTTTTAAGATCATTTAAGGTAACCTGGGTGTTGTGCCAGGGGTGCCCGGGCGGTAAAGCCAGCACCAGTTCATCCGAATAGAGCAGCATGCTTTCCAGCGATTTCTGGCGAGAAGGCCCGGTAAGCAGAGCGAAATTGGTTTCGCGTTCCAGCAGCTTGTTGATACTCTCCTCTTCTGAAAATTGCACTAAAGAAAAGCGTACGTTACTGTGACGCTGGTGAAATCCGGCCAGTAAGGGAAGCATGGTGTAAAGTGCTCCTGCCGTATTTTTGCTATAAGTCAGGCTGACGCGCCCGCGCACCTCGCCCAGGCTGGCGCTAAAAGTTTCCTCCAGCCGTTCGGCCTGTTCCACCAGAGGTCGAGCGGCTTCCAGCAGGCGCTGTCCGGCCTCAGTCAACTCGATGCGTGGCCCGTTGCGGTTAAAGAGCTTTACCTTGTAAGCATCTTCCAGGGCACGAATGTGCTGGCTAACTCCTGGTTGGGTCAGATTGAATACTTCCGCGGCAGCCGAAAAAGTTCCGCGTTCGCTGACTGTCACAAATATTTGAAGCTGGTAGAGGTTTACCATATCTTTTAATCTTTTTTATTTGATGTATTTTAAATATCCTGGTCTTCAAAAGTGACAGGCGCATTCTGGCCTTTATCGAAACCCATGCCTTCGAATTTTTCGAGAGGATATTTCTTGCGATTCTTGTTCATCGTGCGGACAAAACAATCTTCGACACTCACGCCATAAGCTTCAGCCAGTTTCAATACGTGGCAAAAAACATCTCCCAGTTCGATTTCAAGTTCTTCGCGCTGCAAAACCTGCTGCTGGCGAGTGATCTGCACCTCTGCCCGGCGGCTTTCCAGGTGTGTGATGACCCGAGCCAGTTCGCCCAGTTCTTCCATCATATGTACTGTGGTGTAATAGCGGCCTTCGGTGTCGCTGGGATACCATCCGCGTTCGTCCAAAAACTGGCGTAAATCGGCCTGGGCCGCATTGATTGTAATAGGGCGATTTAATTCACTCATCTTTAATCCTCTGAAATTCTATTCACACAGGATGGGCAGGATATTTAAGATAAACAGGTTAAATAACTATATTATAAAGTTCTGCTCATCCTGACCATCTTGTTAATTAATATATGCTCTAAATAATATTGAATAATCTTTGTACGTTTTGACCGGTCTGGCGGGCCACTTCTTCGTAGCTGATTCCCTTTAGTTCGGCGATGCGTTCCGCCACCAGTTTCACGCGGGCCGGTTCATTCCGGCGGCCCCTGAAAGGGTGCGGGGTTAGAAAAGGGCAATCTGTCTCAACCAGCAGCCTTTCCAGCGGCACAGCCCGAGCTACTTCGTGACGCTCGAAAGCTTTGGCGAAGGTTACCGGCCCGGCCAGAGAAATATAAACTTCCGGCCCAAGCGCCATACACTCCTCGGCCTCAGCCACGCTTCCGCTAAAGCAGTGCATCATAACCGGCATATTGCGCCCGCGCTCCTGCATAATCCGGATTAAATCGGGCATGGCATCCCGGCAATGAATAACCAGAGGCAGTTTTAACTCTCGGGCCATGTCAATCTGCCGTTCAAAATAGGTTTTCTGGGTTTCAGGTGGTACATCGTCATGGTAGTAATCCAGGCCGGTTTCTCCCAGGGCTACCACTACCTCCCGGTTAGACTCAATCAGTTCTTTCAAGCGCGTCATTACTTTTTCGGGGTCGCCTTCCTGTAAAATGTCATTAGGATGCAGACCCAGTGAGAGGTACATGTAGCCCGGGTATTGTTTAACCAGTGCCAGCGAGCTATCCCAGCGCGGTGAGTCAACGCCCACGTTAATAATGCGCTCTACCCCGGCTTCTTTAGCCCTGGCGATAGTTTCAGCCCGGTCTCCGGCGTAATCCTCTAAATCCAGGTGGGCGTGCGCGTCAATCAACATCTATAATTATCTCCTTGATAAAGCTTTTCCTGGACTATATAGGCCATAACCTCGTCCGGTAGCAGATATTTTACCGGAATACAGCGGGCAATACGCTCTCGTAGTTCGTGAGAAGAAACTTCGACCATCGGTACATCCAGCATTACCAGTCGTTTCGCCAGATTGATACCGGGTAGACCGGCCTGTAATTTGGCTACCGGCAACTGGTAACCGGGCCGCTCCGCTACCACCAGGTGTGCCAGTTCCAGAATGCGTTGCGGCAGGTGCCAGGTCAATAAATCCGCTGCGGCATCCGCTCCGGTGATGAAATAAAAATCTGTACCGGGGCCGTACCTGGCGTGCAAGGCTTCAAGAGTATCTACCGTATAGGAAAATCCCTGGCGTTCCAGTTCAATAGTAGAAAGTTCAAACAACGGGTTATCGGCGATAGCCAGTTGCACCATCCGGCAGCGATGTTCATCTGAAGCAATCTCATGGTTCTGTTTATGAGGCGGATTACCGGTAGGAATAAAGAGTACCCGGTCCAGTTCCAATCGCCAGCCTGCTTCCTGGGCTATCAGTAAATGACCATTATGGATTGGATCAAATGTACCTCCCATGATGCCCAGTCTCATCCTGCTTCAAATCCTCTCTTAGAGCTAAATTTAACCTGAATAAATTAGACGGTTGTAGCGTGTTATGATTTTATCAGATCAGGCCGGAACAGCCAGTTTGGTAGTTGAGATTTCTACTTCCGGCAAGCCTTCTGCTAGAGCCTGTACTAACTCTGAATTTGTGTTGCCAGGCGCGCTTATCGGACTCCAAAAGTCCACCCGGGCCAGGGTTTTCTTACCGCCTGTCTGCTCTACGAAAACCTGGGGTGCCGGGTCAGCGCTAACCATGGCCGGTTCAAACCCGGTTACTATCTCTTTAATTTTTTCGCAGGTGCTTTCAAAAGGAGTTTCCGGTGTGACCGTAATCAGGAAGTATATATTGGTCAGGCGTTGAGAGAAAGCCGTCCGGTTGGTTACTATTTCGGCGAAAACGATACTGTTTGGAATGACCACCAGGACCCCTTCATCCGTATGCACTGTAGTAGTCCGAATTTCGATATTCTCGATACGGCCTTCGTAATCGCGCACTTTGATCCGGTCGCCAATACTGAAAGGCTGTTCCAGCAGCAGAAATACACCTGCTACAAAGTTTCTTAGCACATCTTGAACCGAAAGGCTGATAGCTAACGATACCAGGCCAAAGAGAGTTACCAGGGTAGAAAGCCCCGCCCCGGTGTAAATACTCAGGACCGTTAAGATAGCTATGATTAGCATTCCCACGTAGGAGAGGTTGCTTAGAAGAATTGGTAGATTAGCGTTGCGACTGGTACGGCTGGTTATCCGCTTAACACTGTTGCGGGCTACTCGACCCAGCACTACAAAAACAAGAAAAACTGCCAGCGCAAGAAGAGTTTTGCCCAGCAGCATGACTAACTGATTCTGATCTAACGCTCTAAGAAAGGCTTCCCAGAGTTTCTGAAAAAAGTCCAAATCGCTCCTCTAGTTTCCTAATTATTTATAAATAAAACCGGTTATTATCGCTAAAACTACTTATCCCTAAAAGTTTGGATTAGCAGGAATAAAAGCGAGGGCATTACTGCCCTGTTCTAAGTGTAGCTTTAAATCCGGTCCACCTGTTTTGGCCAACTCTAAACGGGCAAAGCTTACACTTTGCCCGCTAAACTACCAGAATTATCATTTCAAATCAAGTTGACCGGTTATTATGGTTTGGATGTAACGGTCGGAGCAATCGTCGGGATCGGTTTATTGGCGGAAGCGGTAGGAACAGGTGGTTGATCTGCTACAGCTATAATTCGAAAATAATCCGATTCGGCCAGGTGTTTGTCTTCACAATCGTCAATACTGAGGCTGCTGTTGGGGCAAAGTAAATAATAAGTTACCAGCAAGCGATAAGTACCGGGCACGTCCCAGCTTTTCCCATTGAAGGGGCGCGTAACTTTCATATCGAATTTAAAGGTGGCATCGGCATTGACACCCGGTTCAACCTGCCGCGATTGTCTGCCTGTAGCAGGCCCGCAAAAAGGAAATCCGCCGGGAGCAATAGTATCCCAGTTTTCCATCTTGCCGGTCTGGGAAGTATCGTTAGGATCAGTACCTAAAAAGCGTTGCAGTACAACTCCATCACAGTTACTGATGAAGAAGGATTTCTGGCGAGTATTGGAGATTACCAGTTGAACTTTTTCGTCAGGCCTGGAAGGAAGATAATCTTTTTTCCCGAAAATGGTGAGAAGAATTCCAAAATCCGAACCGGGCACAATAGTAGGCGGTGGCGTAAAGCCGGTGCTGGCCACCGCTGTTCCTACTGCATTATCAAGCACTCGCCGGTCCGTTCGGTCCTGAGGTTGCGAGAGCAAGATTACCAACACACTCACCAGCACCACTGCTCCCAGCACCGCCAGCACCTGTTTCTGCCAGTTCCAGGCGGAAGACTTTTTATCCGGCTCTGGACTTAGTTCTCTCTGGGGCTTGCGACCATTTGGCCTGCCCGGCGTAGGCGGTCGGTTGCTTTTCTGAAAATTTTTATTCAGGGTAGGTGGTTTGGTCTTGCTCATGCTACTCTTGAAACTAGGCGGTCAACTCTTTAACAACCTCGCTGACCAGGCGACCGTCGGCCTGTCCTTTGAGTTCTTTGGATGCGATTGGCATTACCTTACGGAAATCTTTGCCTTCCCGCTCGATAATAGGCTGTACGGCTGCTACGATTTCTTCGCGGCTTAACTGCTTGGGAAGATATTGTTCCATTACTTCCAGTTCAGCCCGTTCTTTATCGGCTAAATCCTGCCGCCCGCCTTTCTCGAAGGCTTCTATCGAGTCGCGGCGTTGCTTGATTTCTTTTTGCACTACCCCCACATAATCCTGTTCGGTAATTTCTTTACCGTAGTTAGGATTCTTGCGGTCGGTGCGGTCTACTTCCAGACGCTGGATAGAGGCGCGTAGCAGGCGAATAGTATCAAGACGCTGGCTATCCTTGCTCTTCATAGCCTCTTTCATATCCTGCACTAGCTGCTCTTTCAAGCCCATGGTATCGTTTCTCCTGATTTAATCACTGTTTCCTGAACAGGGCCACTTTTAACCCTGTTTACCTCTTACTTTTAGAGATGAAGCAGCTTTTATTATAACATATCGGGCTTGAGCCTCTTGAACAAGTCTATCACTCTCCTGCTTATTGTTACAATGGGAGAAATAACCTATTAGAAATAAAGGCGACCCATTTCGGGTCGCCATGTTGTAGATGTAAGGTTAAAAAAGTGAGTGGGCTTATTCCAGTTTACGCTCGCTGGGGCGGTACTGTGCCCGGAGAGAGCGTTTTATTAACAGCCGGCCATTGCTCGTTCAAAGGAGGCATACCCCCTTTTTTACCTGTGATCGTTTCCAGTGCTACACAGTAGACCGTTACCTGTTCCAGGCGTGGATAAAAGCTTTTAGGACGATCCCAGCCTGGATCAGCATACTTGGCCATGAAGCGATCAAAGAACCGGCTTTTTTCGGCAGGGTCATTTACTAGCGAAATGCTACCGAAGGCTACCACGCTGTTATAACTGGTGGTAGTGTCGCATTCAAATTCACCATACGGCCAGACCTGCCCGATTTCGGCCACTTCGACACAGACGCGCGAGTGGGCTTCAACGTTCTGGCGGAAATGCCCGTTTGCGCTGGTATTGTGGCTGTAAATCTTGCCATCGGCGTAAACAAAAAGATTCGGCACTACATAGGGATCACCATTTGGGCTGACTGTACCAAAATGGCCTACCCGGGCCTGGGTCAGAAAGTTCTCGATCTCTTCCTGGCTCATTTGCTTATCCTTGCGCCGTACAACCGCCTGACTCATTAATTTGTAACCTCTGAAGGTGTTGAATAGCTATAACCCGCCAGTTTTGTTTCCAGGCGTTGTTTAACTTCAGGCCATTCCTGATCAATGATGCTATAGTAAACCGAGTCACGAATATAGCCGCTGGGGTAAATCACATGGCGGCGAAGAACTCCTTCTTTTTTGCCGCCTATGCGTTCAATCGCGTTTTGAGAGATATAATTGCGGCTATCTGTTTTAAGCTGGACTCGGATGGCGCCCAGGGTTTCAAAAGCATGTTTCATCAGCAGGTACTTGCACTCGGTATTGCGTGGCGTTTTCCAGTAGGGTTTGCCCAGCCAGGTCCAGCCAATTTCCAGGCCTCTATTTTGAGGCTGGATATCAAGATAGCTGGTCGTACCGATGGCCCTGCCGCTAGCGGCATCTATGGTGGCGAAAGGAAGCCTGGCAGGCTGTTTTAGAGCGCCTTCGATGATGGTTTTCATTTCCTGAAGAGTGTAAGGACGTGACAGGGAAACGTAACGCCATACATCATCATCTTGCGCTGCTTCCAGCAGGTCTGGTGCATGTTCAAGTGTTAGCGGTTCCAACCTTACGAAACGCCCTTGCAAAACTACCGGTTCTACTTTCATCTTGCCTCAGTTCCTTTCCTTATCGGCAGTAACTTGCCGGCTGGCAATTGTACTGTTATAAATAGCTACTATTGCAGCTAGATCGCTTTCAAAAGCATCACGCGCTTGCAAAAGTTTCATCTCCAACAGAATTGTACTTAATAACAATATTGACTGGAGCGCCTTTTTATGATAAAAATATCATAGCAAATGAGTACAATTTGTCAATAGCCGGGGAGTACAATTTTGAATTTTGATAACATTAAACTGGACAAAGCAGGTAGCGAACCATTATACCGGCAATTAGCCGAACAACTGAAACTGGCGGTATCACGCGGAGATTTGAGTGAAGGTGAAAAGCTGCCGCCTATTCGCGCCTGGAAAGAGGTGCTTGGCATCAGTCCGGTTACGGCTACTCAGGCCTATGAAGTGCTGAGCGACGAGGGCTTCACTACCGGCCAGGTGGGAAGAGGTACTTTTGTGCGTTCCCTCAACAGGAAATCACTGGCTGTAGCGGAACCAATTCAAAATACTCTCGATAAGTACAATCCTGGTCCTGCTGGTTATACCACGACCACTCCCTCGGCTTCCCTGTCAGAAATTATCACTTACCAGAAGTTCAATCGCAGTACTCGGGTGCAGCGGTTTTTGCAGGGCGCTCTGGCCCGCTACCAATCCAGTGCATCAAGTTCTGACGATATGATTGTTATGAGCAGTGGTGGGCCCGCTCCGGAACTCTTTGGTGTGCGCCGCTGGGAGAAGGCCATGAGTCAGGCCGGTGAAAGTCTTAGCAAAGATGGTATCCTGGACGAAGGTCGCCACCAGCATTTGCAGTACGGTTCTCCGCTGGGTGATCTGCCCACTCGTGAATGGATGGCCGGCTATCTGCAACGCTTTGGAATCAACTGCCAGGCCGATGAAGTGCTCCTGACTACCGGTAGCCAGCAGGCGCTCGACCTAGTCGCGCGTGTTTTTATGGGCCCCGGCGATATGGTGCTGGTTGAAAGCCCTACCTATGTTTCAGCCCTTGAAATTTTCGAAAGCCGTGGTATCAACTGGTTGCCTGTGCCGTTGGATGAGAATGGCCTGCAACTGGATGTGCTGGAACGCCTGGCAGAACGTTACCACCCCAGGCTGCTCTATACTGTTCCTACCTCTCAGAGTCCTACCGGAGTTACCCTCTCAGCCGAGCGCCGGGTGCGTTTGTTAGAATTGGCCCGGCGCTTCAATTTTCTTATCATTGAAGATGATACCTGCAACGAATTTTATTATGAGGCCGAGAATTTACCTCACGCCTTGAAGCATTATGATGCAGAAGGCCGCGTTATTTACCTCAAAAGCTTTAGCAAAATTATCTTTCCGGCGGTTCGCTTTGGGTTGCTGGTGGCGCAAGGTACTCTGATGGAAAAACTGGCCGAAGCCAAGTCGGTCTTTGATCGCAGCACTTCCACCCCGCTTTCCCGTGCGGTTCTAAAATTTGTCAATCATTCCGCTTTTGAGACTGAACTGCGCGAAGCCTGGAAGCTTTACCGGGAGCGCCGGGATAGCCTGCGCGATAATCTGGAGCAGGAGTTAGCCGGCACAGGCTGCCGGATAAGCCGGTGTGAGGGTGGTTTCAGTATGCTACTGACTCTGCCACGTGGTATTAGAGCTGAAGAATTTCATCTTGAAGCGGCGGAGCAAGGTGTGGCGGTCTTGCCCGGGCCGGTTTTTTATCCTGTCCCGGCGGAAGCGCCCGACAATACGGTTCGGCTCAGTTTTGGCGATAATACACCTCAACGTTTAGAGGAAGCAGCTCGGCGTTTGAGCCTGGCTTTACGTAACCTGCAATATCGCTCTCAGCGGCAGAACCGTGACGCGGGCTTTATTACAGCGGTTTGAAAAGCGCCAAATCCCCTTTTCCCCCATGAGCTAAACGCATAGATTTAGGTATACATAATCCTCAGAATCCTATTGACAAGAACCATTGTTCTTGCGTATAATTGTTCTATCGAATAATTGTTTCACTGCCCCTGTTTTCTTCCTGGGCAGTCGCGAGCATTGAATATAGTAATCGTTAAAACTAACCGGAGTAGAATATGACTATAGCATCGGCTTCCAGGAAAAAAGCTAACAGGGCGGACAAAGCGGGAGCTTTTGTGCCCTCGGGCAACCCTCTGGATACAGCTATGCATAGCGCAAGTACTGGCCCTGTTCGAGTATACGGTAGCCGGCGCAAATCCGTTGATCAAATTGCCGGAATTGTAGTAGTGGAAGCCGACCCACCGGCAACTGTAGCCGGACGTGGACGCTCTGGAGGAAGACGTAAAATGAATCAGCTCTCAAAGAAGCAACAGGATATTTTGAGTTATATCGAGAACTATATTGAAGAGAATAACTGGCCACCCACTGTGCGTGAAATCCAGATGGCTCTCAGTATCAGCTCGACTTCGGTTGTAGATTACAACCTGGATGCCCTTGAAAACAAAGGACATATTATTCGTAAAAGCGGCAAATCACGCGCTATCGAACTGGTAAAGCGCACGCGGCGTGGCCAGACTGAATATATTCCGGTGCTTGGTACTATTGCCGCCGGTTTGCCTATCCCTGACCGCAAGGATGCCGACCCGGAAGATCAGCTTGAGATTCCTTCTTACATGCTGAAAGGTCGTCCCGGGCCGGATGTTTTTGCCCTGCGGGTCAAAGGGGATTCGATGATTGATGCCTTGATTGCCGATGGAGATATCGTCCTGATCCGCAGCGCCGAAACCGCTGAAATTGGCGAAACTGTAGCCGTCTGGCTTGAGTCCGAGGGTGAGACGACCCTGAAGCAGTGGTATCCTGAACCTCAGCACGGACGTGTACGTTTACAGCCTGCCAACAGCACCATGAAGCCTATCTATACCGCTATGGATAATGCGCGAGTTCGTGGTAAGCTGGTTGGCGTTATCCGCAGCATTCTCTAAGCACCTTTTTAGAACTTCCTCCGTTATAAAGTCTAGCCAGCCTTAGCTAAAAGGCTGGCTACTACTTCGGTTATCTTTCCCTGACCCTCGGTTGTTATTATCTGGGTAGTTGGCTCGACCGGTCGAGCGAACATTTGTTTTATTCTGGCACACTTATTGCGTATAAACTTTTGCAAGCCGGAAGAGTAGTTTTTCACGGCTGGTACGAAATGACTTAGCAGTTATTAGCTTTAGAATCTCCTGTCTGACACCTTTAGAGGAGATAGGAGTGTTAAATGGGGTGGCCGTATGGACCGCAACTGGGACAGCCAGTATCAGGAAACATCCACAAGAAATAAGGGAGCACGGAGCGCCGGGCGTAAAGCACAGGCCAGCGCCATTATGGAGCAGCCTTTCCGTGAGGCTGAAAACGATCTCTGGGATTTTGAGCGCGTAAGCCCTGAAGGAGAAGCGCCTGGCTTCGCCTTTACACGTCGCGAAGACCGCGCTCGCACTTACCGAGTACTGGGCGAGAAAAGCGCTGCCCGGCAGGCAGAATCTGTTAATCCGATTCGCCAGAATCGCTTTAACTCCAGCATCAAAATCATTTCGAGTGAAGATTCACCGGCTCCCTGGGATGATTGGGCTAATATCAGCTATCTCAAAATGCCTGTTACCGGAGAGGTAGCTGCCGGTCGCTATGATGTAACCGTTGCCTACCACGAACCGGGTTATGGTTCTGACGCTGAGTACGTGCTGGTAAATTCAAGTGAAGTGAAAGTTAACCGCAGCACCTTTGCTTTGCGTGTGCGTGGCCAGTCAATGATTGATAATGAAATTGACGATGGGGACATTATTATTGTGCAGGCCCAGAATTATGCTGATGACGGGGATATAGTAGTGGCCTGCCTGACCGATTCTTCGGACAGTGCCGGTTTCGTTACCCTCAAACGGTTCTATCGCCACCGCCAGGCTGACCGGGTGGTCTTGCAACCAGCTAACCAGGCTCTTAGCCCGATTCATATCCTGCCGCGCAAAGGAGACTCCCACAGTGAAGACCTTGATGGTGTTAAAATTCAGGGCCGTGTAACTGCTATTATTAAACCCCCCAGGTTCTAAAAGCTAATGAATAAAAAAGCACCGGCCAGTTCTCTCGCCGGTGCTTTTTTATAACGACTCTTACTTCTGTAAAGATTTTACCTGTGCTAATTCAGGCTGGGTGAGCGCCTCATTGGTGTGCACTAATACCACCGGTAGATTGCTGCGGCGTACTACTTCGTTAGCAGTGCTGCCAAGCAAAACCTGACCAAGAGGTCCACGTGCGTGTGTAGCCATCACCAGCATCGAAGCTTGGACCATATTAGCGAAATTAATGATCTCATCTACGGCGTTGCCTGTGCGAATTACTTTCACACAACTCACGCCACTTGAACTGATATCGTTTTGAATCTTTTCCAGATATTTATAAGGTTCTTCATGGCGCTCTTTATTTTCTTTGGCTATTTCGGTGCCATAGTCGTAGCCATACTCAGCGTAAAGCTCGTTGTAGTCAAGCGGCGCCATGGGAACTACAACCCGAAGGAGATAAAGACTCGCTCTCAATTTACGCACTAAATCCAGGGAAGGTTTAAGGGCTGTTTCGGCCTCGACACTACCGTCAAGCGTTAGCACCACTCGCAGGCGTGATGGATCTGGAAGTTCATACTCACTATTGTTAAGCAGGCCTTCCAGCGACTCTTTATGATTGAGATTTGCAGGCTTAATCAGCATAACCGGCAGTTTAAGATGTTGGAGGACAGAAGTAGCAACACTACCCATTACCAGGCGCGAAATTCCGGTACGCCCATGCGTGGTCATGACTACCATGTCCACACCCTCAAAAGGAAGCATATCCGCAATATCACGCCTGGGATCACCGTAGAGCGCCAGGGTTTTAACCTTTTCCGGAGCCATATGAAGTTTTAAGTCCGGGTTGATGATAGTGTTTCGTACCAGTTCCAGGTAAGCTTCGCTACTCTTGATAACTATAAGCTCTTGCTCTATGGTGTCGGTTCTGATACCGTGCACTTCAGAGACCTTAAGTAAAAGTAATTCCGCGTTAAGATTATTAGCCATTTTAATGGCATAGGGTAAAGCTTTTTCTGCTAAAGGTGAGCCGTCCAGCGGCACAGCCAGTTTGGTATACATAAACTTAAAGCTCCTTTCATGCCTCGTCACCTTATCACAAGGCCCACCGTGGTTTCCTTCAGGGACACTATAACCTTTGCCGGTAAAAACGAAGGTAAAAGAAGGTGAACGTCAGGTAAGCAAAAGTAAATAAGTGGAGCTTTAAGTTACTTAAAAGAATTAACGATAACTTCAGACCCGGATTGTCTGAAAATTAATTAAAGCGAGAAATAGATTCCTAATTCTCGCTTTAGCACTTTTTCTTTTTATTCTTTAATCCGGTTCACACGTTGCATAATAACAGCCGTAAAATTAGGTCCGGGGGTCAGTTTTTGATTGGCCTTGATATTATCAGGAATGACTTGCATCAGTTCCAGGCGTTCCCGGCATATCTTACACTTTTTAATGTGTACCTCCAGTTTATGCCTTTGATTGTCATCAAGTTGCCGGTCGAGGTAGTAAAAAGCAGTTACTCGGGCGTCACTACAGCGCATACAGGCTCTCCTTTTTGGTCCAACTTTTTGCTGTAAGCATTGCTTTCAACTTTCTTAATTATATACTTGTTCTGCTTGCTACCAGTTGCGGACTCCTGGTTGCGCGCCGGGTAGTTCTCTTTGGTTTAGTTTCACTGGTTTCAGAGGAGTTATTATTTTGCCTGGCTAATTCTTTCGCCAGTAGCTCACGGGCGCGAAACAGGCGTGTTTTCACTGTCGCAATTGTAAGGCCCGTGGCCTCGGCGATTTCTTCATATGATAAATCTTCCCAGTAACGCATGATCGTAATTGCTCTGTATTTTTCCGGCAGGGTGTTAAGTAAATTGCGAGTTTCACTACGCGCTTCAGAGAGTAAGGCCTGTTCTTCCGGTTCAGGCTGTTTGCTTTCTGCCTGAAAAGCCACGGTATCAAGGTCTACCATTATTGCTTTGCGGCGGCGTAACACGTCTATGCAGTAATGATTGGCTACCGCCAGAATCCAGGTTGAAAAGCGCCGAGTGGGTTGGTAGGTATGTAACTGCGTAAAGGCCCGCACAAAGACCTCCTGCGCTGCGTCCTCCGCTTCTGCCGGGTTGTTAAGCATCCTGGCACACAAATTATAAACCGCTCCCTTATAACGCTCTACCAACTCAGAAAATGCATCAATATCGCCTGCCAGTACACGAGCTACAATCCTGGCCTCATCACTGATTCCAGCATCTTGTTTTTGGCTTTCAGCCGAATCTAACTCTTGATTATTATTTGTCACTTGCTTTTCAGTATCATCGCTATTGTTTGAGCGAGGAATAATGGTAGTTTCCTCACTATTCATTCGACTTGTCCTCCTTACGGTTACATTTAATACTCATATGGTAGTTATTCCTGAAATTCTATAATTGCGCTCTTTATCCTTTCCAATGTCATTTATATCAATGAATTGAATCTAGCAAATTATCATCCACCATTTCAAATCAAACAGTAAGTATTAAGCAGCTATCGTTCCAGCAAAATACTTGTTCTCTGCGCACTCTAAAGTGTAGCACAACGGGGAAGAGCCTATAACACTTAGGCTCAATTGAAACTTACAGGGATATAAATGAATTCATAATCTGCGTTATAAACTTGCGGGTATATAAATATTTGATATAATTACATTAATAAAAGGGACCGTCTTCTGCCGTGCAATAGCCCCACTTTTCTAGTACCTACTTTTCGTCTTAGCTTAGTCATACTTTCGCAGGAGCATAGTAATGTTAAATTCGAAAAGAGCTCGTAAGAGCTTAAAACATCGGCACGCTGAGGAGGGACAGGGACTGGTTGAATACGCCATGATTCTCCTTCTGGTTTCAGTATTGGTAATCAGCATCCTGGTTCTGGTAGGTCCGCAGGTAGGCTCAACCTTTAGCGCAGTTAATAGCACTCTGCAAGGAGCACCTTCTGCTCTTCCCAGCCCTACTCCCTGTGTTAACCTGCCAGGTGGGGGAAATCCCTGTAATCCCCACTAAGAACCGTACAAAATTCGAGCTAATTCACTGTTAGAAGTGTAGTCGAAGTAACTGGAGAGTTCCCTGTTCTGGCCTAAGATAGTATCAATTTGATCCTCGAATTGGTTCTGTTAAGACTAGAAAGGGAACTTTCCTTATGATAAACTTAAATCTAAACCGAGAGCGATCCGGACCAAGTATGCGCAAACTAACTAATGGAGACCGGGTCGGAGTTAAAATTATCAAAGACAGGGTAGTGCTGGCGGCAGAGCTACTGTTCGTTTCTGAGCTTGGTGACTACAATGGGGTTACTTTGCGGCTGACCCTGGAGGAGGCCCGGCAACTGCATCAGGAACTTTCTAAAGCAATTGATACTTTAACAGAACAGCAAAGCCTTTCTCAGCCTGCCGAGAAGAATGAGAGCTAACAGACCAAACTATGCCACAACCTGATATTATATGCCTGGGTGAAGCCCTGATTGATATTGTCCCGCTGCAACCAGGTGGGAGTATTGTAGCAAGCGGTGAAATGAGGATGGCTGCTGGTGGGGCCCCGGCAAACGTAGCCGTTGGTCTAGCCAAGTTAGGTACCAGGGTAGGTTACCTGGGCAAAGTAGGCGATGATTTCTTTGGTTACCACCTGAGAGACATATTGACCCAGAATAATGTAGATACCAGCCATACGCTTTTTGATCCGGTACACCATACCGGGTTGGCTTTCGTTAACTGGGATGCCCACGGAGACGCCCACTACCTTTTCTACCGTAATCCTTCTGCTGATACAATGCTTTCTCCTGAAGATATTGATCCTGATTATGTATCCCAGGCTCAATTGTTACAGTTTGGATCGCTAATGCTGGCCACAGAGCCTTCTGCCGCGGCTTCTTACTACGCCATAAAGCTAGCCCGAGATGCAGGGCGGTTGCTCTCTTACGATTTAAATTTGCGCCTGACCGGGTGGCCGGATGAGGCCGCTGCTAGGGCCGGAGTGAGCGCTCCCCTGGAATATGCCAACATCGTTAAACTTAACCGGCACGAACTGGCTTTTCTGGTAGGCGACTCTGACCCTGATACTGGAACGGCCAAACTGTGGCGTGAACACTTTAAGCTGGTAGTCATTACCCTGGACAAAGCCGGCTGTTTCTTTCGCACCGCCAATGCTACCGGCTTCGTGGCTTCCCGCCCGGTCCAGGCAGTCGACACGGTGGGAGCGGGCGATGGCTTTATGGCTGGAATTCTTGACGGGCTGCGCCGCGGTAACTTCGCCTTCCAAGACCAGGCAGTAGTGGAAATGGCCTGTCGCCAGGCGGTAGCGGTGGGTGCGCTAACCGTCACAAAACCGGGTGGGATTCCTGCCATGCCCACCCGCCAGGAAGTGGATGCATTTGGCCTTTAAATTTTAGAGACTAACTAAAAGGCGAGCTTTGACTGGAAAGTTAAAGCTCGCCTTTTAGTTATCTAAAAATACTAACCGAGTGCCTGCGGCTGTTTGTTTTCACCTTCGACTGCAATAACTTCAATCTCAATTAGAGCGTCTTTAGGCAAACGTGCTACCTCGACTGTACTGCGGGCCGGACGATTATCCCCAAAATACTCGGCGTAAATGCCGTTCATTTCGGCGAAATCGCTCATATGGGCCAGGAATACGGTGGTTTTAACCACGTCCTGTAAACTAAGACCTGCGGCAGCCAGCACCGCCTGCAAGTTCTTAAAAACCTGGTGCGTCTGATCTCGCAATTTCCAGCTTACCAGTTCTCCGGTTGCCGGGTCTATTCCAACTTGTCCACTCGAATAGAGGAAATTACCGACTCTAATGGCCTGGCTATAAGGGCCCAGTGCCGCGGGGGCTTTGTCGGATGCTACTACAGAATGATTAGCCATACTGTTTAAACCCTTCCTTTGCTTTTTCTTATGCTTTTTCTTATTTGAAAGCTAACCTAGAGCCGCTTCCCAGGCTGCGATAAGTTCCGGCAAGCCTTTGTAGGCCAGCGTAGCCTTTATATCGCTAATTTCATATTCCTGCTCATTGGTGACGCCACTTAAAGTCAGAATAGTGGGCATACCGATGCGATTGGCTCCTTCGATATCGGTCAGAAGATTGTCGCCAATCATTACAGTTTCTTCCACAGTGGCACCCAGTTGTTCCAGTGCAAGCCTGAACATAGGCGCTTCCGGTTTACCGACTACGAGCGGTTGTTGACCGGTGCTAACCTGAAGCAACATACCGATACTACCTGACCCTGGTATCAAGCCCTCTTCAGTCGGGAAAACCGGGTCAGCATTGGTGACAATAAAAGTGGCGCCCTTTCGGATCAGTAGACAGGCCCGCTTGACACTTTCGTAAACCAGGTTAAAATCGCCACCCTGGACAACAAAGCGCGGATTTTTATCATCAGGATAGAAGCGTTCAGCATTATCTCCGCCGAATAGGCAATCTCTTAGTGGTTGCATTCCTACCACATAAATTCCGGCACCTTCGGGCGCTATTTGCCGTAAATACGCGGCAGTAGCCTGACCACTGGTCACAATCTCGCTATCGCTGACTTTCACACCCATTCGCTCTAATTTTAGGCTATAGTCGTGAGATGAATTGGTAGAATTATTTGTTAGAAGCAAAAAGGGAATATTATGCTTGCGAACAAACGCAAAAAACTCCTGCACGCCCGGTAGAGGTTGATTTCCGCGATATAGAACGCCGTCCATATCCATAACAGCGTATTTATATTTAGCCAGTAAACTATTATCTTGTGTTGTTGTCACAGTGAACTCTTCTCCAGCATATGTTTCCTTTAATCAAATCCGCCATAGTATACCACAGGCTCACTGTTTTGAAATTTTGTATTCTTGCTAAATACCCTACTTTAATTTAATCTTCTACAGGAGAATTTTTCAGCAAAAGAGTAATCTTAAATTTATTATTATCTATAACAGAGAGGGTAAAAGCATGACCCTTGCCGTCACAGAGCAAGAGTTACAGCAGTTGCTGGCAGAGTCGGATTTCGTCAAAATGTATGGCTTTGAACTGGTTTCGTTCGAGGAAGGCCACTGTATACTCAGAGTGCCCTTTCAAAAGGTATTCGAACGCCCGGGAGGGGTTGTAAATGGCCCGGTTTATATGGCTGTCGCAGACCTGGCGATCTGGTTTGCTGTTATCACTTTAATTGGTCGCGAGGAAGGCGATATGTCCGTAACCACTGAACTGAACACCGCTTTTTTAAGTGGTGGCAGAGGCGACGTTACCTGCAAGGCTCGCATATTAAAGCTTGGTCGTCGTCTTATTTACGGAGTAGCTGAATGTATGGATGAAAAAGGTAAACTTTTAACTCACCATACTGCCACCTATATCAGACCGCATAAGAAAGGCTCTAACCCTGTTCATAATCAATAAATGCCCAAGCTTCCTGATCGGTAATAGTTATGAAATAGCCGAATACAAAAAAGGCGACTGTTTCAGTTCCAGTCGCTACTTAAATGTGTTATTCAGGAATTCAACTTTACATAAAAATATTACTTACTTTTTGATTTCTTCGCTGTTAGGGGCCGGATAGTAGTAGACCGGTGGTTGAGGATTTACTCCCATCTTTCGCATCTCAGCTTCAAGCATACTACGGCTATTCCGTCTCGGATAGACAAAAGCGTTCATAAATTGGAATAGAAGGCCAATACCCCACGGTATCATTACCCACAAAAACCAGGGATAGTTCCAGCTATGCACGCGTACTAAACCGTCCAGGTCAAGACTATTATTTACACTTAAGAACCAGATGACAAGCAGGACAGCATTAACAATTACATAACTGGTCAGGCTGCGGTAGAATCTCAGTTTTGCCCTTACTATACGCTGAGCTTCCCGGTAGGCTTCCTGTTGATTGATCTCATAGCTGTACATATTCTTTCTCTCTTTCATCAACGAGTGCTTGGTTTGAGTGTTTCATTTACTTATATCACTATGATAAAGCAGTATCAGGTTAAAAACATCCGCCTGGAGGGCAAACTATACAGTGACATTAGTTGTAAACTGCTTTACGACTAAAGACCTACTTGATCTTGGACAGTAATTCAAGAATTAGCAATCAACGTTTCTGGTGATAAGTATCGATTAATCCTGCCTATTTTGCTGAAGTTCTCCTGGCCTTTTTCCAAAAATTGGTGGCTTAGATTGTGTTGTAGAGATCGTATCTTTGAACGTAACGCTGAGTCTGAGTTAAGGGGGAACCGAGATGAACTTTTCCGAATTCTTGAAACTACCTGTTTGCCGGCTTTCACTAACTTCTGGGGATAATCCAAACAGGGAAGAGACAGGGGGAGGATCAAACACTGATCTCAATAAGGAATTGAAAGAGGGAAATATCGAGATAAATAGCGGAGAGGACAGCGGTACAGCCATTAATAAGAAAACAGCCGAAAGAGAGGCTGCTAATTACGAAGATTCTACAATAGCTGTTGATGAATCAGGCGTCAGTGACGGCGCCGCTCTCGGAAGTAATGACTAATTTACCTGTAAGAGCTATCCCAAATAAACAGGGAGACATAAAGGAAAAGGAGGGGAGAATAAAAGGGAAGAATTAAACCTAAAAAGCAGTATAAAAAGAAAAAAGCCGCAGCGGCCTATCTTCACAAGCCCAAAAGGCTCACTATTGTCAGCGCTGTGACGTTTCACTGCCAGGTTCGGGATGGAGCTGGGTGGGTCCGCCACGCTCTTGCCACGACTTCTTTCTCTTTTGTTATTTAAGGCTTTCACCTCAAAAAATGAATACCGAAATCTCGTCTGTCGCTCTTTATTGCTTCGTCTCTTCTTGGCTCTTTCAAGCCTCGGCTTAGTCTTTATACCAAGCCCTTCGTCTTAAGTACCTTCACTTCTACCGGTCATTGCTCATTTCTGTTCTGCTTGCTGACTTAGTTATGCCAGCTTGCCAAACGAATGACTTAATGGGGGTGTGTGAAGCTCTCGACCATTAGTACGGCTAACCTTACTCCTTGCGAAGCTTACAGCCGCCGCCTATCCACGTGGTAGTCTGCCACGGGTCTCAAACGAAGTCTTATCTTGGGGCGGGCTTCCCACTTAGATGCTTTCAGCGGTTATCCCTGCCGAACGTAGCTACCCAGCCGTGCCCTGCGGACAACTGGCACACCAGCGGTTCGTCCATCCCGGTCCTCTC
>DATAKM010000076.1:0-25720 GCA_036261665.1 Chloroflexia bacterium
CCGCAACGCCGCCCGCTACGCTCGTGGCAACAACCCGGAGCGCCCTCTGACGCTCGAAATCTTGCTCAGGTGGCGCAAAGGCCTCGAAATACTGGTGGAGGATAACGGCGTAGGCCTGGCTTCTACCCGTTCGAATGGAGGCGGTAGCGGGCAGGGACTGGCTTTGCACACAACAATGCTGGCCGTGATCGGAGGCTCGCTCGTAACCGAAAGCAGCCCCGGGCGCTATACCAGGGTCATTCTAAGCCTGCCGCAGGCTCTTTCCGAAGAAAAGGTCCGCTTGCAACCGGCCCAGGCGGAAGGGTAGGACTGCCCGGCGGTAACGGCAAGCAAACGCTGATGGCTTCGCTATCAACTTCCCCTGCGCCGGCAGTGGGCGGAAGGGTGTAAAGGTTTTAAAGATATATGGTCCCCAGTACGGTAGTACAAGGGGACCTGTATTATATTATTATGTTATTACATAATTAGATGAGGAATATTTTAATCTAGCCTATTGCAATAGGATAAAAATTAGTGATCTTGCCACGATAACCACGACTTTCGACCACGATAACTACGACTTTCTGCCACGATAACTACGACTTTCGACCACGATAACCACGACTTTTATTCCTGATTGAACTCAAATTCAGTCCGCACCTCCCAGAACAGTAGTAAACCTTTCGGGAATATTCCTGAATGTAATAAAAAAGGATTGGCCGGTTGGAGGCCAATCCCGCTCTATACCCTGCCGGGTTCTGATTAGTTTCAACTTCCCGCCTGGCTCGCGGCCAGCCAGGCTTTAAGGCGTTTCAGGAGGGCAGGGGTAGCTGTTGCCTGCCCCTTTTCCAGCTTGCTCAGGTAGCCCTGGGTCACTTCCAGCCGCTCGGCCAGTTCCAGTTGCGATAAACCCAGGGCTTTGCGGCGCTCTCGTAAGGCCTTAGCTATGGAGGCCTCCTTCTGGTGGGCAGGAGGTAGCGCCGCAGTTTCTTTAGCCCGGTTATACTCGGCCCGACCTGCTTCTATCTTCTGGTAAGCCTCGCGGATAATTTCAGGCAATTCGATTATCACCAGGGACTGTTCCCAGTGCTGGGCCCAGCCTCGCTCCTCGACCCACTCTTCATTCCAGCCCGACGGGTCGTACTGCCACTGGGCCATGACCTTATCCTGCCGCAAGGTATCGAGTGCCTTTTCCAGGCGCTCTTTGATCCGGTAGGGCCGGCCGGCCTGGAGCTTTACCCCGACCGCTTGCAACAAGGTGCGCACCCGGTAGGGGTGGGTAGTCTCGCCCTGGCTGGCCTTTATGCGCCATTGCCAGCTTAAATAACGCGTCAGGCGCTTCTCCCACTTCTGGCGGTAGGGGTCGTAGGCTACAGCCCGGCTGGATAGCAAAGTGACCTGCCTGCTGGGGCCAAGTAGAAAACCGGCAAAGAGCCTGCCCGGTTGGTAGAGAAACTTATCCAGTTCCGGAGGTTGGTCTGCCGCCCTGCGCCGTACCTTCCGGTCGATAATCACAAAAACGCGGCTCTGGATAGTTTGCAGCACCGGGCGAGTGCGCTTCCCATCTGACTCAAAGATCTCTACCTGGCCCAGGTCCAGCCAGAGATTCTGAATGTGTTCGAGAGCCTTGAGTATTTCGGCGCGCTGGCCGGCGAGGTAACCTCCTCGCCGTTTGTTGCCGCTCAGCTTGGCCTTAAGGCCCCGCAGATCCAGCAGTTGATCCACGCTGGCAATCGCCGGGGTATTCGGTTCATTGGCCGTGAGCAACCACAGGTGGCAAAGCAGATCCAGCACATCGGCGTCCAGGTCTGATAATTCGGCCTGTTGCTGCCACATCAGGTTTGCCAGGGTCTCCTGCTCCTCGGGAGGAAGATAGGTTCTATTTTTGTGATCATCGAGCAGCGAAGGTAATAACTGGGCTACCCCTGCTAACCGGCGAGAGCTTGCACCGCTCCCATGCTGTCCCAGGTCGGCGGTAGGCCAGGGAATCCCTTCGTATTTCTCGAAAGTATTGAGGGCCAGGGCCTCGCGCAGGCGGGTATAGACCAGGGCTCCACAGGTGCGCAACTCAGCAGGCAAATCCAGGCGCGGATAGTAAGGGCTGCTGTAGCCCTTCTCGCGTAAGTACAGCACTTCCTGCGAGGGTAGCTCCGGCGGGGGAGCGTAATCGTCAGAAGTACCGGCCAGCGCCCCTAGCTGCCTTTCGAGCGAGCGCTTCTCCTCCAGCAAAATGTTCAACTCCCGTTCAAGCTCTTTCAAACGTTTCAGGCGCACCATTTCCTCTTCCGGCGTACCCCGCGCCTGAGCGGGCATGTCCAGCCCTTCGCGCTGGCGAACGATAATCTGCAACTCGGTCGCCAGCAACTGGATATACAACTCCGCCCGGCGGAGGTCGCCGGGTGTAAAGCGTTTGGTGCGGCGCATATAGGCCAGAGCCTCAGTCACATCTGCTATTTCCTGGACAAAGAGCGCTCCATAGCGAGCACGCTTTTCCTGAAAGCTCATCCCGGCAGGCAGATTCGGTATAGCTCTGGTACGGCGATCAATCTCATCGAGGACTTGATAGAACGATTGCAATTCGTGCGAGTTAATTTCTGGCATAAGTTAATTAGATTGCTGCGATCATAGAAAAGATTAAATCAAAACATAACGCTGGTAAGCGGGTGAAACAGCCCTTGAAGCCTGTATAAAAGCGGCAACAATAGTGGCTGAAAAGATTATAGCATAATTAGCACAAGTGTTCCAAAAAGGGTGCGCCTTCTATCCAGCACACTCGGGTTTCTGAGTTGTCATCGTGAGGCCGCAGCCGAAGGATCTCGCCCTGCTGGGTAACGAATCCATGTCATCCTGAGCAGAGCGAAGGATCTCGGCCGCAAGGCAAGCCTCTCATTATTATCGTGTCATCCTGAGGCCGCAGCCGAAGGATCTCGGCCGCAAGGCAAGCCTACCAACCGGACAAAGAGATTCTGAGGGCCTCAGAGTGGGATAATGTTAAGGGCGGGGCAGCATCGGCCCTCAGAATGAAATGGCATAAAGAGGGGTATTATTGTAAAAGCGGTGGCAGGTGTTCGACCGCCCGGATATGAAATATCCGGTCTAGTGTAATGAAATCTCTGCGAGATGAGCCGGATGCTTTGCTTCCAAATTAGCCCATTCCGCAGGAATTTGGTTGAGATAGCCCGGGAATTTCATTCCCGGGTGGTCGAATGGCTTGCATAGCTTTATTTGAAAATGACTTACTTGAATAGTACCGGGCTAGCTCAACGAAAGCGGCTAAACCCGCTTGATAGCATTTAGACCCGTTTGAACGCCGGATTGCTATCAGCCCCATTCATGGGGGTTCGTTGGACTAGCGCGGGGATTTATTCCCGTGCGGTTGGGCCACAGGCCGGGTCTTTAGGGTACAGGCAACCATTATGGCATGTCATCCTGAGGCCGCAGCCGAAGGATCTCGCGCTGCTGGGCGCAAAGCTCGGGCGTTACAAAGAGATTCTTCGGGCCTCCGAGTGGGGTAATATTAAGAGCGGGACAAGAACGGCCCTCAGAATGACATGCTTTCATACCGGACGCGAAGGGTAAAAGTGGAGGTGGGGCAAACACATCACACGGCTGAAAGTGGCCCAGGCAAAGCAAAAAAAATCCGGCGGAGTATGTTAAAATTGCCCGAGTGCGGGCAGTATTATCACAAAGACTAACTATTCAGGCTTTTTTAAATTCTACGGAATACCAATGCTAGAAACGCGCCAGGCTGAACCGAAAGCGGCCTTTTGGGAGACTCTTCTAAAATTCTATAACGACCACCGGGATATTTTTTATCTCTGGCTGGCCTGGAGACTGGCCCTCCTGATCTTTCCCTTCCTGGCCTGGACCTTATTCCCCAATATCTGGCCGCCGGAAAGCACCAGCCTGCCCAAAATGTGGGGCGACCGCATGATCTGGAGCTGGACGCGCTGGGATGGCGACTGGTACAAGGATATCGCGGCGCAGGGTTACTGGTCCGAGTCTTCGGTGGCTTTCTACCCGCTCTTTCCCCACCTGATCCGCTGGTTCGGCTTTGTCATGGCCCTGGGACACCCCGGGCTGGCCGTCTACAAAGTAGCAGGGCTGCTTATTTCATCGCTGGCCAGCCTGGTTAACTGCCTGCTGCTCTACCGCCTGGCCGCGATAGAGTACAAAGACGAGCAGGTGGCCCGCACCGGCGTGCTTTACCTGCTGATCTTCCCGACCGCCTTCTTCATGATTGCGCCCTATACCGAGAGCCTCTTCCTGGCGCTGGCGCTGGGGGCTTTTTACGCCGCTCGCACTAACCGCTGGTGGGTGGCCCTGCTCCTGGCCACCCTGGCGGTCCTGACCAAGAACCAGGGAGTGGTAGTGCCGCTGGCCCTGCTGGTCGAATTTATCCACCAGCGCGGCTGGAACTGGCGGCGCAACTGGCGCTGGTGGCCCGCTTTCGGCCTGCCCTTCCTGCCCCTGCTGGGCTGGATTGTCTGGATTGCGATAGGCCTGGGCCGCAGCAATACCTTTTTCAGCGCCCAATCCTACTGGAAACGCTACTTTAGCTGGCCCTGGCAGACCATGTCGGACGCTTTTGTCCATCTTTTTCAGGATAAAGACTCGCTGGTCGAACAGAACCTGCGCACGCCCTTCATGGACCTGCTCCTGGCGGTTGCTTTCATCCTCCTGCTGATCCCGGCGATCTGGCTGACTACCCGGGTCAAGTTGCGCCCGGCCTATCTGCTCTATTTCGCGCTCTGCCTGGTTATCCCGATGTTCGCGCCCAGCAGCTTCAGTATCCTGCACGCCATGCCCCGTTACCTGCTGGTGATTTTCCCGGCTTATTTCCTGCTGGCCCTGGCCGGAACGCGCTGGAAACTTTTCAATTATTGCTACGTGGCGGTCAGCCTGCCTCTCTTAACCCTCCTGACGGCCCGTTTTATCCTGGGCTACTGGGTAGCCTGAAAAGGCGATAAGGCTTGACCCGTAAGCCGCTTTGCCGTATGTTTTCCGGGCACGACTGATTGATATTCCCTTTGAAGAGAGCAGAAAGGATGAGTAGCCTTGAAGCAGATTATCTCGACTGATAACGCTCCCAAACCCGCCGGACCCTATTCGCAGGCGGTAGTGGTGGGCGACCTCGTATTTGTAGCCGGGCAGGTGCCGCGCGACCCACAAACCGGCCAGATGGCAGGCCCGATTGAAGACCAGACCCGCACCGTCCTGAGTAATATTAAAGCCATCCTGGAAGCGGCCGGCAGCAACATGAGCCAGGTCGTCCGGGTGGATGTCTACCTGAGCGATATGAAGCATTTTGACGCCATGAACGGAATCTACAAAACCTTCTTTAACGAGGATTACCCGGTACGGACTACGGTCGGGGTGCAGTTGCACGGCTTTGATGTGGAAATAAACTGCATCGCCCACAAACAGGCCTGATTTTTGGAAAATTAAAAGGACCGGCCCGCGAGGACCGGTCCTTTTTTATTGCCGCGATCTGACTAGGGCATTGGAACCGTTTCAGACTCGCGATTCGGGTTATCCGCGTCACTGTACATGAAGAGGAAGCCCGTTGCGGTTGAAAGCGAGCTATAGGCGGGCGCTACTTTGGTGCCTACCTGGAAACCATTGTTGGTAACGAAGAAGGTGTTACCATCCTGGCCTGCCGGGAAAGGCGCCCAGGGCAGCGCTTGCAGGCTGAAGGCCGGTTTGCCAACCGTGTAAGTGGCGAAACCACCTTTACTCGGCCCGGTAATAGCGTCGGTGCAGTTGCCGGTAAAGTAGTTATCGCAACCCTGCACTAACGCCCCGATCTTGGTGCCGCTGCTTAAACCCAGCGCCGACAGCGGAATACTGAAGATGATATTGCCGCTGTTGTAGGTAGCGATGCTAAAGGCGACCGCGCCTCCCCTACCGGTAGCCAGGTTAATAAGGTTGACACAGTTGCGGCCATCAGTGCCAAAGCTGCCGCACTCGGCGTTGTAGGCTACATAGTCGGGTGTACCGTCGTTATTGGCGTCAATGTAAACGTCAAATTCCGCCGGGTAGTTGGGGGTAGCCCGTTGGCCGTAAGTGCTCATGGCGAATTGCAGGTTGCCGCCTACGTCGCGCACCCCGAAAGCCTTCAGGTCAATGCGAGCTTCATCGGAGCCAAGCGCCGGGGGCGGGCCGCTCAACTGCGGACTGGTGCCGAGCAACTGGAAGGTTTCCACCTTGCCGGGTACTATGCCCAGGTCGTTGGCGAACTGAATGACTTTGACCGGACCGTTGACCCAACCCTGGTAAGTGGTGCGTACCTGGGTATCAGCCGCTTTATGCGGGAAGATCTGCCAGGGCAGAGTGGCTTTCTGGTCAGCCGCGCCGCCGTCTACCTTTATGTAGCCATCGTATTCCGGCCCGTTGATGGTAGTGCCATCGCCGCCGCCGCTACCGGCATCCAGGTTCCAGGGCTTCAGTTTTTGGCCGTTGACCTGGATCTGAATAGTGATGTCGCGGTAAGAGTTACCTTCTACCCACTCGTTGCGGGGGAAGCCGCTCTGGAAGACCACCGCGCCATTGTTATCGGTCTGGTCGCGGAAGGTAGCCGAAATGGTATAGAGGCGGCCCTGGTTGGTCAGGTTGCGGATACGGATAGTCTTGTAGAAGACTTTGGTAGTATTGGCAACCGTAGTATAGCCGAAGGAGACCGCCGCACCTTCCGCGCTCGGTACGGTAACCAGCAGATTGTTATTGACGGCGCGATTAACCCTTACTTCGCCCGCGCCGATACGGGTAATCGGGGTTGGATAGAAATTCGCCGAGGCATCCAGGGTCGAGATGTTGGTTTCAGCCGTGTTCATCAGGAAGCCCTTGATGTCGGTGGGGGTAAAGCTCTTGCCGGGGAATCTGCTCTTGAGCATCTGCTTGACCAGTAGAGCCGAACCGGAGACCATCGGAGCCGCGCCGGAAGTGCCGCTAAAAGCGTCAGTGCCAGTTCCGGTCCCTGCCACCGCTGAAACCGAACCACCCGGAGCGCCGATTTCCGGCTTGATGGACTGGTCGCTGATGGAAGGTCCGCGCGAGGAAGAACCAATCATAGTGCCGGAGAGACCGATAGCGTTGGCCGGGTCAATCGTAGCGGTTGAACCCGCCGGAGCAGTCCGGATAAGATCACCATCCGCCTGGCTGATTACGAAAGCCGGGGTGGTAACAGTGCCGCCGCCATAGCTGAAGACTGACGGGTTGCCGGGGGCTACCAGGCCGATAATAACGGCTTTAGCTCCGGCAGCATCAGCGTTCGAGACTTTAACGCTGATGGCGCACACGCCGCGATCAATAAAAGCAATCTTGCCGCTGAAAGTACCGGCGGGGTAGGCGGCGCAGCCGTTCAGGTTGCCACCAGCACCGTCACCGTACTGGACCGGGCCGCTGACAGGCGCGGTTAAAACGGGAGCCCAGGGTTGCGCGACGCTGTACTTGATTCTGTAAGTGCCCAGGCCCGGGCGGTTCAGATCAATCGGGTAGAGCTTATCGGAGGGAACCGCCGTCTGGGCCACGCTCAGAGCGCCCGGCGCAGTCGAGGCTGAACCTACGATGTAAGGTTTATCGGCAGAGTTACCGGCAGAAATTACCACCAGGATACCGGCGGCGGTCAGGTTTTCGACCGCTTTAACCTCGGCGCTCTCCTGCTGGCCGTAGCTCGAACCCAGCGACATGTTCACAATGTCAACCTTCTTGGCGGCAGCGTAATCCAGGCCTTCCAGAATGGCCACGCCGCTGCAAGAGGTAGCAACCGCGCTGCAAACCTTGCCGGCAATCACTTTCGCCCCAGGAGCAACGCCCGGAAAATCAGGATTGACCCCGGCAATAATATCGGAGACGTGCGTGCCGTGACCTTCAAAGTCAATCGGGTTGGCATCAGGCGCCAGCGGGCCATTGGGCCAGCTTTCTCCTACGAAGTCATAACCATCAACAACTTTAGGAGCGCCCGGGCCGAATAAAGCTTTGCAACTGGCGCTAAGAGCGGCGTAAGTCGCCACAGCTCGCTGAGCGTAGCAGTCGTTATAAGCGGCTACCGTACCCGGTCCGCCCAGGTCTTTGTGGGTGTAATCTACCCCCGAGTCGAGCACGGCCACGGTAGTGCCTGCGCCGTTGTAGCCCATCTGCTGGGCGGCAGTAGCGCCAATTAAGCCGTTGGTATCCTTGTCGGCCAACTGGTAATCGTTGACCTTATCAATGGCCTTGACATTGTATTCGTTGGCCATAGCCTGGACCTGGCTGGCGTCTACTTCCACCACCACCGCGTTCAGGGCGTGGGTCAGGCGCGCGAGTTCTTTAACGTTATACTTTGCCAGCCGTGATACCAGGTTATCCTGGGAGGCTTTGAGTTGAGCAGCGCGGTCTTGCCCTGGAGTTAAGACCAAAGGCTGCTCGGTTAGCTGAAGCGCGACGGTAACTTTACCGGAAGCGTTAAGCAGGTCGCTGCTAACGCTGGCAGAGGCCGCTTTGCCGGGCAGGCCGCTATCAGCGGCGAACAACGCCGGGGCGCTAAAAGTGGTCAGACAGATGGCCAGTAAAAGAGCCAGGCTGACCGAGGCACGTCCGCGTCTGCGGACTTTTAAGCTTCTCAATGTTACACTCCTAAATCTACTCTGGGACATTACAACAACTGGAACCGCTATTGAAAGGAGCCTGTCGAATTCAGGACATAAGAAATAAACCAACCGTAAGGCCTGCAAATGCCGCTCAAGGTTGAAATACTGAACACCTGAAAACTACATAACTAGTTTTAATTAGCTATCGTTTACCGCTAATCAGGATAGAAAGCTAATTAAAAACCCTGGAAGAACTGCCGATAATTCAAGAGTTACTGCGTCTGGCAACAACTTAGCTGGATTGCTGTAAGCCGATAATCAGGTAGATGTGGAGACGAAACAAAACGTTAATCATTATTTGAAAACTTACAGTGAAGGGTAGAGCGTTTGTTAACTGATTTTTCTGTAGAAATTTCAGTTTTAGTGTATATACAATAATATATCAAAAAATTTTAACTTGTCAATCGGGGCTGCTATTCAGGCTTTTCTGATAGTCTTTTTTACAAAGAAAAGGCTATTGAAGGCAAAAGGTTAAGCCGGGATAGATTTTTATTCTTTTAAGGGTGTAATGAAACCGGGGAAAAGTGCGTTATAAGTAAACAGGAACAGATTATGATACTGAATATAGGTCCTCAGACTGAAAAACGTCGAGGCGGGCCAACAGGAGACTTTTTAAAGGCTATATAATAAAAGGTAAGAAATAAAAGGCGTAAAACAGCAGGAAACCAAAAGGGGGGTTTGAAATTGAGAAAAAATCGAGTGATTATTTTATTGGCTTTAGGGTGTGTCGCCTCTAGCCTGGTAGCGTGCGGAGATAGTACTCCTGCCGGCAATAATAACCCTGCCGCCAGCGTGCCCCCTGTAACCACCACCGCCGCCGGGCAAACGGCGCTGCCTACCACCGGACCGGCCCAACCCACCTCCGCCGCTCTCACCACTACCGCCAGCGCGGAAAATAGCGCTGCCACACCGGACAACCAGGCTACCACGGCGCCGAGCCAGGCTACCGAGCCTTCCAGCGCTACCGCCGGGCAAAGGGCCACTCCGGCTATCAGCGCCGGGATAGCCTCCGGTATAGGCAAAGGCCAGACTGCCGTCCGAGCCCTTTCGACTGCCGGGACCGTAACCGCTTACGACCAGCAAACGGGCCTGATAAACCTTAATACACCGGGAGGCAAGCCGGTGGTAGTTAAACTTACCTCTAAGACGGTAGTAATCAGCCAGGGTGAGCCGGTGGAGTCTTCGCTAATCAAGGTGGGCGACAAACTAACCGCCAGCGGAGTAGTTAACTCGGACGGCCAGTTTGAAGCCACTACAGTCGCGCTGGGAGTCATACGTATACCAGCGCCGGTCGGAGAGCCGGGCTATCCTGACGGGAAGAAATAAAATTGGGAAGCCTGTTATAAAAATCAATTGGGACGGCCACCGGGCCGCCCCAAAAGGTCAGGAGAGGGCTATTTAACAGCGAGGATCTATAGCTGTTAGCTTATATGTTCTAGAAAACGTTTGTTCTAATAATAACTTCATATTTGCTTCCTGTCAAGAGGTTTCTTTTATTTTCTCAGGGCAACTGCCAGGTAATTAAAGGGGTTCTCAGGGTCTTCCCTGTGCGGGGTTGCAGGGGTGTCCCCTGCCCTTTTACATCTCCCCATCAGGGCAATTGCCCTGAATATTTTCCTGCCCTTGTGCAATAGCGGACATATACGATAAGAAGCGTAAGCGGCGGACGGAGCGGTGGTAAGGGCTAAAACCACTTACTCCGCTCCGTTTTGCTTTTACTCGAAGTTGAAAAGGCGGGCCATATCGGGCCGGGGAGCATTTTCGGGGGCGTAGGGGTTTGGCTCCCAGCGCCAGCGCGAACGAGAGCGCAGCAGAGTCGTGCCGTTGCGCGTTACCAGTTGAAATCTTTCAAAGCCGTCAGGGACGTTTGCCAGGGGCTCGAACCAGCTTTTTACTTCCAGCCTGTCTCCGGCTTTGGCGCTCTCCAGGTACTCGATATCATAATGCAGCGGAACCGGGTAACATGCTAGATTGTCCGGCCTTAAATCTAGCTGAGCAAAGGCCTCCCAGGCAGCGTTATCCAGTAACTCCACGTAGGAGGTGTTGTTCATATGGCCCATGACATCCAGGTCGGAGAAGCGCACCGGGATAGCGGTCAGGAAAGGCGCTCTCGCGGGGAATACCGGCCAGGGTTCTTCTTCATGGGGTGCGCCGATGCCCTCCGGAACCCAGAAAGTAAAATAAGCCCCCGGCAGGCGGGTGGGTCTGCCGCGCAGGTTGACAAAGACCCACAGGGTACGCGCTACCACCGCCGGGTCGGGGCCCGCAGCGCCGGGCAGGCTGATTTCGTAGCCGCGCTGGGCGGTTACCTTCGTACAACCTACCTGAGCAGTATCAATCTCAATGTCCTGGTGGGCCGCTACCTGGCGGTTGAAATCTATTACCGTCCGGCGGGCGATCCAGTTACCCTCTTCGGCCACTTCCACCTGCGCGGCGTCCAGGGCCGCGATATCCTGGAAATAACGAAAGGCCGCCACCGGGGTCATAAAACCAAAAAGATTACATTCATCATAGCGCACTTTATATGATTGCTGATAATGCCTGTTCATTTTGAGTAAGTTCCTTTTAAGTATCTTTTCATTTAAGTTGTGTATATAAATCCGGGGCTATTATAACAGTAATGCCGCTTGCAAGAGCTAAATACGGGTCTGAAACTATCCTCCTGGGAGATATGGCTGAGTTGCTTATCCGGGCCTGATGTTCTATACTTCTAAAGAAGATAGAATTGCTATTGAGGATAGTTTAAGATTGCAACAGATAACCGACACTGCTTTAACTTCAGAGCCTTTTCAGGCTGAACACGTCTATATGCATACCGGCGGCACTCGTATCCACTACCAGGTGGCCGGCCCTCATGAAGCCCCCGTATTGATCCTGTTACACGGTATTGGCGGATGTGTAAACTGGTGGAGAGAGAATTTACCCGTATTTAGCCGTTATTTTCGGACTTACGCCCTTGATTTACCCGGCTTTGGGCACAGTTGGCGCCTGCGCGGGCCGGTGACGATTGAAGCGAAGACCCATTTTGTAAAACACTGGATGGACGCTATCGGGATTGAGCGCGCGCACGTGCTGGGACACAGCATGGGCGGGCAGATCGCGGTGCGCCTGGCCGCCCTTTATCCCGAGCGGGTGGAGCGCCTGGCCCTGGCAGCCCCCAGCGGATTGTGGCTTTCCCTGGGGCAGCGCTTGAAATGGTCCCTCGAAATGCCAAAGGTGTCAGTTCCCTTGAACCAGACTCTCACGATTGCGACCGGCACGATGCGTACCGATATGGTCGCGTTCGGTTTGAGCCTGCGGGCCATTTTGCAGGATCAACAGGCCCGCGACAGCCTGAGCAAAGTTACCGCGCCCACTCTGCTTCTGTGGGGGCAGGCGGATGGGATTGTACCGCCCACCCTGGCCGCTGAGACTTTAGGCCTGATTAAAAAAGCGCCCGCTCAACTGAAGTTTATTGCGCGGGGAACGCACAACATGATGTTCGATCAGGCTGCTCATTTTAATCGCCTGGTGCTGGAGTTCTTGCTGGAGAAACAGTTTGGAATCTCTGGCTCGCAAATTGCCATGAGTGAGGATAGTTCTGAAGCGGACCTTCAGAGCAGTAACCGGGAAAGTTAACTTATTTTACGCGCATTTAATAGTAAGGCAACATTCGGCTGGTACATTGATTAGCGGGACTAATCAGCAGAACTGTAATAACTGATCTGCCACCATTCAGCTTTTGTAACAGTCGTAGCGCATTTGTATTTTAGAGGCAGCATGATTTTCAACGAAGCTTTTTACCTCAATTTTTCGGCTCAAGAAGCCTGGGATTTTTTTACCGATCTACCGCAACCAATCCTGACCATCCCCGGTCTTAGCCAGATTCGCCAGGCCGGACCCAGCCAGTTTGTAGGCTTACTCAAGGCCCAGCTTGGGCCGCTCGCCTATCACTTCAAGGGTCACATGGAAATAGTGCAGATAGACCATCACAAACACGAAGTGGTCATCAAAGGGCGGGCCAGTGATAACGAACTGGGCGGCCATTTTGAAGCGGTGGCGCACGCTCGTACTTTCCACGCCGGGGCAAACCGCGCTAAAATTGTGATGGAAGTACAACTCCTGGGACTGGGAGGGTTGCTGGGCAAAGCCGGAAACTGGCTATTGAAGCCGAAAGCCCGCAGCGTGGTGGAGCAATATGCCCAGCAGGTTAGCCGGGAACTAGGCCGCCGCCGTATGCTCCGGGCCCTGGAAGAGCCCATGCCGGCTTTAGAAGCGGCTACGGGCTCCTGATAACCCGCTATCCTAGAAACCGTAATCGGAAATCTTCTCTATTTTAAGCCGGATCGAGACGCGCTCTTCCTTCGAGAATTGCCTGCGCATCATCTCAAGAGCGCGCTCTGTCCCTTCATAGCGGGCTACGATTGCCTGGATATCCTGCTGGGTAGTAACAGGATTTTCATCCAGCGCTGCCCGCCCCCTGATGGTCACGTAGCGGTAGCCATCCTCGACGCACAGGCTCATGCGCGGATCGCGCCGCAGATTAAGCTCCTTCAAACGCCCCCGGGCGGTATTCATAATTATTTCATCACCGCGCAAAAGATACCAGACCACGGTTTGCTGGGGCGAACCATCCCGGTTAATTGTAGCGGCCACTCCAAAACGTATTTCTTCCAAAAAGGTTCTGATTGCTTCGGTCATCTCCATTGATAGGAACGTTCCTTTCTGTTTTACTTGCCATGACAAAGCCGGGTAAGGCTCTTCGGATCGAGATAGTTTTCTATATTTACAATAACAAATTTTAAGTTAAAAGGTGTAGTAGAAACAACGGTCAAAGCGGGTAGGAATAAAGAAAAGCAGGCCCCGGTATTACCGGGAACCTGCCTTCGCGCGCGCCTTTGTTAGCTTTCCGGCTGGAAATCAAAGGCAATCTCGGCGTTTCCTTCGCCCTCGAAATACTCCAGGACTACGGTATGCACTCCGCTGCCGATATGCGCCCTGAAAGTATTGGTAGTGGCGGAAGTATAGGCCCAGAACTGGTTCGGGTCGGCCCCCACCAGGCTCTGCCCGTCCACGGTCAGGCGGAAGCCGTCATCGTGAGTCACGGTAAAGACGTACGTGCCGCCGTTGCCGAAATCCATGCTGCGGCTAAACCGGGCCGAGAACCAGTCGGCAAAGATGCCAATCCGGCCACCTTCCGGGGCCTGGGTGCCCCAATTGTAATTCAGGCCTTTGTTGCCCATTACCTGCTCGTCGCGGATAAAGCCGGGGCGACCGGCCAGGCCGGAGTTGTTGAAATACTCGGCCTTCCAGGCGTTAAAGTGAGCGGGCCAGGGGAAAGCGCCCTGCGGGTTATCGGAGGTGCCCTGCATCAGGATATAGCCGCCCTCAAAGTTCTGCTGACGATCTCCCTGGCTATTTACAAACTCATCACTCAGAGGCGAACCCAGCACGCCGCCGCTGCCACCGTACATATCGCGGTAAGTATGCAGGAAAGCGCCTGCCACCACAAAGGCCGGTTGCAGGGTAGCGCGAGGGCTATCATCGGAGCGGTCGAAGCGAATGTCCTCGACAATAATGGCATCGCCCCTGGAGCCGCCTTTGTACTCCTGGAAGAAGCGCTGGTTGTAGCTGTAAATGTTGCCGGTCGGGTTGCCCAGGGCGCTGCTGCCGCCGTTGCGGTTGTAGGCCGCCACGAAGCGCTCCGAGAGAGCCGAATTGCCGCTGCCCGGGCTCGGTTGGGAGGGCGCAGGCGGGGCCGAAGGAACCGGCGCGGGTTGTGGCGCGGGCTGTGGCGCTGGCTGCGGAGCAGGCTGTGGCGCCGGTTGCTGTGCCGGTTGCGGCCGGTCGTTCTCGATGGTAATCATCCAGGGGGTGCTGCGCAGGTAGCTCCAGGTGTAGACCATTTCCCCGGCCCCCGGTTTGCCGTAGTAGGGATCGTTCACTACCAGCCTGCCATCGGGCATGTAGCCTTTGACCACGATGATATGCCCGAAGCCGTTAATATTAGTGCTGAGGATAACCGGCTTGCCCTGGTCCAGGTAGCTTTTAATCGTGGTGGCCGAAACGCCGCCCCAGGGACTGCCCCAGCCCCAGAATTTGTTTTTCAGGCCAAGCTGGGTTAAATAGTCCTGCATCTTCCAGGCATATGCCTCGCCGTCAGCCACGCAGTAACCGTAGGCGCCCGGAAAGGGCTTGCCTTTGGGGTCAGGCGTAGTCCGGTTGAAATCAAAGTTGTTAAAGTTGCTGCGGAATTCGTTAGAAACATACCAGCCGAACTGGGTTGGGTGGCCCGCAAAAGTATCGCTGCGCGGCGCCAGCTTTCTATAGTAGGCCGCTACCATGGTGGCGGAGGTAGGACCGCAGGCCCAGTTGCCATTGAAATCAGGCGGTGTCATCAAAATCTGGTGAACGTAGGGAATATCCAGGTTAGTGACCGCCCCGGTTACGGCAAAGCCGCTCTGGCTGCCTTCGCTATCGGTGTGCGATTCGGTGGTAAGGCTGGCCGCTACCACTGGTGTCTGGTTGCCATTCGCATCTACGAATAAGACCGCGCCGTCATTGGCGGCCACAAAAAGGCCGTTATTATCGGCGGCCCAGGCCAGCACGTGATAATGGCCCATGCCGGGCTGCCCGCTCAGGAAGGTCCGGTTTGAGTTATCCGCCAGGTTGTAAACTATAACTGAACTGGTGATAGCGTGGGCCTGCGGGTCGCTCTTCTCATCACTCTGCTGCTCGCCCTGGTCGCTCTGAGGGTCACCCGGGCCGGTTCCGGCCGGAAAACGCAGGCTGGTATAAGCCAGTAGATTGCCGTCCGGCGAGAAAGACAGGCTGGCCGCCGCCCCTTCTGCCTGGAACTGCTGAATGGTCTGGCCGGTGCTGGCGTCCACCACCAGCACCGGAGTACTATCCGCGTCTTGCAGGTAGGGCGAGGAATTCAGGGTATAGGCCAGTTTGCAAGCCTGCCCGGCGGCGCTAAAGGTCAGCCCGATGATATGCAGGTCTTGCTGAGTGGTGGTGTCATTGGGCAGCAGAACATCCTGGGGCTGCCCGCCGGAGAGGTCCAGGATAGAATAAGCGAAAAGCCCCTCCACCCGCCGGGTGAAATGGACTTTCGCGCCGTCCGGGGACCAGCCGAGCAGTTGCAGGGCATCGTCACCATAGAGGCGCACCGGGTCGCCGCCACCCGCCGGGACGGCCATAAGCTGGTACACCACCGAAGCGGCATCTTCGCCGGTTTGCAGGGTGCGCAGGTAAGCCAGTTGCGAGCTATCGGGTTTCCAGGCGAAGTCGCTATAAGACTCGCCGGCGGAGGCCTGTAGCAGGGTAGCGCCGGTAGCGTCGGTCAGGTTAGCCACGCGCAGGATTGCTATTTGTTGGGCGTTATCGCAGATGTAATAGGCTACTCGCGTACCATCGGGAGATAAAAAGGCTGTAACGGTGGCTCCCTGGTCGAGAATACCGGCGTCGGAAAGGTCTATGGAAATAACGGGCTGTGGTGCGTTACCCTGCACCGCGAACACTGTCGGGCGACCGTCCAGGACGGCAGCGAAGGTAGCCTGAGCGGGGCCGTTTAGAGAGTTGATTGTATCGGCCACTTGGTTCTCCTTTCTCACATTCTGTATAACCGGGTCAGTTTTTGGTGATTGTCGCGCTTAACACAAACCGCTTAAGTAACAGAAGGAGAAAGCTGTCTTTTTTCCAGGTAAAGAGCGGTTTGTTAAAGGAACAACCCAGACGTACCGCGCTCACCCGCCTGAACTGCCGGGGGAGAAGAGCAAATAAAAGGCGCTGCTGGCAGCGCACAAAAGTGTATAGCTATACTATACCATAAATTTCCGGCCTGAGATTAACCAGGCCGTTGTTGTGACAAATCTGGGCCGGGATTACCCGCGCCGGAGGTGGAACCATCCCGGCTTTCAATGGCGCTTTTAGCCAGTTCGCTGAAGATCAGGTCAACGTTGTCGCCGTTACGGGCGGAAGCGGTCAGGTGAGGCGCGTTGGCATAGCGCGCGAAAATTTCTCCCCACTTCTGGGGGAAGCGGTAGCCCAGGTCGATTTTATTACCGACCACCACGATGCCCGCCTGGGGAATGGTAGAACGGCAGACATTCAGCCAGGTCGCAAGCTGCTGCAGGGTCTTTTCTTTTGTAACATCGTAGACCAGCATGCAGGCGGAAGCGTTGCGATAGAATTCGGTTCGCTCGAAATATTCACCGGCAATATCCCATAATTCCAGCTTGACCGGGCGGTTTCCGGCCATCGCAATATGGGTGGTTACGTTCAATCCCAGGCTGTGGCTGTACTGGCCGCTAAATTTCCCCATTGTATATTGTTCAACCAGGCTGGTCTTTCCAACCGTTTTCTCACCGGCGATAATAACTTTTATATTCCGAAGCATTCGGACCCCATCCTTCTACACCTAGCTCGTGATAGTTCGTTTTTTAGCAGTTCAGGTTGAAGGCCTGAACGAAACGGAGTGAGTCATAAAATGTAACCTGATACAAAGGGTTCGCAGGCAACAAGCGCTGGTAAAGCCTGAAGCGCCTTACCGGGTTAACAAACTTTTATGCTTATTTTCTTAAATTATACTCCAATGAAAAGGTAGATACAAGAAGTGATGACGGTCTCGCCTGCTGACCGTCACCGCCGGATTGAGCATCTCACTAAGCTACTGCCCCCTTATTTTTCGGGCGCATTCAGGGGATGGCTGTACTGAGAATGATAGTTAAGAGCCGTAAAACCGGCAGCGCCATTGGCAGAAAGGGCGGCGCTCCGGCCGGTCTGTTGTTTTACAAAATTAAGAATGCGCGTGGTATTGCGGGCCGCCTCAAACTCGCGTTCGGCCCGGACGCGCCCGGCCTTACCCAGTTCGTAGCGCAGTTCAGGATCGCGCACCAATCTCCACAAAGCCTCGGTCAGGCTTTCCGGGTCATTCGGCTTGACCAGCAGGCCGTCCTCATTGTCTTTGACCAGTTCCGTAAGGCCCTCTACCCGGCTGGCAATCACCGGAGTACCGGCAGCCAGGGCCGTAGCCAGGTGGGAAGGACTGGTGGGACGCAGAGCAGGTAAGACGTATATATCAGAGTTCAGGTAAAGTTCGGCGGGAGTATGAGCCGGGTGCAGATGCAGATGCAGTTGCGGCGGAGGGGCCAGTTCTTCCAGGTAAGTGGCGACGCTGGCTTTGCGCGTAATCAGGTGCAACTCGCACAGGTCGGCTAATTCGGTATCGCGCCGGAAGACTTCCAGGAGTAGTTCACCACCCAGGGCCTCAAAATCATCGCCCGCAAAAAGCACCCGAATGCGCTCCGGCAGGCTGGTCTGGTAGCGCCGGGTGATTTGAAATTTCTCCTGGGTGCTATCCCAATCGGCCAGGTCTACGCCCGTGCGCGCCACCAGCACCCTGGACGGGTCTATCTCGAAATTGTGCACCAACTCCTGGCAGGCCCACTCGCTCCAGACTACAAAACCGGCCGCCAGGCGAGCGGTCTTATGAGCCTGTTCTTCTTTTCCGCCGCTCTGCAAAAGATTGGCCAGCACGTTGCGGGTAAAGAAGTTCCGGTCGGGGGTAAAGGGGCGCAGGTGAGCCATATCCAGAGAAACGATAGTCGGCACCTGGCGCATAATGGCCGCCGGCGGGATAGGCTGGTGGTACGATTCATAAAAGAGGCCATTCACCGCAGAGCGCTGTAGGGCCTGCAATAAATTAGGGAAAGGGCGCTGTCCCAGCCCGGTAGCCGGAAAGAGGGTAGGTTGGATTTCCGGGCCAAAACTGGCTTTATTCCATAATGTGGCGGAAGCCGGGTCTTCAATAGCGAACCAATAGTTTAACATATTAAGCTAACCCTTTAACGTGAATAGTTATCCGGGTGGATAGTCTAAAAATAAGAATTCAATTTCCCCAATGTCCATCCGGTGATTTACACCTGAGTATGCGTATTTCCTGGTAATTCTTATTTTAGCCTGCTGATGGCTGAATGTGAGTGACGAAGGTCACTTTTAGCCCTTTTGTAACTTGATCGTAATCTTCTTTTAATACAGTCACTTTAATCATTAATGATTGCTTTTTTTAAGGCCCGAAGAATCTCTTTTCCTCGCCCGTGCCCTGCCTTGCGGCCGAGATCCTTCGGCTGCGGCCTCAGGATGACATAACTTCGGCTGTAGCTTGCCTGGCGGCCGAGATCCTTCGGCTGCGGCCTCAGGATGACATAGTAGGTGGCAGGGCGGTCGAACGCCTGCCACCGCTTTATGTATAATGCCCCGATTATTAAAGATAGTACTAAGCGTTCAATCGCGCGGGAATGAATCCCCGCGCTAGTATAACGAAGCCCTATAAATCGGGCTGATAGCAATTTAGGCGCTCAAACAGGTCAAAATGCTATCAAGCGGGTTTAGCCGCTTTCGTTGTGCTAGCCCGGTCAATTTATGGCCGGGCTGTCGAACGCCTGCCACCGCTTTAATTGTAACGCCCCGATTATTAAAGATAGTACTAAGCGTTCAATCGCGCGGGAATGAATCCCCGCGCTAGTCCAACGAAGCCCTATAAATCGGGCTGATAGCATTTCCGGCCTTGCCACGCTCGGTATTGCTATCAAGCGGGTTTAGCCGCTTTCGTTGAAATAGCCCGGTCCATTCATGGCCGGGCGGTCGAACGCCTGCCACCGCTTTAATTGTAACGCCCCTGTTATGCCCCCGCGAGTCTCCGGCCAGGGGCTATGCCCCTTCCAACCCCCTGAAATTTAACAGCTTATTTACTTCGTTAAACCTTTCTATTAATCCTTCATGGTTATGATAGTTATGATAAGGCTGAACCACCAGTCCGGTACTTCTGTCCACACTTTAAGTCTGATTTTTGAACTAATCAAGCCGCGTTATAGATAGAGACAGTCAAGCTAGAAAGAATGCGAGGGCAAAGCAGATGTCATTGATTGTCGAGAAAGTAAATAAAACCTTCCTGCACGTGCAGGCGGTCCGCGACCTCTCGTTGCAGGTAGAAGAGGGTGAAATTTTTGGCTTTCTGGGTCCAAACGGCGCAGGCAAAACCACCACTATTCGCATGATCCTGGATATTCTAAGGCCGGATAGCGGGCAGATTAGCTGGAACGGCGTGCCTGTTTCCAAAGTACCCCGGCGCTGCTGGGGGTATTTACCGGAAGAGAGAGGGCTCTATCCTAAAATGAAGGTAGAGGATCACCTGATTTTCCTGGCCCGCCTCTACGGCTTCTCCAAAGAGCAGGCCCAGCGCAGCCTGGATGAATGGCTGGAACGCCTGAAGATGGAGGAGTATCGTAAGAGCCTGGTGGAAGAGCTTTCCAAAGGTAATCAGCAAAAGATCCAGGTGATAGCCTCCCTGCTGCACGACCCGGATGTGCTGGTAATGGATGAGCCTTTCAGCGGCCTTGACCCTGTAAATGTCAGTATTCTAAAAGAAGCTTTCCTGGAACTGCACGAGCGAGGCAAAACCATCATCTTTTCCACTCACCAGATGGAACAGGTCGAAGAGCTCTGCCAGAACATCGTAATCATCAACCAGGGCCAGGCGGTAGTAGAAGGCAGCGTGCGAGACGTTAAGCGCAGCAGTGGGCGCCTGGTGATTCACCTGGCGATTGACGGCGACCCCGAAATCAATTGGCTCGACCAGATGCCGGGGGTGCGTGTGACCAAACGCCGCCAGGATTACGTAGAAATCAACCTGACTCCTGAGATTAGCCCCGATTATATTTTGCAGACGGCCCTGAAACAGGGAGGGCATGTTACGCTCTTCGAACTCTCCGAGCCGTCCCTCAACGATATCTTTATCGAGCGCATCGCCGGAGAAGAGGCCCACCTGGCACCGGAAGCCGAGTTTGCCGCCCACAGGTAGTGCGGCAACAGGAAGAAGGGCTAAACAGTGAGGTAAATTTACCATAGGTTGGAGGTTTTGAGATGCGTATAGTGCCGCTTATTCCAGGTAACAGGGGTGGAAAAGATAAAAAGCAGGATGGACTGCCGGAGCAGACAGGCGTGCTGCTGGCCGGAAGTGGTAGCGCTTCCAGCCAGAACTTGCGGAATATCTCCCTGATTATTGGCCGCGAGTACAAAAGCCGGGTAGAAAAACGCAGCTTCAAAATAGGCACGCTGCTGATGGCCGTGTTGATCGTGGTCGCCCTTTTTGTGCCTATTATTATCGAATACTTCACCACCAACGCCCAGGCTAAAGTGACGGTAGTGAATCAGAACGGCGCGGTAGCCGGAATGGATATCACCCGCTACTTTGACCAGCGCTTAAACCTGACGATCAACAGTACCGGGCAAACCATTAATGTTAGCACCAGCCAGAAAAAGCAGTTTCAGGTAGCCGCAGCCTCGCCCGCCGAGATAGACTCCCTGCGGCAGCAGGTAAAGGACGGGAAACTGGATTTACTGGTGGTCATCAACCGCGACGCGAACGGCAAGCTGATTTTCAGCTACTATGAAAACGTCTCCGGCAACCGGACCAATAACAATCTTTCCCAGGTACAGGCTGCCGCTACCGAGTTGAATTTCCTGGACAAGCTCAGTCAGGTAGGGGTTTCGCAGGCCCAGTTGAACAGCCTGTTCGAGCCGCCCCAGGCCCAGGTTATTAACACTCAGCAGCAAACCCAGGGCCGGAGCGAAGCCGAAACGATTGCTGCCTACATCCTGGCGATGGGCGGGATCATCCTGATTTTCGGCAGCATCTTGCAGTACGGCACAATGGTGGCCCAGGGCGCGGTGGAGGAGAAGAGTAACCGCGTGATGGAAATTATGGTTAACGCCGCCACTCCCTTCCAGTTAATGATGGGCAAAATCATCGGTATAGGGCTGGCAGGCTGTACCCAGATGGGGATTATGGTGTTAGCCGGAATAGGAGCCTTCCTGGGGCAGGGCCCCGTGCGCAGCCTGGTGTTTGGCACGACTAACGGCGAGAGCCAACTGGATATCGGCAGTATCTCTCTCGTCCTGCTCGGCCTGATTATCCTCTATTTCGTGCTGGGCTTCCTGCTTTACGCTACCCTCTTCGCCGCCATGGGCTCGCTTATCAGCCGGCAGGAAGAGGTCCAGACGGCTATAGCCCCGCTAACCTATTTGTTCCTGGCGGGCTACCTTGCCGCCATATTCGCTTTGAATGCCCCGGACTCAAGCTGGGTCATCATCCTGTCCTACATCCCGTTCTTTACCCCGGTGCTGATGCTGGCCCGGGTGGCAAATACCATGCCCGCCTGGTGGGAAATAATAATAACCACCCTGATCATGGTCGGTTCCGTTCTACTGTTCACCTGGCTGGCCGCCCGGATTTACCGCGCAGGAGTCCTGATGTACGGGCAGAAACCGAAATTTAGCCGGTTATTCAAGCTGGTCGTGGCGAGGTAACGAATGACCTGTTAAAGAACCTCGCTTTCGAGTGATAGGAACAAAGATAAAATTCGGAAGTAACTCTCCCGACACTTTCTCCTCCTTGAAGTTGCCGTTGTAAGCTCAACTTGAGAAGCTTGCAACGGCTCTTATTAATTCATGATGTTATCAAGTGCAGGGTAACTGCCAGGTAATTAAAGGGGTTCTCAGGGTCTACCCTGTGCGGGGTTGCAGGGGTGGCCCCTGCCCATCTAAATCACCCTGCCGTTATTTAGAATGGGTCTGGCCTAAAGCCGGTTTTAGCGGTAAGATAATAGTCAAGGTGAGCGATGCCCACTCGATAATAACTCCCAACTGACCCTTTATAAACACAGAAGCCTTTTCAGGCGCTACTTTTCGCCAGTTTTCAATAAAGCTATATTCTAGACTCTTCGACTCTGCTTCGCTCCGGCTAACCTGGTAAGTAGCTACCCTCTTTCAACTGAATAAGTGGACCGGCAAGCAATAAGCGGGAAAGGAGACCGGCAGTTATGGCTGATCAAAAAATAACAGTCATGGTAACTATTCACGGGATTGGTTTTCAACAAACGCCCGCGCCGGGCGTAGAAGGCTACGCGGACGGCCTGCACCAGCATCTCTACGAGCTGATACCGGACCTGCTGGGCGGTGACACTGACCCGCAACACGGTAGAACCAGCCAGAGCGGGCCGATTTATGTACATAGCCACTGGCCGCCGGAAAGCCGGGACGCCGAGGAAGGTTTATCACGCCTGGGTCGCTGGAGACTGGACGAAAAAGGACACCGCGTAATAGACACGTCCCAGGCCAAACCTTTACAGGATGGCGATAAAAAGATCGCGCACGTGGCCCTGGTATATGCTCACCTGGAAGACCAGGGCGGGCACATAGGCGCGGCCCTCGAAACGAGTATAGATGCCCTCTTTGCCCTGCCGCGATATACCAGCCTGGGAGGACTGATCACATCGGCCGTGACAGACCTCAAGGCTATTCTTGGCCATCACGACCAGCCCAACAAAGGCGAACCGACTCCCAGCTTGCAGGTCAGGCAAGATTCGCCCACTCATGACGTGGTAGCCGGAGAAAAGGGAACCAAACAGGAGAAAAATCCGAGCGGGCTGCTGGCAGTGGTCAAACAGCTTGAGCAGGATATCGCCACCTACGTCATTCGCAACGACCTGCGCGAGCGCGTCCGCAGCTTTGTCTACGATGCCCTCATCCGCATTTGCAGCCGGGACGAGGTGGAAAAGGTAATAGTGAACGCCCACAGCCAGGGAACGGTGGTAGCCTACGATGTTTTACGGGCCTTGCCGCCTTTCGCCGCCGAGAAGATTGCCTGCCTGGTGACCAACGGCAGCCCCTTGCGCAAGTATGTCAGCCTCTTTTACTGGGGGGCCGACGCGGGCTGTCTTTCGCAGGTACGCTGGGAGAATTTATGGGATGACAAAGACCCGGTAGCCGATCCGCTGGTTCCCGGCGAGAAGTGGAAACGCGGCGCCCCCTATCCCGAGCATGACGAGTTTTCGGTGCTTTACTATGCCCTGGACGCCAGCAGCGGGGAATTTTCGAAGGTAAGAATCAGGGACACTCAGGTAGATAACGTCACTAACAGCGCCGGTAGCGGTCTGGTAGCCCACAACTACTGGGATAACAAAAAAGATGTTATTCCGCTGCTGGCCGGGGTTTTGAAGGAAGCAGTGAGCGAAGCCAAAATGCCGGAAGTGGTCGAACTCTAACTGAATCAGAGAGCCTTTCATAATCAAGAACGGGTCGCATCTCGACCGCCCGGCCAAGCCCACAAGGGGGGCATAAAGCCAATGGACCGGGCTAGCGCAACGAAAGCGGCTGAACCCGCTTGATAGCACCTTACTCCGTTCGAGCGCCTAAATTGCTATCAGCCCCATTCATGGGGCTTTGTTGCACTAGCGCGGGGATTGATTCCCGCGCGCTTGCTCCCTGGCGGGCATTCCGGGGTGATGGAACGCCTGGCACACCTTATTATGAAAGGCCCTCTAAATCAAATAGCCCGGTGCGGGTGGATGCCGGTAGCTCGCTTTACCATAGCTGCCGTCGCACCGTGCCGGGCTATTTTTGACTCGAATTTACTCTCAGGCTCGCTTTACCTGCCGGGAAGCACGCCACTCCCGTAGCTTGCGAATAAACTCCGGCGTGACGCGGTTAATGCGCTTTTCGCGTTTATGCGCCAGCAAAGTCTCCTGGAAATCCTCCCAGAGCGCTCGCATCTGCCTTTCGTCTTTGTAGACATCGGTATTGGCCCGGAAAAGCACCCACAGATCTTCGGGGCGCGGGTCATGCCCGGCGGCTTCCGCCTTACGGACTTTGGACTCCGCGTCGCGCAACTCCTCCAGATGCTTTTTACGCTGCCCGGCATCCATATCCTCCCCGATGGGATAGTAACGCTTGCGCACGTAGGCGTTTACCATCGCCCGGATTGAAGGAGCCGCCGCCGGCAGGTTCAGGCAGAGATAGTCGGCATACTCGAAAGGAGTCATACCGCTGCGGCCTCGCAAACCGGCTTTACGGGCCGACCTGCTCAGGCGGTTATAGACCACCAGGGGCGAGGGGTCCGGCAAGGCGAATTGCTTTTTCAGGTAGTACCAGCGGGCAAAATAGAGCACCCCACCGGCCAGGAGCAAGCTCAGTGTTACCAGAAGCCAGGTTGGAAACTCTTTGGACTGCTGGCTATTCGCCGCACCGCCATTATTGGCATTCGCTTCCGGGTCCAGCAGCTTGCGGCCCTTATCCTGCTCGGTCGAGCCGTCAGGAGTGGTGCTACCGGGAGCGGCAGAGTCAGCCGAAGGAGTGGCTACCGGCGCAGGCGGAATGGCGGAAGGATCTACCGGGCGCTGAATACCTTCACGGCCCGGGGTAGGTTCAAAATCGACCCAGCCATAGCCGGGGAAGTAAACCTGAGTCCAGGCGTGAGCGGCGCTGCCTCGTACGATGTAGCTATTGGTAGCGGCATCGTAGTCGCCACCGATGAAGCCGGTAGCGATTCTGGTCGGAATACCCATGCTGCGCAGCATCAGGGCCAGCGAGCTTGAGAAATGCACGCAGTAGCCGCTCTTGCTATCCATCAGGAAGAACTCGATCTCATCGCGGCCTGCCGGAACGGGTGGCGGGTCGGTGGTGTAGTTCAGGCTGTTCAGGTAGTTGACCAGGGCCATAGTCTTGTCGTAAGGGTTAGCCGCCCCGGCCGTCAGATCTTCGGCCATCGCTTTGATCGCGGGCGAGAAGTTATCTGGCAGAGTCAGGTAGCGTTCCGTTACCCAGTCCGGGTACTCGGTCGAAGCTTTGCGCAGCGACTCCTGGTCGTAGCGGTAACGGCTGGCGACAGTGCTGTAGCTCTCGCCGGTGTTAACAGGCTGGGGCAGGATAGCCCCGGTCAGGTCGTCATAGTTCGGCTCGTAGCCGCTGTAGTGCAACTCCGAAGGCAGACCGTTGGTCAGGGTGTAAGTCACTTTGTTACCTTTGACCGCGTCTTCCAGCTTCTTGATATCGGCCAGCACTTTCTTGCCGGTATCGGTAGTCTCGAAGCGGTCACGGGCGGCGTTACCTTTAGAAAGAGGCGATTCCAGGGTCAGGGTGAAGTCGCCGCTGTTATTCAGGTAGAGGCTGGAGCTAATCTCGACCGGGTTGGACTGATCATCAGTGCGTTTAACGCTCAAACCATCCAGGGGTTCGGCATAGGGAGTGCCGCCACGCTGCAAGTTAAGCGCCTGTAATTTAGCCAGGGGCGGCAC
>DATAKM010000081.1:0-92192 GCA_036261665.1 Chloroflexia bacterium
AGGCAAACTGTGGGGGAGCAACTTCAACTAGTTCTGAAATTCTGATACAGTCTTCTATAGTACTTAGTAATTCTAAAAGATCAAAGGGTTTTGATACAACAGCTTTGACCTGGGGAGTCGAAACTAACTGCGCTGTATTGGCCGATACCACCATTACCGGTATTGTTAAAGCCTTTGATGGCAGACTTTGGAGAATATCATTGCCGCTGATATCCGGCAGCTTCATATCCAGCAAAATCAGGTCCGGTTTATTTTCCGCGAGATAAACTAACGCCTCCCGGCCTTTTGCTTTACTGACCACTTTGTAACCTTCCCCGGTTAAAAAATCTTCCAGGATAAAACGAATATCAGGATCATCTTCTACAACTAGCACTACTTTTGATTGTTGCATCTTGTTAAGCCTTTATGCTTTAGAAAAAATAGATAAAAACTGAGTCTTTAACAGCAAGTACTATGCCAGTAAAAATTCTTCATTTAATTGACATCCAACTTCTTTAAATATATGCTTCTTTTACTAAACTTTGTTCATGGTGGTTTATTTTCCCCGGTGGTAAAACGGAAGAGAGGAGAAAAAGATGACATACGAGATGGTTGAAGTTAAGTATAGAGGTGAAATTGCAACTATAACAATGAACAGGCCTGAGCGTCGCAATGCCCTTTCCCTGCGCCATATGCAAGAACTGACGGCTGCTTTTCGGGAGGTGGGTGAGAGTGAAGCACGCGGCGTTATTCTGGCTGCCAATGGCCCGGTCTTTAGTGCCGGTCACGATTTTGCAGATGTGGCGGATAAAGACCTGACTGAAGTGCGAAATTTGCTAAAAGTTTGCACCGAAATGATGGATACGATTCAAGCGATACCCCAACCTGTCCTGGCACAGGTACATGCTTTCGCTACCGCAGCAGGTTGCCAGTTAGTGGCAACCTGCGACCTGGCAGTCGCATCCGAAAAAGCGGCTTTTGCCACACCTGGCGGTAAAGGAGGCTGGTTCTGTACCACACCCATGATTGCCCTGAGTCGGAATATTGGGCGTAAGCGGGCTCTTGAAATGCTTTTTACTGGCGATCCTGTTGATGCTCAAACCGCCCTGGAATGGGGCCTGGTGAACCGGGTAGTCCCGGCAGAGAAACTGGAAGAAGAGTCGCTACGCTTAATTACGGCGGCTACCCGGGGTAGTGTAATCTCCAAAGCCTTTGGTAAACAGGCTTTCTACGGGCAGATTGACCTTGATCAGCATAAAGCTTATGCCTACGCCATCGAAGTGATGGCCTCTACTTCTCAGTTACCGGACGCTCAGGAAAATATGCATGCCTTCCTGGAAAAACGCCATCCTAACTTTAAACCAACTCGGTAGAGAGTAATATTGACGCGTCCTCTTCTCAGAAGGAGGGGACGCATTTTAATATGTAATTTAGCCGGCAGCATGGTGTCCTGGTTATTGCTACTGAAGAGTCAAAAATTTGTAATTTCTTAATAAGTCTGTAAAGAAAGCGTGCTAAAATTACTTTAATTCAAAACACTAGTGAAGTTGGGTCATGCTACAGTTATTTACAGTCAGGCTTAGTAAAGAATGTTTCAATTTTCGATCTACCAGCTACCATTAATTCTATCTGCTATTATCCTTTTTCTACTCAGCGGTTTCGTTTTGAGTCAGAGAAGAAGCGCTCCATCTTCTTTTCTGCTTGCTGTAATTATCTGCCTGGAAATCTGGATTACAGGCTTTATCTTTGAGATTGCGGTTGACAATCTTACCGCTAAAATTATACTGGCTAATTTCCAATTTTTAGGGATTGATACGCTGCCGGTAGCCTGGTTGGGCCTGACCCTTACGTATACCGGACACCTGCGCTCAGTTAAAGGGATTTTCCTGGCATTGCTGGCGACAGCTTTTATCAACCAGTTAGTAATCTGGACGGACCCGCTCCACCATCTGTTTCGTGACAATCCCGCTCTGGATTTACAATCGGCTTCTTTGCACATCCTGGTTAACAACTACTCTTACTGGTACTACTGTGTGCAGATGCCTTTTGTCTATCTGACTTTCGCAGTCTCGGCTGTTCTCCTCTTTTTCTCTCTGCGCTATACCTACGGCGCTTACCGCAAACAGATTCTTTTTCTGTTATTCAGCACTCTTCTGCCGCTGTTCCTGAATGCGCTCTATGTTCTAAATCTCTCTCCTGTTCCGCATTTTAATCTTAGCGCGGTTGGCTTTACGGTTTCTGGCCTTCTACTGTGCTGGAGTATTGGACGTTACCGCTTCCTGGACTTGTTGCCGGTCGCCCGCGATGTGCTGGTAGATAATCTGGAAGACGCCTGGTTGGTCCTTGACTGTGCCTCACGCTTGGTAGATTTGAACCAGACGGCGTCCAGTATTATTGGTATACCTAAAAGTAAGCTTGTTGGTAAATCAATTGAGCTCATTTTCATACACCAGCCCCAACTTCTAGCCCTCCTGCAATCCGGAAAAGATAGTATTTCGCAGGTGCATTTTGAAACCAATAATACTGAGCGTTACTACGATTTAAGCATCCGTTCTATCAACAATGGTAACCGGGAGAAAAGTTACAGGCTGGCAGTGTTGCGTGATATTACCCGGCAAGTGCAGGGTACCAAGAGTAAAGTGATCCCTGTTTCTGGTAGTAATGTAGCCGTAGATGATCTTACCGGGGCGCTGACCCGTTCGGCTCTGGCTACCCGCTTGCAGGAGGAATTCCAGCAAGCGGGTGATAACGAGGGTTCTTTCGCTCTATTAATGGTAGATCTTGACCACTTTAAGAGCATAAATGATGCGTTTGGACATACACGTGGGGACCAGGTTTTAAGTGAATTTGTATTGAGGGTGCAGTCGGTTTTACGTCCTACAGACTCAGTTTTCCGGTATGGCGGTGATGAATTTGTCATTCTGCTGCCTGACACGAATTGTATTGAAGCCAGCGGATTGGCCGCACACTTACTCGAAAAAGTTCAGAAATCCCCTTTTCCAGGCGAACCACCTGTTTCGCTCACCGTTAGTATCGGCATGTCAGCTTATCCCCATGACGCTGAGACGGCTGAAGATTTGTTTGAAACTGCTGATCGTCGGGCCTATACCGCCAAAAGAACAGGCAGGAGCAAAATAGTTACCAGGGATAACTTACCGGCCTATTCACAGCAATTCAAAGAACCGGGCCGGTTGCTGGAGCGCGATACCATCATAAATGGTATTCAAACCTGGCTCAGGACTCTTTCTGAGCAGCGCCGCCGACTGGTGCTGGTAGCAGGGCCAGAAGGAAGCGGTCATACTGCTATGCTGGCTGAGATACGGAAAAATGCCCACCTCTATGGTTATGCCAGTCTTGATCTGGATTGTACTCTGCCCATGAAGTTCCGCCAGTACGGCGCTTTTCAAAAAGCCCTTGCCGCTTTACCCGGTTTTGAGTCATCTGCCCGTAATGAAAACGAACTTTGTAAGGCGCTCTCGGACTGGCTTCAAGACCGCGGCTATGCCGGGTTGGTGATAAATATAGATAACGCGGAAAATTTAGATACCTCAACCAAAGCGTTTCTTAATGTGCTACTGGAGTCCGCCGAGTTTCCGCCTCTGGCGGTAGTTTGCGCCAGTAGAGCGGCGGCAACCCACACTGCCTGGATCATAGACTCCAGTTTACGTGAAATGGTTAATCTTGCGCCACTTTCACTTAATGGAGTACGCTTTTGGCTGCGGCACTCTCTGCGCTGGGAGCCACAGGAGGATTTTCTACAGTGGTTCTATGGACAAACAGGAGGGTTGCCTGCCCTGGTTAGAACCGGTCTTGAAACCCTGGTTGAAAGGGCTGTTCTACTGCGCGAGGAGGATAGCTGGGAACTTTCCGAATACTGGCTTGATTTTAATCTGGCGAATTATCTAAATCTGCAACGCTCACCCACGCCAAACAATTTGCCGGTGGCGTTAAGTGAGCTTTCGGGCAAAGACAACCACTTAAAAAGGCTATCAGAAAACTTTAATCGTCAGCGGTTGTTATCTATGGTAAGCATGAACTTTAGCGATACAACAAGGCTAGCTCTTCAGTTCGCTCTCGAAAATCTTGAAAATTTCCAGGGTGTTTATCATGTTCCGCTTGCAGGGGTAGTTCCCACCGAAAATGGCCTGGTAAGCGCTATACTCAATGCACTAGGGTTAAGTTGCAGCAGTGAGAAAAGCCAAAAATTTTTATTTAACTATCTCTATAATAAAAAGCTTCTGCTACTCCTGGAACAATTTGATGCGCACCAAAATCTTTCGAGTCTCCTTATGACCATGCTTGAGATAGCGCCCGGTCTTAAAATCCTGGTTACCAGTGAGTCAGCTCTGAATTTAAGTAATGTTGCAGAATTTAAACTTTCTTCAGAACCGGTTATGCTCAACCATCAGCCTGGCCTGACTTTAATTCAGCTTAAAAAAGCCGAGCAAGAAGATTTGCAATCGTTCGAAGAAACTCCTGCTATTCTTAGTTCGGTTTGTGTTAAATGTCTGGCGGCTCGCCAGCATATTAACCATGAATTTTTACCACTGATTCACCCTTCTTGATATCACCTGTTACCTCTCCCTAAATAATCAGGTTTGAGCTGCTCTTCATTTTACAAAGGTTAGGGTGCATGGTATGCTCTCGATATATAAGCAAAGTTTTGCTCAGAGGGATAGGACTGACAAAAAGTAGAACCAGAACGTAGATAGATGACGGAAAATCAGATCGGAAAACTGGTAGTACTGGAAGGCCTGGACGGTAGCGGGAAAAGTGTGCAATTTGGATTGTTGCGCGATTATTTAGAAGCGCACAAATACCCGATTGTAACAGTAGATTTTCCTGATTATGAAGGGTCATTCTTTGGTAAACTGGTGGGGCGTTACCTGAACGGCGAATTCGGAGATGTCTATCAGGTCAATCCCTATGTTTCCAGCTTACTCTATGCGGGAGACCGGCTTGAGTCACGAGATAAACTGGTTGGATGGCTAAACGAAGGTTACTGGGTACTGGCCAACCGGTACACCGGCTCGAATATGGCCTACCACTCGGCGAAAGTGGCTCCTGACGCACGGCCAGAATTTATCGCCTGGCTTAAACGGTTGGAATATGATGCCAACCGCCTGCCTCAGCCTGACCTGACGTTGTTTCTGCATGCTCCGGTAGCTACCTCGCAGCGTATGGTAGCTCAAAAAGCCGCTCGTAGTTACACCGGGTCTAGCCATGATATTCACGAACGTAACCAGTCTTACCTGCAAACCGTCTCGGAACAATACCTCTGGCTCTGCGAACACGAGCCCAATTGGCTACGCCTGAATGTCACCAGCGCGGATGGCGAGCTTTTGCCCCGCGAACTGATACAGGGCCGTATTTTGGAAGTCTTGCAGGAGCGCGAGCTTATCAACGCTTAACCACTTTGTAGTTAAGCCAAAAACTGCTTAAGATTTTACGGAGAAAACAATGGCCGGCTCTTATAATGAAGTAAATATCTTTACCGCCAATTCCAACCCAAAACTGGCACAGGATATCTGTGACTATATCAGTATTCCCATCGGACGGGCTGAGATTTTTGAATTTTCGAATGAAAATATCTTCTGTAAAATAAACGAAAGCGTTCGCGAGAACGATGTTTTCGTTATTCAATCGCTCTCTTCGCCGGTCAACCGTTCTATCATGGAAGTGTTGATAATGATTGATGCCCTTAAGCGAGCCAGCGCGGGTCGTATCACCGCCGTGCTGCCTTATTTTGCCTACGGGCGCACCGATAAAAAAGATCAGCCGCGCGTACCGATCACGGCTCGCCTGCTGGCCGATATGATAACGGTTGCCGGGGCTGATCGCGTGTTGACGGTCGACCTCCACGCCGGTCAAATCGAGGGTTTCTTTAATATTCCGGTTGATAATCTGACCGCTATTCATATTCTTTCTGATTATTTTAACGCCAAACGTTTATCCAACCCGGTCGTAGTTTCTACCGACCTGGGTAATGCCAAACGCGCCCGCAACTTCGCAGAATTGCTCAACGCTCCCCTGGCCCTGATCGAGAAGCGCCGCATGGGTAACGATGACCGCACTTCGGTTTTAAACTTGATTGGCTCGGTCAAAGGCCACCAGGCTATCCTGATTGATGATGAGATTGATACGGCCGGTTCTATGACACAGGCCGCCAACCGGGTGATCCAGGATGGAGCGACTGAAGTTTATGCGGCGGCTGTTCACTCTGTTCTAAGCGGCCCGGCGATAGACCGTCTGCACAATAGCCCCATCAAAGAGTTGATTATTACTGATACAATTCCGTTGTCCGAACACAAGAAGCTTGATAAAATAAAAGTCCTGACAGTCTCGCGGCTATTGGGGGAATGTATTATGCGCGTACATGCCGGAGCTTCGGTAGGCGCTCTGTTCCATAAGCAGTAAGACCGGATATAAAGTTACTATTTAGCTAACTGGGAGAAGAATCGGAATGCCTGAAAATAATGAGCAGCAGAATCCGGCTACTAAAAGTTCTAACAGCATACCAGGTAATGAAAAGGTCAACAATCCTATAATTGGTAGCTACCAGGACTTCGAAGATGATGAAGATCTGGACGACGACGAGGACCTCTATTACCTCGAAGAAGGTGAAGACGACCTGGACGAAGAAGACGAAGAGGATGAAGACGAAGAGTACGACGACGACGAAGACTTTGATGAAGAGGATGAGGACGAGTACGACGACGAAGACTACGATGAAGAGGATGAAGACGAGGACCCCCAGGCGAACCTCTTCAATCAGTTAGCTTCTAATCCCCTTTTTGCCCAGGTGCAGCAGATGCTGGCCGGAAATGCCAGTGGAGCGGAAGGCCTCTACACTCAGGCTCGCATGATGCAGGCGACCGGCGACCTGGAAGGGGCCGCCCAACTTTACCTCGATGCTATCGAAGAAGAACCGGAACATGCTAAATCCTATGTGGCGCTCGGGCAGGTGCTGATGGCGATGGACCGTCCTGAAGACGGCCAGTTGTACTTGCAGCGGGCCATGGAAATTGATCCGAATGATCCTTCTGCCCCGATGTATCTGGGGTACGCCTATTACGCTCAGAATAATCTGGAGAAAGCCCTGGAAGCTTTCCAGCAATCCGTTAACTTAGAACCGGATAATCACATCGCTCGAAACAACCTGGGCTATGCTCAATACCTGGTGGGAGACCTGGATAATGCCGTAGAGTCCTTTACAGTGGCAGGCGACTATGGCAGCGACCGGGCTTACTACAACCTGGGTATGGTTAGGCTGTTGCAGGGTAACGAAAAAGCAGCCTGGGAGGCTTACCAGGAAGCTAATGACCTTGACCCCTATGGCAGGCAGATTGAAGACCATCTTAAAGACCTGACTGCCGCCCAGGAAAAGTATCCTGATAAAGCTACGCTCCTGCAAGAAGCGTATGACCGGTTGGCGGCCCGTTTTGAGGAAGAGGAAGAAGAGGATTACGAGGACGAAGACGAAGAAGAGTAAGCCGGTAAGCTATAAGCAAATCCTATTTATTCTCTTGGGTGCAGTAAAGGTTCTTTTACTGCCTTAAGCCGGGCACCAATGGCTTGAGAACGCGCGGTTGCCTGTGATAAAATTAACTAACGATCAGTGAGGATTATTAGTAAAAAGGAAGAATAAAAATGAGCCAGCAATCACCTGTAACTGCGGCGGAAGCCCCGGTCTCCCAGAGCGAGGAAGATCAGAACGAACGGCGTATCCGCGTACTTATTGCCAAACCAGGCCTGGATGGGCACGACCGGGGCGCTAAAGTTGTAACACGCGGCTTGCGGGATGCCGGAATGGAAGTGATTTACACCGGTCTGCACCAGACTCCCGAAATGATCGTAGAAGCGGCCCTTCAGGAAGATGTAGACGCTATCGGCCTCAGTATTCTTAGCGGCGCCCATAACGTACTATTCCCCCGTATTATGAAAATGCTCAAAGACAATGGAATGGATGATGTGGTAGTCTTTGCCGGAGGTATTATTCCACCCGAAGACGAACCGGAAATCCTTAAATTAGGAGTAGGGGCAGTTTTTGGCCCTGGTACTACTATTGAGCAGACAGCCGATTTCATCCGCAAGAATGTGCGCAAATCTGCCGGGTTGGTGACCTCTGGCGGTGTTACCAGCCAGGAAACATGGGTAGAGCAAGAAGAGGGTAAGGAATAACAGCCCGATGAGCTCTCCTGAATTAAATCCGGCAATCGAACTGGCTCGGCGCGGACTGGCGGGGGAACGCCGCGCTCTGGCCCGCATGATTACAATTGTAGAAAACCGCGCTCCGGGTGCTTCCCAGATTTTACGTGAACTGACTCCTCATACCGGTCGGGCTCATGTGATAGGGATAACCGGCGCGCCTGGCAGCGGCAAAAGCACTATCACCAACCAGCTTATCAAAGAATACCGCAAGCGTGGTCGCACTGTTGGCGTGGTTGCAATTGACCCTACCAGTACATTGACCGGCGGAGCGGTGCTGGGCGACCGTATACGCATGCTGGAAAATTACCAGGACCAGGGCGTCTTTATCCGCAGTATGGCTACTCGCGGCCAGTTGGGTGGCCTTGCGGCTATGACCAACGATGTAGTGCGGGTAATGGATGCCTGTGGTAAAGAAGTCGTTATTATTGAGACGGTGGGCGTCGGGCAGGATGAGGTAGATGTGGCTAAAGCGGCTCACACTACCTTGCTGGTGGAAGTGCCGGGCATGGGTGACGATATTCAGGCCATTAAAGCCGGTGTGCTCGAAATAGCCGACTTGCTGGTTATTAACAAGGCTGACCGGGATGGAGTAGACCGCCTGAAACTGTATTTACAGGCTATGCTTAACCTCGCCCCAAAGCGGCCCTGGCAAATCCCTATCCTTAAAACGGTTGCTGCCGAGGGCAAAGGCATTAGCGAACTGGCCGACTCGATTGATAAACACCTGGAGTACCTCAAAGCCAGCGGTGAGTACGCCGAGCGCGAGCATGCCCGCCTGCGAGATGAGTTACTTTCAAGGGTGCGTGAAGAAATTACCCGACGGCTTTTACGCCTGGAACATCACCCTAATGGACTGGCCGCCATGGTAGCGGGTCTCGAAAACCGCGAGATAGACCTGGAAGATGCCGCAAGCGCTCTGCTTAAACAAACTTTAGGTTAGTAGCTATAACCCACTGCAAATTTATCATCAACTTATCCTGGCTGCCAGGATTACCGCGCTAAAGGGCGTTACACCCTAATCAATTGGGTGTAACGCCTATCTTTTTGTATTGCACTGGCAATTCCAGGTGACTCCTACGCCCCAACCTGATTTTAAGCTTAACCCTGTTCCAGGGGGTACATCTTTTCGATCTCAATACTGATAACAACGCGATGTTCGTTCAGCATTGCCTGGTCGTATTCCTGCCAGTTGGGATGCTCTTTACCGCTGATAGCTTTGTAAATACGGCGTAACTCGTCCAGTTCGCCTTCCGGGCTAAGAGTGGCCTGTCCTTCGACTACCAGGTACTGATAGAAATTCTCGCCTATAACTTCCATCGAAACTCGCGAGTCGCGCTGGATATTACGTGCCTTGAAACGATCACTGGTGGTTGAGATTTTAATTTTCCCATCAGCATCGTACAGGTAAAGAATATTGGAGAGTTGGGGCCGCCCATCTTTTTTCAAGGTGGCAAGCACCCCGTTATGATTCTGTTTTAGATAAGCCAGGGCCTCTTCACGATTCATCAAAATCTTTCCCTTCATCAGCTTATAACAGCCACAGCAACTGATTATGGTCGTTTACTCAGGTGGCTTTTTGGCTGTTATTACCACAATTTACCCTGCTATAACAACTTGACCAGACTATTTTACGTCTTTAGCTCGTACTTATGAATTGCACAAAGAAAAGCGGTAAGCCAGCCCTGAATTTTTGTGTTACATATCCCCAAACCTTGTCAAATCCAATAACCAGCATAACTATCCTAACTACCAAAGAAAACCTTAAGATTATCAGGTGATTAGTGAACCAGGTGGCCATCTAATGAGTATCAGCATATGCCCGGCATACAACACTGTAGACACCGGGCGCAGGGAAAAATTAGCTAAACTTACTGCTTCGGACTCTCTCCACAACATCATCAATTGTACCCGCCATAAAGAAGGCCTGTTCAGGCAGGTTATCGTGTTTGCCCTCAAGGATCTCTTTCACTCCGCGCACCGTCTCAGCTACCGGGACATATACCCCGGATTGCCCGGTAAAAGCTTCAGCCACGAACATGGGCTGGCTGAGGAACCGCTCGACTTTACGAGCGCGGCGAACGGTTAGCCTGTCATCTTCGCTCAGTTCATCTACACCTAGAATAGCGATAATATCTTTAAGATCGGAATATTTCTGGATAGTGCGCTGGGCGGCGCGGGCTACTTCATAATGTTCCTGGCCAACTATACGCGGGTCAAGGATACGGCTTGTAGAGGTCAAAGGGTCTACCGCCGGGAAAATACCCTGCTCCGAAATCCGTCTTTCGAGCGAGATAGTAGCATCCAGGTGCGCAAAAGTAGCTACCGGGGCAGGGTCGGTATAATCATCGGCGGGCACAAAAACGGCCTGGACTGAGGTGATTGATCCTTTATGGGTAGAAGTTATCCGCTCCTGTAACATCCCCATTTCACTTGCCAGAGTAGGGGCATAACCCACCGCACTGGGCATACGCCCGAGGAGCGAAGAAACTTCAGAACCGGCCTGCACGAAGCGGAAAATATTGTCTATAAAGAGCAGTACATCCGCCTCTTTAACATCGCGGAAATATTCAGCCATGGTTAGCGCCGAGAGAGCGGCTCTTAAACGCGCTCCTGGCGGCTCATTCATCTGGCCGAAAACCATAACGGTTTTATTCATCACGCCAGAATCAATCATATCCTGGTAAATATCTTTGCCCTCGCGGGTTCGTTCTCCCACTCCGGCAAAGACCGAATAGCCTCCGTGCGCTTTTGCCACATTGTTAATCAGTTCCATAATAATAACTGTTTTGCCGACACCTGCGCCCCCAAACACCCCGACTTTACCCCCTTTCGCAAAAGGAGCTATCAGGTCAATCACTTTCAGGCCGGTTTCAAACATTTCGGCGCGGGTAGCCTGTTCCTCAAACAGCGGCGCAGGGCGGTGGATGGGTAATCGCTGGCTGGTATTGGCCGGACCTTTTAAGTCAACCGGCTGGCCCAGCACATTAAAGATACGACCTAAAGTCTCTTCACCTACGGGTACGTTAATAGGTTGCCCGGTATCTATCGCCCGGTCTCCTCGTCTTAAACCGTCGGTGCTGCCCAGCGCCACGGCCCGGGCGCGGTTGTTGCCGCTATGCTGCTGAATCTCCACAATCAGCGGCTCGCTTATCCCTTCGGGGCTAATTTCGACCGCATTAAAAATTTCCGGTAAACTTCCTTCCTCAAATTCCAGGTCCACTACCGGCCCCATTACCTGTACAACCTGTCCTCTTGCTCCGACTCGGGTGTTAACTACAGTTTCACTGGTCATTTACGTTTCTCCCTGTGCTGCTTTGTAACGGTGAAAGAACTTTATTAGTTTTGCCTGGTATATCTATAGCACTGGCAGGGAAACAAAAAATACCCTTAAATAAGGGGTATTTTGAAAGTGAGAGAAAACGTTATCAGGAAAGATTAACCAACCGGCGCTGAATGGCGTAGGTGGCAGCGGCAGTGCGCGAATTTACACCCAGTTTGGTGTAGATTGTCCGCAGATAGCTCCCAATTGTGTAGTTACTCAGAGCTAAATGAGCGGCGATTTGCTGGTTAGACAAGCCCATCGCCAGTAGATTAAGAATTTCAAGTTCTCGCTGGCTCAGGTTAAGAAGAGGAGCAGGCGAGCTATCAGGAGAAAGAAATGATGCTTCAGGCTTTGAGGAAGTGACCCTGGAAACCGCGCCCCGAGTACGCTTAAAAGCTTCCTGTGGGGAAAGGCTATAGCCTTTTAGCCAGGTTTCTTTGAAGACTCGCTCACCAAGCTGCTTTGAGAGGAGACTCTTGGCCTGCTCAAGCGCTTCACTTTGCGCTGGGGCGGCCTGTAATCCCTGTTTATCCCGTAAAGCCGCAGCCGCTCCCAGTAACCAGCCTGCCCGGCGAAATTGCCCCTGCTTCATATTCAGGTAGGCTAACTGTTCGAGAGCAACGGCCTGGCCAGCATTGTTGGCAGTATGGCGACTAATCTGAAAACTTTTACTCAGGTAAGTCTGGGCTTTCTCGGGCTGGTTTTGCGCCAGGGACACTTTTCCCAGGCCGGTTAGCGCCTCTGTCAGGTTGAAATAGTTGACGTTGCGCCAGGAGAGCGCCATACTTTTCTTAAAAGAAGCCTGGGCCAATTCCAATTTACCATTAACCAGTTCAAGTTCTGCTAACCCGGCTAAAGCACTGCCTTTTATATCCGGCTGGTCCAGCCAATCGCTATATTCAGTACTCTCCCGCAATATTACGGCAGCCTGCTCCTGTTCGCCCAGGTCCGCCATAAGGAAACCGGCCGAGCAGAGCAGAAATGCGGTGGAAGGTGGACTGGCAGCGCGACCGGTTAGCGTTAGCAGTTCTTCGGCTAACGCCTGACTTTCCTCGTAATGGCGGCAGACCGAGGAAACTTCAGACAGTTTACTGAGAACCAGGGCCTGCTCTCTAGGATTACCCAGCGCTTCGGCTACCGGTAAACCTCTCTTTAATAGGTGATAACTCGTTTCTGGATCACCTTGCAAGCGGGCAGCATCAGCTACTTGCAGCAAAAGGGAAAGCTGGCTTGCACCTGTTTTAAGTTCTCTGGCAAGCAGAAAATACCTTTCTCGCAAAGCGGTGTCTTCCGGTTGGTTACCGCTTTGCTCGCTAAGTACCCGCAGGGTATGCAAACTAAGGTAGGAAATCCACCTGTTACTGACCTGCTGCCCCAATGCGTAGCTTTCGTTGGCTAACGCCTGGGCCGCCTCCCATTCTTTGGTACGCACTTTGACCAGCGCCCATACCAGCAGAGCGAGGGCTTGTTTTATCAGATCGTGCGCTTGACTGGTTTGTGATACATTGTCGCGCAGCCAATCCTGGCAACGTGAATACTGGCCGGACCGCAGCAGGTGCAGTTCCAGTTTAGAGGAGGTTTCTTTTTCACTGCTTCCGACCGGTGGACCTCCGCTCCGTCTGATCCAGGCGGCAGTTTGGTTCTGGGACAGGGCCGCCAGTAAAGTGGCTTCATGTTGGAAGGGCTTGACCCGGATAGTGATAAAACTATCCTCAATGGGCAGACTGTCAGCTTCACTCGGCTCGAAAACTAGCTTAACAGAGAGTTTCCACCCCTGAAGCTGAGCATCTTGAGGCAGGTTATTCAGGGACAGCGTTGCGGATAGGGCTTGCGCTGGACTGAGGAAAGCGGCTCTTAACACTAAGGCCACTTCATCCAGCACAAAACCCTGTTGGCCTGTAATCACATTCCGTGCAAACTGACTGAGCTGCGCTGGAGGTGTATTCCGGTTGTAATCTGGCGGCTTGTAGCTGATTTCGACCAGGGTAAGCAGATTTTCCATAGAACTCAGCGTTAACCATCCCTTTTGCGATGGAGTTCTCGCAGATAGTCAAGGCGCTGTTGTGATAGCCTGTGATCAATCTGCCTGCAAGGGTAAGACCCGGTTTCAGCGCTGAACAAGTCAGGCCATTGCCAGTGGGGAAATGGGCCCAAAATGAACCATCGCACAAGCTGGCGTGAGAGCAGGCTGAAGCAGATTAACATAATCAGCAACCGGATGAGCATTATAGCGTAACCCGCCAGACCAAGCACAATTCCGGCTACGATTATCAGCCCGATAACTAGAGCCTGCCGGAAGGACCGGTTGTATTTAATTTTGGTTCTAACAGAAGTTGTTACCATAGTTCTGCCAGGAATGAAACTAACCCGGCTAGAGAGCAGTAAAGTAAGCCAGCAGAAAAACCTTAATTTCGGCAATAGTTTGCTTGGCCAGGGAGTGTTCTTCGGCATTATCCTGCTGAAGAGCCAGGCTAAAGAGCGCGTTAGTCGCTTTCAGGGCGACTGTCGCTTTCAATTTACGTTGTTCAGCGCTCAGATCTTTCCGGTGGATAACCAGGATTTCTTCCAGGCGGCGTACCCCGGCTTCGTACAATTCCTTGATTGAAGAGTTTAACTCAGAGGCGGTTTGAGCCTGTAGCATAATTGAAAAATAACTACGACGCAGGCAGAGAAACTGGTGAAAAGCGTCTATCAAACGATCTATGACTTCGGGAAGTGGGCGCTGTGGTAAGTCTGTATCAATAATACGCTGCATATACATCTCGCGCAACTCACAGCGATAGCGCTCCGCCAGAGAATGTAAAATAGCCTCCTTGTTAGGAAAAAACTGGTAAAGTGAACCAATAGAGGTATGGGCGCGCTGGGCGATTTGATTGGTAGTGGCATTTTCGTAACCAACCTCGGCAAAGAGGGCTTCAGCGGTATCCAGGATGGTTTTAACACGCTGGTGTCCTCGTGCCTGCTGTGGAACGGTTCGCATTGATTTGCCCGGTTCTTCTAAGTCTTTTTGTCTGGTGCTTGAGTCTGTCATTTGTACTTCTTTTCCCGGTTCTAAAGCTAAATTAATATTCCTCTCATTTATCTATTGACAATATGAGCTTTTACTCGTATATTTATATTAACTGCTGCTTGTACTTCCTCTATTCTACTATAAGCAGCGGCTCATGGAGCATCAAGTTTCACCTATACCAAATTGTAGTAAAGAAATCGGTTTGACCCTGATCTCTATTTGATCAGGAGGAGGTTATTTTACAGGTCTGATAATGATTTAATCAGGCTTGTTTGGATTCCAGTCTTTCCGAAATTGCAGATAGTTCCCTGCTCGACTATCTAGTGTTTTTCGATGCTGAAAACAAGGCAGGTTTTTTTGCTATACCTGAAAAACGAGATTGCTGAACAATCAGGAATAGCATTTCAGTCAACCCGCAAAATAAACGCAGGAGTTTAAAATGACAACGAAGGTGCAAGAGCGACCGCTGGGACACGAGCCGGAAGATAGAGGCACACCCGGAACCGTGCTTACAAAAGGATCTTCAAGGGTTTTATGGTACTTGTTGGGATTATCCCTGGTGCTGGTATTGCTGGGCAACTCGCTGGCCTGGGCAATTCAAACTGACTGGGGAAATGTGAAAATAAAGGATGTGCGTTTCATGGGGACCAACGGAACTCAGATGAGCGCGCTGCTTTACATCCCGAATGGTGTGACCAACAAAAAACCGGCCCCCGGTATCCTGGCTGTTCATGGTTACATCAACTCTCGTGAAACCCAGGATGGTTTTGCGATTGAATTCGCTCGCCGAGGTTATGTGGTGCTGGCTATGGATCAGACCGGACATGGTTATTCCGATCCACCGGCCTTTGGTAACGGTTTCGGCGGTCCGGACGGGCTGAACTATCTCCGCTCGCTGGATCTTGTTGATAAAAACAATATCGGCATGGAAGGTCACTCCATGGGCGGTTGGACTATCGGTGTTGCCGCAGGAGTTTTCAAGGACGGCTATAAATCGATGGTGCTGGAAGGCTCCTCGACCGGCACTTTAGGCGCACCGGATGGTACTCCCACCTTCCCGCGCAACCTGGGCCTGGTCTATAGCAAGTATGATGAATTCTCGCAGTTGATGTGGGGCGTAGACAAACCAACCGACATCGTAAAAACGAAAAAACTCCAGACCCTCTTTAATACTACCGATACGGTAGAAGTGGGTAAGCTTTACGGCTCGATTCAGGATGGCACTGCTCGCAAACTCTACCAGCCTGCCACCACGCATCCTCAGGATCATATCTCGCCGGAAGCCATCGGTGACGCGATGGAATGGATGGGCATGACCCTTCAGGGCGGCAAGAGTATGGCTCCCTCCGATCAGGTCTGGTTCTGGAAAGAATTCGGCAACCTGGTTGCCCTGATTGGCATGGTCCTCTTTATCTTCCCGCTGGGCGGCCTGCTGCTTCGGACTCGCTTCTTTGGCGACCTGCGCGAGGCTTTGCCGGAGCGTAAAGGATTGAGCGGTGTGGGTTGGTGGGTAGGCGCTGTCATTATGGTGGCTGTGCCGATCATTACCTTCTACTGGTTCCAGCACTGGTCCGATGATAACGTCAAGCCTTCCGGCCTTTTCCCACAATCTATCAACAACGGCGTGATGATGTGGGCAATCTTCAATGGCCTGATTGCTCTCGGCCTCTTCCTGGTCTGGCACTTTGCGCTAAATCGCCGGGCCGGTGGCACCTTTGCTAACTACGGTCTGACCTGGCAGGGCGGCGGATTAGCCTGGCGCAAGATTGGCAAGTCGGCTCTGCTGGCGATCACCGTAATGGCCGGGTGTTATCTGCTGCTGGCGATTTCGGACTGGCTCTTCAAGACGGACTTCCGTTTCTGGGTGCTGGCGGTTAAATTGATGAATTCGCTACAGTTCCGCATCTTCCTGTCGTACCTGCTGCCGTTCACCGCGTTCTTCCTGGTTCAGGGCATGTTGCTGCAAGGCCAGATGCGCCTGGCTAACCGCAAGGGCGAGGAACTGGGCCTGGGCAAAACCATGTTAATTAACGTGGCGCTGCTGGCTGTTGGTTTCGTCTTCCTGCTGCTCTTCCAGTACATTCCCTTCTTTGCGGGCGGCACAATGACTATCCCGACTGAGCCATTGCTAACCATCGTAGCTTTCCAGTTCGTACCGCTGCTGGCGATAGTGGCCCTGATCCAGACCTACTTTATCCGCAAGACCGGGCACATTTACACCGGCGCTTTCATGAGCGCGATCTTTATTACCTGGGTGATCGTGGCCGGTAGCGCGATACAGTTCGCCTTGTAGCTTACACAGTTTGCTCAGGCTAATAAAGGTAAATAAAAGAGGTGGGCCTACAATAGCCCACCTCTTTTATTTACGAATTAAGAATTACTTTTTTACTTGCGCTTTATTGTACAGGCCACGCCAGCTATTAAGCCGAATGGTAAGCAGGCCCATAAAGGAGCGGATACTGTCACGCAAAAGGTTTACTTTAGTGCCGCGCTCATCATACCAGCGTACTGGCACTTCTTTCAGGCGATATCCGCTGCGCCGCGCAATATGGATGATTTCGGCGTCAAAACTCCAGTCGAAAATCTGCTGGCGGCCATACAGGTCGTGGGCGACCGGGCCCCGGTAACACTTGAAACCGCAGGTAACGTCTCTCACATTCACCTGGGCGATGATATTCGATAAGGCGGTAAAGACTTTACCCATATTCTCGCGCAGCCAGGGCTGGTGGCGCTCCACCGTTGCGCCGGGCATTTTACGCGACCCTTGCACAATATCAAAACCTTGATCGAACCAGGGAAGCATTTTATCCAGTTCCTCGATTGGGGTAGAGAGGTCGGCATCGGTAAATAACACGAATTGCCCCTGGCTGGATACCATACCCTGCTTCAAGGCGTAACCTTTGCCGCGATTGCCGCCATAGCTAATAACCCTTAGCTTCTCGACCCCATCCAGTTTCTGACGAGCCAGGGCAATCCCGCCATCCCGGCTGCCGTCATCTACCAGTACAATTTCGCGTGACCAGGGTTTGGTGGAAAGATAAGTGATAATCCGCTCCAGGCTCGGTCCGATGCGCTTTTCTTCATTGTATACGGGAATGACGATAGAGAGATAAACTATTTCCGGGTTGTCCTGAGTTTCATCAACTTGCCAGGTCTGTGACGCTTGCGACAATTGGGTTTGCGCGCTCCTTTCGAGAATACTTTTCGTTCTGTTTATTGCTTGGCTCAGTAGGGCATTATAACATTCGACTGCGCCTTTGTCTAAAAGCTTTCTGGCCCCCAATAGCCAAAGAGGGATTGGCTTGAACAGGCCAATCCCTCTTAGAATTTGAGCTATTTATCTATGAGCTAATCTCCGGCTGTCCCTGCTGCCTGCTTTACCGAAATACCGAGACCCTTGGCTACTCGGCGACCATACTCCTGGTCGCACTGGCTGAAGTGGTTCACCATGCGCTCCTGAATATCCTTGTTACACTGCTTAAGCGCCTCTACCAGGTTGCTTATCAGCTCATCTCGTTCCCAATCTTCAAACATACGGAAACGTTCTCCGGCCTGTTTGTAGTCGTTGGTGCGGCTAATCTGCTGGTGTACAAGGTTGCCCTGTACAAAGGGAGTATAAGGTTTGCCGTCAGGAGTAGCTTCCTGCAACCCGTTACGGCTGCTGGGTTCGTAGTTAACGTGCGGGTTCTCGCCTGCTTCTACTCCATCTACAGCATAAGTCATCTGTCCGTCGCGCTGATTGGTTGCAACAGTATTTTTTGGCTGGTTAATCGGTAATTGCAGATAGTTGGGGCCTACCCGGTAGCGTTGGGTATCCGAATAGGAGAAAGTGCGGCCCTGCAAAAGCTTATCGTCCGAGAAATCCAGGCCGTCTACCAGCACGCCTGTCCCAAAAGCAACCTGCTCTACCTCAGCGAAATAATTCACCGGGTTTTTATCCAGCACCATACCTCCGACCGGCATCATGGGGAACTGATCTTCCGGCCAGACTTTAGTAGCATCCAGCGGATCAAAATCGAGTTCAGGGTGATCGCCGTCCGGCATTATTTGCACGCGCAATTCCCATTCGGGGAACTCACCCCGCTCGATAGCATCGTAAAGATCCTGGGTAGCATGGTTAAAGTTTTTGGCCTGGATTTCCTCCGCCTGGGCAGCAGTCAGGTTTTTTACTTCCTGCTTTGGTTCCCAGTGATACTTAACCAGTACGCCAACCCCGTCCTTGTTTACCATTTTATAGGTGTTGACGCCCGCTCCACGCATTTGCCGGTAATTGGCAGGGATACCCCAGGGGCTAAAGACCCAAGTGACCATGTGGAGAGTAGAGGGTTGCAGGCTACAAAAATCGAAAACCCGATTCGGATCTTGCCGGTTAGTAACCGGGTCTGGCCTGAAAGCGTGGACCAAATCAGGGAATTTCATGGCATCGCGGATAAAGAAGATCATCAGGTTGTTGCCCACCAGGTCCCAGTTGCCGTCTTCAGTATAGAATTTAACGGCGAAGCCGCGCGGGTCGCGCAAAGTTTCAGGTGAATGCCCGCCGTGAATTACACTGGAAAAACGGACAAAGACAGGTGTCCGCTTGCCTCTCTCCTGAAGGAATTTAGCGCGGGTGTATTTGCTCGCCGGATCGTTACCAATGGTTCCGTAAGCCTCAAAATAGCCGTGCGCCCCGGCACCCCTGGCATGTACTACTCTCTCGGGAATGCGTTCCCGGTCAAAGTGAGAAATTTTTTCCAGGAAGTTATAGTTTTCAAGAACAGTAGGGCCGCGTTCTCCCACTGTGCGATTATTCTGGTTATCATAAATAGGGTGGCCCTGGCGGTTGGTTAGTCTGGAGGTAGGTTGCTTACCCTGCCCATTGTTTCCGCTTTGATTAGTGAGGTTTTGATTGTTATCGCTCATTAATCACTCGTTCCTTTCTAAGCGCTGGATAGAAATTCTTTCTTCTCTCTACATCATGGGGCAACTTGATGTACCCCTTCACCAGAGCATAATTCGTTCCTGTACACTTCTTAAACAAATATTAGTAACAGAGGGAGAACTGAAGCGTAAAATATAGTGAGGGAATTTACTTTATACTAGTGTCCCTGCTAACAAGAAATACGGGGAGGTTGGTTGAAGCCAACTTCACCGTATTTCTTGTTCTTAATTTGCCTGTCTTGTCGGTTCTAAATTGCCTGTTTAGAAACAATACGGAAAACTGGGAAGTCTGCCGCCACCTTTTCGAAATCCGCTAGCGGGGCATCTTTACTGACCGGTATGTGGGGACGGGCACCGGGAGCACGTTTCAAATAAACCTTCAAAATAGGGGCGCGCTCTTCGGCGGGAACTTCTTCGAGGAGCACTTCTTTACGACCACCAGCACGTATAAATGCACTTCCACCAGCGGCTCGTACATTTTGAACCCACTGCGCATTGTCTCCCAGCATTGATACAAGGTAACGCTGGCCACTAACTACCGCTATAACTACCGGCAGAGATAAAATACGCCCGGTTTTTCGACCGATTACTTCTAAAGATACAAGGTAATTTTGGGCGATGCCTGTATAGGCCACCGCAGACCACAGTTTCATGTACATTTTAGCAATTAAATGGGGATGCTGGCCTTTGTATAGCCAGCGCGCGTAGTTGCCTTTAGCCACAATACCACTACCTTTCCGGGCTCTATACCTGCCCTTTTTAACAGAGGTACCCTTTCTACTGTGGATAGTAGATTTCAAAAGTAAAAAAGGGGGTATAGAAAGGAAAAAATGAGGTAAAAGTACAGCTTAAAGAAAAATTTGCAAAAAGATAAGAGAAATCTCATAAATATCACACCATTTTCTTAAAATTGAGGATTATACTTTAGCTATAAAAGGCGGAGTGCCGCCTCGCTCCTTTTTAGTAAACCGGGGGCGCGACACTGCTTATGGTAAATACATTAACGGTTTTAGAATTAGCAACGTTAGCCAGAGAGTAAAGACAGAGATGACCAAACCTTTTAAAAATATGCTGGGCCTGTTGGCCGCTATGATTGTAGTAGCCGTAATAGCCGGTTATGCCTTTACCAGTTTAATTTCGCCTGATTCGGCGCAGGCAAATAATGCTTCTGCCGGCACAAGTGTAGCGGCAGCAGCTACCCCCAAACCTTCCAGCAATACGGGCAACTCTAGCTCCAGGAATCCTGCCCAGGCTCAACCCCGCTTTGGACAGGGCCAGCAATCTCAGCGCGGCTTTGGCCGTGATGGGGGAGAAGGTTTCAATCAGAACCAGCAGGGCGGCTTTGGTGGTAGATCCCGTGGTTTTGGCCGGGGTGGAGAAGGCAATCCTCTTCAAATGATGCTACAACCGGCCGCTAATACTTTGGGCCTCAGTATGAGCGAACTGCAATCAGAGTTAATCGCCGGAAAGAGCCTGGCCCAGGTTGCCCAGGAACGCAATATAGATATCCAGAAGGTTAAGGATAGTATGTTGGCGGGGATTAAGTCACAACTTGACGCCCAGGTCCAGAACGGCCGGATGAGCCAGCAACAGGCTACAGAGTTCTACAACCGAGAAGCCAGCCTGGTAGATATGCTGGTGAATAGCAATTCTTTCGGAATACCAGACCAGCGCGGGTAGGGTAAGGCGAAATTAACTTTAAAGTAAGATCTTAAGCGCATTAGCTTAGAGTGGATAGGGATAGTTTGCGTAATGGCAACGACACAATATAAAAACGGAAATTCGAAATTTTGGGGGGATTTTAGCCAGGTACGGGTTCGTTCTCACCTGGTCTTTGCTCTGATAAGCCTGGTTGGTTGTGGGCTGACTTATATTTACGAGCCCCAGGCTACTATAAACGATATTATAACGGTGGGTACGGGCTATGTCTCACTGGTTTTACTGGTAGCAACCCTGGCAATCGGCCCTCTGAATCTGGTGCTGAAGCGACGTAACGGCGTTAACGTCAACCTCCGCCGTGACGCCGGGATCTGGTGCGGCATTAATGGAATTATCCATGCGATAGTCAGTTTCACGCTTTATAATAACGGCAATATTCTACTTTATTTCTTCAATAAGCAGCCTAACGGGGGTTACCTTCCCCAGTTTAACCTGAACGGCCTCAGTAACGTGCTGGGCTTGATTGCAGCCCTGGTAATGTTAGCCTTACTGCTTACTTCTAACAATCTTTCCTTGCGCTGGCTCAAAGGTAAACGCTGGAAGTATGTTCAGCGCTTCAACTACCCTCTTTTTATCCTGGTAGTGGCTCATACTATCGGCTATCTGGTACTGAACGCCCGCGAGACGTACTTTACCTTTATCGTTGCGGCCCTGGTCTTTTTCACGGTAGAAGCCCAGCTTACCGGTGTCTTTATTACAATGGTGCGCGAACGCAAACGTAAAGCGGCTGTTGACCCAGATGGCCCTACGGTTACCAACGTACTGATTACACGCCAGGATGAACACGGCGACCCGGAACAAACCATTGCGCGGCGGCGCTTCCTGGTCCTGACCGGTGTAACGGTCCTGACGGGAGTTACCAGCATCGCTACACTTAGCGCGGCGATTGCCAGCCAGAGCAAACCCTCTACAACTAAAGTCGCCAGCACTGGTGACGGCAGTAGTACCGCTAACAGCGGAACGGCCTATACTGCTGCGGGCAATACGAGTGCTGCCGGCAACACGTCAGGAACAGCCAGCGCCGGTAGCGGTATTGTGCTGACCAAACTAAGTAGCCTTCCGGCAGGAGCCTGTACTAACTTTACCACGCCTGATACGGGCGATACTGCTTTTCTGATCCACGAACAGGATGGCTCGGTCAAAGCTTTCAGTAATATCTGTACGCACCGTCCTTACGAGCTTACGTACCAGGCTGATCAGGGTACTTTCTACTGTGCTCTGCACGCTGCTAACTTTGATGCCAAAACCGGCGAAGTGCTGAACGGGCCACCCCGTTATGGTCTGCCAAGCTTCAAGGTGCAGGTGGATAACCAGGGAAACATTGTTTATTCACAGTCTTAAAAGACAGATAATTTCGGCCCTCAGCTTCAACTGAGGGCCTTTTCTATTGGAGTTCAGGGAGTTTAATCTAGCACCCTAACTTTACATAAAACACTATTTGTGGGTTTCAATTACAAGAGGGAAGCTTAAATTACTTACCGGAGAGTTCTCTTAGATTAGTGAAAATCATGGTAATCAGTAGACCAAACAAACCCAGGATTAAGCCCAGCCACCAGAAATCCTTTACCAGCACAACCACAGTAATCAGCGCCAGGAAGAGGGTAATGTTTAAGAGGAATCGTGTTAACCTGCCCATTGTAATAGATTCTATCGCCAGGAAGATTACGCCCACTGCTACTATCCAGGTAAACCAGCGCGCCGGGTGCAGAAAAAGCAGGCTGCTGACAATTAGCAATAAAAGGCCTGCGCTGATAGCCGCCCATATTTCAACTACACGGGCGCGTTTATCCACGGGAGGTTCGGGCATAATTTTGTGCTGGAGATGCGCCTGCGAGTCACCCGTATCTCCGCTCCGCAATTTTAGCAGGTAGTCCTGGCTGGCCGACAGAAGCTCAGCGAGTTCATTCTGGCGGGCCTGTAGAGCCAGAAGCTCATTCTGGGCTAGCCCCAGCTCTTTTTCATGCCGCTCTTTCAGCCGGAAGAAATAAGCCGATTGCTTCAAAGCCTCTACTTCCAGTTCCAACGACCGCGTAACCTCTCGCTTTTGTACAATCTGGGTTTCCAAGGACTGGTATTCCTCTTTCAGGCTGTCTATTTTGCTTTCAAGGGCCGGTTCCAGCAGCGCGGGTGGAATCACTTTATCCAAGCCTGCCCAACCCAGCGCGTTATACCAGGCCAGACGAACGGTCCCATCCCGGTTGTACTTCGGCCCGGCAGGGGCGCGTTCGCCGCCGAAGGGGTCGTTAGTATCCAGTCCCCACAGTCCTCGATAATTCTCAACCCAACCCATTTCAGGGGTCAATAGCACCGGGGGGGACCATTCCTGCTCCTGACCTGGCCCAATAGCAAAACCATCACCACGGGCATAGTCAATAAAAGGGATGGTTAAGAGTGAACGGTAGGTTTCATCTACCTGGGCCGGATTACCCTGGCCTAGCCGCTCTACCCAGAAGTGGCGCAGTCCGTTCAAAAGGCGTTTTACCGGCCGTAGAAAAGCCGGCTCTACGCCCATCAAATACTCGCCCGGCATAAAATAACTGGCGTGGGAACCAGCGCCGGCATACACCACCGGATGATTGTCAATTTTATGAAGATCAGGGTCATCCCAGCGCCGGCGCAGATCATCTCCATAAAAATCATGCGAGGCGTAAGCTACCCAGCGAGGTTGTGGCGGTTTGTTCGCTTCCTCCGAGAGGTAGATAAAGACCTGCTCCCAGTCCGCTTCGTGGTCGTTCGTACCATAAAAACCGGTACGCCAGTCGTTCATAGCGTAGAAAAAAAAGTAGTGCAGGATGATATAGCCACCCTCTCGCATAACTTTTCCGTAGTAGAGGAAACGAGGGTCGGTAGCCCGCATCTGCTGATACTTGACATGAGCGGCGGCCCGAGTACCGCCAGGCACGCGTCCTCTTAAGAGTAGCGAAAGATCGAAACAGGAATCGAGCAGGCGCGAGAAAATTCCCACCCGCGCCAACCTTCCAACCGCTTTGAAGATAGGTCTATCAGGCCGGGTAAGCCAGAGCTGGTAGGATAAAGCGTCAAGGGGCTTTTCAACCAGCCGCAAATACAGAGTGTGGCCTTTTAGAACATCCTTGAACTGGGCCAGTTTTCGCGTATCCAACTCACCTTCCGCCACCAGCAGTTGCCTTCTGCCATTGGGTTTGCGCAACCACAGGCTGGCCTGTTTCAGGTACGGATCAACTGCCATAGGAAAGAAGAGTTCGCCCCTGGTATAGCGGATTACAGGCTCATACTCTCGCAATAGAATAAAATCATTTATAGTAGCACTATCTTCAAACGGAGATTGCATAAAACCATCTTGTTCGTTCATTGCATCTCCCTGCTTACACCCTTATCTCGTAAGCCTGGCGCACTTCTCGTAAGTTCAGGTAAAAGACCATAATCACGCTTATAACCATCGGTATATAAGTTTCTTTCCCGGAAAAGTAGCTTATCAGGTCAAGACCCATGCTGGCGCTAAGATAGACCATGAGCATTATCCAGGCCCATTTCTTCATTTGCCAGAGCCCTATGAGGAAGGATAAACCCACTATAAAAAACAGGGTATTCAGGGCTACCTGCGCCTGCCAATCCCCGTTCCAGCGTGGGCCCGGAATAAATTTCACCTGCCAGATTAATCGAGCCAGGTCAGCCAGCTCGATTAGCAGGGATATTATTTGCAAGCCGCAGAGCACTATCACTCCAAAAGGCCGCCGAGCTGCTTTTTGGGCGGTAGAGGATTCGATCAATAAAAGCTCCTTTTACCCGGCTTATCCATTGCTTTATCGCCCAATTTAACCAATCTTAGAACTCAAGGCCTTTCTGGGCCTTTATGCCTTGCTTGTATGGGTGCTTGATTTCGGTCATCTCGGTAACAAGGTCAGCATACTCAACAAGCTCTGGTAAGGCGTTGCGCCCGGTAATGATGATATGCTGATCAGCGGGGCGCTGCTTGAGTGTTTCAATGACCTCATTCACATCCAGCCAGCCGTAACTGAGGGCATAGGTCATTTCATCCAGGATTACAATGTCATAATCACCGGAGAAAATTTTCTCTTTGCATAGTTTCCAGCATTCCCTGGCGGTAGCTTTATCTTTTTCAATATCTTCTGATAGCCAGGTAAAACCGTCTCCCATGGGGATGATCTCGATACCCAGGCGTTTGGCAGCCCGGTTCTCTCCATAATTCGAGGTAGTGGACTTGATGAATTGCAGCATACAGACGCGCATACCGCGACCCCAGGCCCGGAAGAGTACGCCAAGCGCAGCAGTAGTCTTACCCTTGCCATTGCCGGTATTTACCACTACCAGCCCTTTGGCCTGGCTTTTACGCTCCTTACGTTTGGCCTGATTTTTCTTATGAAGAGCTACCTGGGCTTCGTGCAAGCGGGCGGCAAACTGTTCCCGCGTCTCACCGGGTTGCGGCCCTGCCGCTTCCATTTTTTGCAGTTCTTCCAGTTCCGCCCGGTCGTCTTCTTCCTCCTGGCTTTCTTCGTTTGCGGTGGTGTCCGCCTCGGTTTCCTCGCTGACACCTTCTAGCTTGTTTTCCGGTTCGTTGCTCATTCAGGCTCGCTCCTTTGCAAATTATCTCTGGTAACCAAATCTAATAATTACTGCGCAATTGGTCTACATTATAGCTTAAAAGCGCTCTAACCAAAAGGAAAAATAACTTATGATAATGGTTCTTATCAAAAGCTATTGATATAAACGCCGAAATAAGGTAAAGTATGCTCAGCAGGCTGGATTTGGTCGCCGGTTAAATCGAAAGCAGCTAAGCTGAGACAGGAAAAAGACGTAAGCATGAGTAGCGACAAAGAAAAAACTGAGATAAGTGCTGTTACAAACGATCTGGCGGCAGAGCCGGTTGAAATTGAGATTGTGCCGGAATATGAAGCTGCTGTATCCCTGGACCGCAATCCGGCGGCGGTTTACCTGGCAACCTTACGCCCGAATGGCCGCCGTGCCATGCAGCATGGTCTCGATGTTATAGCCGGGATGATCCGGCCCGGCGCAAATGCTTTAACCTTACCCTGGCACGAACTGCGCTTCCAGCATACCGCCGCGGTTTCCGCCGCCCTCAGGGAACAATACAGCCCTGCTACTGTTAACCAGATGCTTTCGGCCCTGCGCGGGGTTCTGAGAGCGGCGGAAACCTTAGAACTGATGAGTGCCGACGATTTCAGGCGAGCAACCAGGGTCAAGAGCGTCAAAAATGAAACCTTGCCCAAAGGTCGGGCCCTGGCGGGTCAGGAACTGGCGGCCCTCCTGAGGGCCTGTGAACGCGACCAATCTCCGGCGGGAGTGAGGGATGCCGCCATGCTGGTTGTGACTTACGGCGCGGGACTTCGGCGCAGCGAGGTAGTAAAACTTGATTTATCCGATTATAATGCTAGAAACGGCGGATTGACCATTCGTGGCGGCAAGGGAGGTAAGGACCGCCAGGCCTATCTTGGCAAAGATATAGTCAGTCCGCTTACTCGCTGGCTGGCCTTGAGAGGCAACACTCCCGGTCCTATATTTGTGCCTGTTAATAAAGGTCATAAAATTGGCCTGGGCAAACGCATGACCGATCAAGCCGTGCTGAACATCTTCGTTAAAAGGACTAAAGAAGCGGGGATTGAAGGTTTCAGCCCCCACGATTTGCGACGAACTTTCATTTCTGATCTTCTAGATGCGGGCGCGGACATCGTTACGGTCCAAAAACTGGTAGGCCATGCCAACGTTACCACTACGGCTCGCTACGACCGGCGCGGTGAAGCTGCCCGCCAAAAAGCGGCTAACCTGGTCAAAATCCCTCCCCTGGAAGACCCGGAATAACCATTTGACTGTAGAGATTGGCAGTAACTTTTCGAGGCCAGTTTTGCCCCCAGCTTAACGTGCCTTCAGTTTTTTACCCGCTCTTAACCCCATTTCACCATAATTTCCATCTGGCGGGACTATCCTTGAAGGTAGGCAATTATATCGCCCGGACTTTACTTTAGACCGGGCTTTCTCAGGCTTTTGGCCTCTAGCTATACAGGCGGGAGGAGTGTTTACCAGAATGATCGAGTTAAGTGTAAATCCTGAGTCTCAAAATCGGGAAAATCCTCCGGAGAACGAGCTATCCACTGCATCCCTTGAAAATCTTTATACCCGGCTTAAGAGTTCAGAAGCCGGTTTAGATAGCCAGGAAGCGGCCGCGCGCCTGAAAATCTACGGTCCAAATGAGCCAGCCCCTCAGAAGGATACTACCATTCTGCTTCAAATACTTCGACTTTTCAATAATCCACTCGTTATCATTCTGCTGTTTGCCAGTCTTGTCTCGGCTATTGTCGGTGAGGTGATTAACTCTTCTATCATTATAGTAATGGTTCTGCTCAGCGTTATGCTGAATTTCATCCAGAACTATCGCTCCCAGAAAGCCGCCGCACGGCTAAAGGCGGTAGTCGCTCCGATGGCAACCGTGAAGCGTGATGGAAAATGGCTGGAACTACCCCGGCGCGAGATAGTACCCGGTGATGTGGTAGAACTGGCAGCAGGCGATCTTGTTCCCGCCGACGCCAGGTTGATTGATTCCCAGGATTTGCACGTACAACAATCCGCCCTTACCGGGGAGTCTTTACCGGTTGAGAAAGAAGCCTATCAATTCTCAATCAGTACTCCTGCTAATACTATCCCTGGCAAAGAAAAATCATCCTCTGAGCTTTCAAGCTCGTTCGAAGCTCCAAATCTGATCTTTCTGGGAACTTCTGTGGTTAGTGGGACCGCTACCGCCCTGGTGCTAGTTACCGGTCCCCATACTGCCTTTGGCGACATTGCCGCGCGCCTGGCTAAACGACCTCCTGAAACCGAATTCGAGCGAGGAAACCGCAAATTCGGTTATTTGATAATGTGGACCATCTTTTGCCTGGTGCTTTTCATCTTTTTTGTAAGCGCTGCTTTTCACCGAGACCCGCTCGAATCCTTTTTATTTGCAATTGCCCTGGCCGTTGGCCTGACGCCCGAATTCCTACCCATGATTACTACTGTTACCCTTTCTCAGGGTGCCTCCAAGATGGCAAAGCAAAAAGTAATTGTCAAAAACCTTGCTGCCCTTCAGAACTTTGGCAGTATAGATATACTGTGCAGTGATAAAACCGGTACCCTGACAAGCGGACAGATGGTGCTTGCTAAAAAGCTTGACCCAACCGGGCAGCCAAGTGAGCAGGTTTATTTGCTGGCCTATCTTAACAGCTACCACGAGACGGGCATTAAAAGCCCGCTGGATGCCGAGATCTTGAGAGGGACTAAACCGGCTATTGAGAATTATAAAAAGCTCGATGAGATGCCCTTTGATTTTGAGCGGCGGCGCCTTTCGGTGGTAGTGGAAGATTTGAGGTCTGGCGAGAGAACCTTGATTACCAAGGGAGCGCCCGAAGGCATTCTCTCCATCTGTAACAGGTACGATAGCGGCGGGAAAATCTCAGACTTTGACCAGGCTAGCCGGAACAGATGTGAAGCCATTTTCGAGGAACTCAGTGCGCAAGGCTACCGGGTGCTGGCGGTTGGATATCGCAAAGTTGAAACTAAAGAGGCTTACCGGATTATTGATGAAAAAGAACTGGTGCTGGCCGGCTTCCTGGCCTTTTTCGATCCTCCCCTCGAAAATGTTACGGAGGTTATAAACGCCCTGCGCCAGGATGGGATCGAAATTAAAATTCTGACCGGGGATAATGAGCAAGTAGCGCAACATGTCTGCCAGCAGGTTGGGCTGGACAGCGCAAAGCTGTTGTTAGGTAGCCAGATTGAGCATATGACCGATACGGCGCTTGGCCATGCGGCAGAACAAACCACCATCTTTGCACGGGTTTCGCCGGCCCAGAAAAACCGCATTATCCTGGCCCTTAAAAGCCGCACTCATGTAGTTGGTTTCATGGGCGATGGTATCAACGATGCGCCTTCGCTACACGCAGCGGATGTAGGCATTTCGGTATCGAGCGGCGTCGATGTCGCCAAAGATGCCGCCGAAATTATTCTACTCGAACCAGGCTTGAAAGTGCTCCACCAGGGTATTATCGAGGGGCGTAAGGCTTTCGGCAATGTGATGAAGTACCTTCTGATGGGAACCAGTTCCAACTTTGGTAACATGTTCAGCATGGCCGGGGCTTTTCTCTTCCTTAACTTTTTGCCGATGTTACCGACTCAAATTCTGCTCAATAACTTTCTTTACGACCTGGCTCAGATAACCATCCCGACCGATAATGTTGATTCCAGTTTTATTCGGAAACCCCATCGCTGGGATATCGGTCTTATCCGTAACTTTATGCTCTGGATAGGTCCGATCAGTTCTATTTACGATTTCCTGACTTTCTTTACCCTGCTCTGGGTTTTTAACGCGGATGCCTCCCTATTTCAGAGTGGCTGGTTTGTAGAATCACTGGCGACCCAGACTCTGGTAGTATTTGTGATACGCACAGCCGGAAATCCTTTACGCAGCCGCCCAAGCCTGGCCCTTACTCTGACGGTGATAGGGGTGGTAACAGTTGGAATCCTCTTGCCCTATACTCCGCTGGCCGGGCTGATGGGCTTTGTAGCTTTACCGGCAAGTTACTATCTTTTTATGGCCGGTTTTACCCTTACTTACCTGCTCCTGGTCGAAGTGGTCAAGCGCAGGCTTTTGGGGCAGAGTTTTGAACGGTAATAGTACCTGGCTGGTTATTAAGTTACATTACAACCGGTGAGGTAATGAAAGTTAAAAGAGGGTTTGAAATTTGAGGGCCGGTAGAATGCGCTGGTTTATCACTGCTAAGGCCTCTTTTTGAGTGAGCAGGGCCTGACCCAGCGCGCCGGGTCGCACCGATTTATCCGCAGGATTGTATTCAAGGCTGGCACGTTCAAAGTACTGTACAATTTTGCCGTTCTCAGTAAACTCTTCGCTGATAGGAAAACCGAAGACAATTAAATCACCGTTATTTTGCCAGTAATCTTTGAAGTAATCTGAGATATAATGACCCGTTTCCCTGACATAGTATTTACTGCTGTCCTGGTCGCTCACCGGCTGAAACGCTGCCTCATTCATGCGCGTGGCGTTAAATTCCCTGCCCATAAAACCAAAGTTAGTGGGTTGGGTATCCGGCCCTTTAGGGTCGTATTCCATGCGGGTGCGTTCGAAGTACTGCACGATTTTACCGTTCTCGTTTAGCTCGCCGCTGACCGGTAGGCCAAATATTTGAAGGCCTCCCATATTCAGGAAGGTGCGGTAGAAATAGGGCGATACTCCCGGTGTTTCGCCGGGAGGAGTTTTTTCGCTTTGCGGCCAGATAGTAAAAGCCATGTTCCCGAACAAACCCCAGGACCGGGTGAAGCCATCCCAGTCAAAGAAGGTCCGACTGCCATCGGCGGGACCATTTACATAGACGCCTTGCTCATCGTAACCGGTAATGACAACTGCGTGTTCCCAGGGCACCAGCGTAACAGGCAACTTATCAATTTCTACCTTAATCGGGTAAGAGTTATGTAAAGCATAAGTAACCCAGGTTACTACCGGATGCCCTCGGGTTATTTCCTGTTTTAGCTCAGTTACACCGCCCGCCAGCAGCCTGGTGTTAAAGCCTTTTTGATCCAGGAAGCGTACGATTGGCTCGGCATAAATACCATACTCACTCAAACCACCGAACAGACCGTCAATGTCGCCCCTGAAGCCTTTGTGGGGGTTATCGGTAAAAGGGATATTGGCAATAAATTCGCTTTCGTTAATTGGTTTGCCCCAGAAAGCGGTCAGCATGTGGGTTGCCGCGTACTCACAACTCAGGTTATGTTGCTCTCCGTAGAGTGGGACACTGGCAATCTTAAAAGATGCGGGCAATTCCTCCGCCCGGGCTTCCGAGGGATACGACAGGCAGAACAGGAGGCCATTCAAAAGAACCAGGCAAAACAGCAGCCTGCTGATAAAGCCTGTGGGAAACCTTCTTTTGACCTCTAAGCAGTCTGATATCCCTTCCAGTTTTAGATTCCCTCCGCCGTCCGCAATTACCGGTATTGATGATTTATTAAGCAGTAAAACGAATTACCTTTAATATAACCGAAAATACTATGCTTGTTAAGTCTTGAATCTTAATAAATTCTGAGAATATCTAAAAAGAGCAGACTGTTAACAATCTGCTCTCATTTGCTTTAATCAAGAATCAAGGCCGGGAAAATCGGGGAAGGTCTTAGCGTCCGCCAATTTTTTTATCGCGGCGGGCCAGGTGTTTGGAGTAATTTTCAACATAGTTTAGCAGGCGCGTTTCAGCAGCCCTGAACTCGCGTGTCTCCAGCGCCGATAGCGCCGAGGCGCGGTCCTGGCTTTCGCCAAGAGCCATAATCTGCGGTCCGTCCCCGGCGATTTTTAACCAGCCGTCCGTAACGCTGATGCCAATTCGCGACATGGAGGGGAGGTAATCATTGAAAATAAAGTCCATATATTCTTTATCTTTTTCGGGTTTAATATCCCAGTAGAAGAAAATTGTACTCATGAACGTACTCCCCTTTCTGAACTCTTACTGCCTGTAAACCCGGTTGCCAGGAGGCCGGAATTACAGGCAGCCGGTAATAACCATGCCGGTTACATCCGAAGTTTATGAGTTTGAAAAAAAATAATAATTGTACATTGGCAAGGAGTATAGGGAGCGCTTTAGAGCTTACCCTTTATCCGCATGTTTTCAGCCATTTGCTACTTCCGTACTACCATCTGGCAGCAGTGCTGGTTTCAGCAAGCTATAAAATGCAGGATTGCTTATTATTATAGCTAGACCGGCCCGGAACGCAATAGTTTTCGATTACGATTTGTTCACCTTTGCGTTAAGCAGATTTTACAGCCTGACACTTTTCAGTACCAATCGCAAGGTAAATTCTAACTGGGTTTTTACCGCTGTTTGCAGCGATTTTAAATTGGAAGTTACTCGGGCCTGGACCATATTTGGCCGGGCGTTGGGGATTCCCAGGTATCCCAGGTTCAGATTGGCTACGGATTGCTCCGCCCGCCCCGTTATCAGTGTAAAGCCATAATCCATCAAAGGATCTATATCACCAGGTGGGTAATCCGTGTTCATAATAACACCGATGAGAGTATGCCCGTAATTGGTGGCGGTTGCTACCCAGCAACGCCCCGCATCATCGGTCCAGCCCGGCTTTAATCCGGTTGCACCCGGGTAGCGGAAGAGAAAACTATCCACATTGTAGATATCATGCCCATCCACTCTACCGCTCTTGAACTGGGCAAGTTGCATTAGCAGTGGGTTTTGTAAAGCATACCAGCCGGAAATAGCCAGATCGTAAGCGCTGGTATAATGACCGGGTTGGTCGAGCCCGTGCGGGTTCATAAAATGGGTTTCGTACATACCCATCGAAAGAGCTTTGGAATTCATGGCGGCTACAAAGCGATCTACCGGGCTGGCTGGGCCGGGCAAGAACTGCCCGGCGTAACGTGCCAGGGCCATGCCGGCTTCATTGGCGCTGTTGGTCAACAGTCCGAGCAGCAAGGTGGAGAGTTTGATGCGCTCTCCCACTCGCAGACCCATATTGGCTTCACCCACCAGGTCATCCTGCACTACAGTTGTCTGTGCCTGTAAGTCCTGCATGGTAGGAAACATACTGAGAAGCGTAAGAGCAGTGACAAGTTTGGTAGTAGAGGCCTGTGGGCGCTGTACGTGCTCATTTTTGGCGTAAAGAATTCGCCCGGTATCCGCGTCTACCACTATTGCGCTGGTAGCTTTAATTGCCGGTGGCAGGGTTACTACTTTGGGCGCCGGGGTGGGTGTTGGGCCGGGAGTGACTGTGGGACCAGGTGTCAGGCTCCCTTTAGGAGTGGGAGCGGGCGTTTTGGAAGCTTTGGTGGGCGCAGCAGCCGGCAGGCTCGCCAATGCAGGTTCTTCGAGGGTGGCGGCAAAGGCTGAAGGTAAGGCCAGGGTCAGCAATAAAAACAGAACCAGCCAGCAGGCCAGCGCCTTTGGTTTTACAACTTTATTGAATCTATTCACAGCTTGGTACTCTAGACCGGCGGAAGTACTATCCGGTTCAGACGTTATTGAAATTTTGCTAATTGCTAAATTATTAGGGCAGTTGAGATCGCTCTCAATTTCCTTAACTCTAACATAACTGCTAAAATTTGTCTATCAGCAGAGAGGCAAACAAACAGGTGGATTGAGATATGCTAATAATTCTTTTACGGCATGCGGAACGAGAAACGCGCACCGACCGGACCGAAGCCCGGCAGGTATTGACTCCCAAAGGAGTACTGACTGCCGATCGCCTGGGCAGGAAACTGGCGGAAAAACTGGCTGAGGAAAATCTTAGCGTTACGCGGCTTTTGAGTAGCGCCTATGTACGGGCTACTGAATCAGCAGGCCTGATTGTCGCACACCTGGGCCTGCCGCTGGCTGCTATACAGGTTTTAGGTGTTTTGCAAATGGAACCGGAAGGTTCAGTTGAAGAATCTTTTGAACCGGTGCTGGAGGCTGCCTCGAATGGGGTAGTGGTAGTTGGGCATGGGCCGGAACTGGCAGAACTGTGTTTTCGCTTATGCGGGCAAAGAATCGAGTTAAAAAAAGCCTGCGCTCTAGCCCTGGAATGGGATGTGACCCGGAAAGAAGGCCGTCTTCTCTGGAAAATCAGCCATAAGCCGGATGAGTAGTTTTGTCAGGTTGCGCTTGAGCTTGGTTTAACGTAATATCGCACCTGTGTAAGTAAAGCAAACCGGAAATAACTGTGGGAGAAATTGAATGATTGTAGTACAAAACCGTATTATTGCTCCGGCCGCTTTTGCAGAGCGCATCGAGCACGGTTTCGGGCAGCAAAGTAATCTACAGGAGAATCCAGGCTTCGTCAGTTTCAAACTACTTAAAGCCACTACCTCACCGGATTCTACAGAGAACGAAGTCCTGTATGTAGCGCAAACTATCTGGGAGGATCAGGCATCCTTTGAAAAGTGGCGTAGCAGCGATGCCTTTGCCCGGGCGCACGGAGGAACCGGAAGCGGCGGAGGGCAAAGCCCGATGCGAGCCACCCTGGAGATCTTTGAAGTAAAGGTCGAAAAGTAGTAACAAACTCGCGCCGGTAAACTTCGATCAACCCGGTAAGAGCATCTGGCTTTGCCCCCAGGTAAAAAAGCAAAACTTTTCGAGCTTGCTAAAGATGCTTTGAATTGCGCTTGTCCGGAATGCTGTCCTGAGGTAGCCCGGTATTTCTCCTTCTGAAAACTTTGACAGATATAAAAAAGGCGTTGTATTCAAAAGGTTTTAACTGTTACTCCGGTAACATGGAACGAAATGTGATTGCACATTTTTGGAAGTTTTAATGATTTAAAAGAGAAGATTTGAAAATCGTCTGCCAATTACAGGCTATAACAAAATAATACTTATAAATTTTAAGAGTATATGAGGTGATCTGTAAATGAACCTGGATCAAAAGTCGCTGCACAACAACTCACAACCGGATACGACTGTTTCTAAAAATGGACAGGATGAGTCTGAATACGGTACTTTATCGGTTTTTTTAATGGATGGTACGCCATTAAAGTGGAAAGATACGGTTAGTGATGGCAGCCTTCACTGCCGACTGGGTAAACCTGAAGAGGCGGAAGCGATTCAGGCTGCTATGGATAAGGCCGGGGTATATGAACCGAATGATGTAGCCAGGCGCTTTCTGCGCGGGCGCGAGGTCTACCTTGGTGAAGTTACAAATGAAGATGGCAATGCTGTTATCGCTACTTATGGCTGGATAGCTCGTACTACCGAACCCCTCGGAAAAAGCGGCTTCGCTTTTGAACCTCCCGAAAGGCATGTCTGGCTTTACGACTTTGCTACCATTCCTGAATTTCGTGGGCGAGGCTATTACCCCGCACTCTTACGCTGTATCGTGGAAGACCTGAATCAACAGGGGGTCCGGGCCGCCTGGATTGGAACCGCGCCAGGTAATGGAAAATCGGCCCGCAGCATTACAAGAGCAGGTTTCAGCAGGGTGCTTCTCACCAGAGGGGTCATTGATCCCTCCGGCACATCTATCGTCTTTGAACATAAACCTGCTCTCGGAGTCTCGCCCGAATTAGTAGAGGTAGCTAAAAGCGTTCACATACGCCTGTAGCCGCCAACCCTTTCGCTTAAGCAGCGCCCGCGCCGGACTAACTCAGCCTAACTCCTGGAACCGGTTGGAACTTCCTCATCACCGGTACGGGCGCTTTTACCGCCCTCTCGCCCTATCAGGGCCATATGACTGCGGTCCCGGCTGACTGATTCGCCCCCTTTGCGGCCTGCTTCACGCGCTTCTTCCGAAGTGAATTCGTGAGCTGTACCTTTAGCGTGAGCTGCTTTGCCTCCTTTGCTGGCAATCTCACGCTGTTTCTGGGTGTCCATTGCGGCAAAACCCCGCGCACTTCGTTTGCCATTGTTCGCCATTGTTAATCCCCTTTCTTGCATTCCAATTATTCAAGCGGAACACGATTTTTGAAAGATTATTTTCTCCTGACAAATTAATTGCTACAGGCACAGGCTGGTATCCGAAGATGCCCCGGTTTATAGGTTTGATAGAAAGACACAAAAAGAGTTTAGAACTTAAACGTAAACCGGGCCTGCCAGTTCTACATGCAAGCCCTTACTGCCGTGCTAAGTATATTGATAGTTGATAGCAGAGAACGTGCCAGCAGACCAGCTTCAGGTAAAGTTTAAACTCTACCTTGACCTTTCCGGGATAGCGTATGCTTAAAAGCTTGCTAGAAATTCAAAGATCATCACAACAATCAAGCATTTTTACCCTCTTTACACCTTTATTAACGATAGCTTTTACAAAGCTCTAATAAGATATAGCCAGAAGTTAGGAGCTACCCGGGCCGTACAGCCAGAGTGTAAATACAGGCGCGGCTATAACAGGCCAAAGAACAAGGAGGATCAGAGGTTATGTTCAAAAAGTTACTGGTTCCATTAGATGGTTCAATGCTCTCGGAAAAAGTGCTGCCTTATGCCGTCCGCCTGGCAAATCGCATTGACGCTTCGATTCTATTGCTGCGGATTGTAGATGCTCCGGCTTATAAACCTGTTTCCTACGAACAACAGCAAAGCCTGATTGAGGCTGCTGGAAATTACCTGGCGGAAGTTGTTAAAACCCTGGCAAATCCTGAATTACAGGTTTCGACTCCTCCCCAGAGAGTTGAAACTAAAGTTGTCTTTGGAGAACCGGTTAAAGAAATCTGCGAGTTGGCTCTCTTCGAAAAAGCCGACCTGATCGTAATGAGTACCCATGGCCGCAGCGGTCTTTCCCGCTTGCTGATGGGTAGTGTGGCCTCCCAGATCTTGCACAATACCGCTCTTCCGGTGATGTTATTACGGCCCTTCACCCAGAAAAATGACCAGTTGCTGGTAGAAACACTTTACGGTATTGGCGAACAGAACGTTTGCTGCTTTGACGAAAGTAACGGGCGCATTTTGTTGACCCTGGATGGTAGTGAAGTGGGCGAAGTCGCTATTGAGCCGGCTGTAGAACTGGCCCGGAAGCTAAACGCAACAGTCTATCTGTTGAGAGTGGTACATCCTTTCAACCCGGTTACTTATGGCGATATGATTGGTCTGGGCTACGATAGGAATGACGCCGCTACCAATCTTAAAGAAGCCATAGATGATGGCATGATGTACCTGAATGAAGTCGAAAAACTCCTTAATGCTAAAGGAGTACCATGCGTTAAAACTGTGCGTTCGGGCGTTACCGCCATGGAGATAATTGATTACGTCCAGCAAATTGAGCCTAACGCTATAGTAATGGCTACTCATGGGCGGGGCGAGGTTGGTCATCTCTTTATGGGTAGCGTGGCGGAAGAAGTAATGCGCCAGAGTCATCTGCCTGTCCTGATGGTTCCTGCCCGCCAGACCGTTAAAGAAGCCGAAAAAGAAGCCAGAAAAGAGACTGAGAGGGTCCAATTTGTACCTACCGGGCGTGAAGGCTTCGGCGCGTCTTTCCGGCATACCACTGAAGTCAAAGGTCACGGCTTCGATCCGGCCTTTGAGATCAGTTTCCACGAAAGCCTGGAAAAACCTACCTCTTCTGGCACTCCACTCGATTAACCTTAATCTAGAGAGCCAAAAAGCTGCTACTTTTACGGTAGCAGCTTTTTTGGTAAAACACTATTTACTTTTCTCTATTTCTATACTTCTATATTCTGCTCAACCTCAGATAGACGGCGGCGTAAAAAGTTTTGCTCAACCGAGTTCTGGGTGAGCGCAAGAGCTTGCCGGTAGGCTTCTCGCGCTTCGATCATCTTTCCTGCCCGCCTCAATAGATCAGCCCGAGCGGCATGATAAGGATAATATTCTAGCAAGTCGGAAATTGCTACCAGTTCAGCCAGCATTTCAAGACCGCGCTGCGGTGTGGAAGCCATCGCTACCGCCACGGCCCAGTTCAGCCGGATGACCGCCGAGCGAGTATACCTGACCAGTTCAGCGTAAAGCATGGCAATCTGGAACCAATCGGTATCTTCCGGGCGGGCTGCCTGGGCGTGCAGAGCGCTGATAGCCGCCTGAATCTGGTAAGCGCCGGGCTGTCGCAAACTCAAGGCTTTTTCCAGAACGGCCACGCCTTCCTCGATCTGAGCCTGATTCCACAGCGAGCGGTCCTGCTCTTCCAGCACTACCAGTTCTCCATGCTCATTTACTCGCGCTGCCCGCCGGGAGTCGTGCAAGAGCATGAGCGCAAACAAACCAGACGCCTCCGGTTTTTCAGCCAGTTGTCTTTCCTCGTTCAGCAGCATAACCAGGTTACGGCAGAGCCGAATAGCCTCAGCGCATAATTCCTGGCGAATCAGGTTATCTCCGAGGTTTGCGGTATAACCGGCGTTAAAAATCAGGTACAGCACCGAAAGTACTCCGTCCAGGCGTTCGGTTAATTGGGAAGCGGCAGGTACTTTGTAAGGAATATGGGCCTCGCGAATTTTGCGTTTGGCGCGCACCAGTCGCTGCGCCATAGTCGTGGTGGGCACTAAAAAGGCGCTGGCTATTTCCGCTGTGCTTAATCCACCCAGGGTATGTAAGGTAAGGGCTACCTGCGCTTCAAGGTTGAGAGCGGGGTGACAGCAGGTAAAGATTAGTTTCAGCCGTTCATCGGGGAAATGGAAATCTTCATTCTCAATTTCTGAATCAGCATTTTCATCAGCTTGCTTCAGCTCCTGTTCAATTTCAGCCTGTGCCTGTAAAAGAGGCTGTTTTTTGGCCAGGATAGAGGTACGCCTGAAGCGGTCGAGAGCTTTGCGCCAAGCGGTTGTAAAGAGCCAGGCAGCGGGATTTAGCGGTATCCCTTCTTGCGGCCATCGTTCCAGCGCGACTACAAAAGCTTCCTGCAAAACATCTTCCGCCAGGTCGAAATCGCCCAGTTTGCCTATCAGCGAGGATAAGACCCGGCCGGTTTCGCGGTGAAAAGTTTCTTCAATTAACAGGTTAAGCCGGTTTTCTGTTTGCATAAGGCTTTTCTCATCCCTTTAGAGTGAAAAAAGGTCCGTCGCTGCTGACCCGACTGCAGCGACGGATACAAACCGGAATTGTCTTACTATTCAAATTCCATTACGGGGCGAATTTCGACAGAGCCATTTTTAGCGCCCGGAATCTGGGCAGCTAATTCAATCGCTTCATCAAGATCTTTGCACTTCAGCAGGTAGAAGCCGCCTAACTGTTCTTTAGTTTCAGCGAAAGGTCCATCGGTAGTTAAAACCTTGCCATCCCGCACTCGCACAGTGGTGGCAGAACCGGTCGGCACCAGGGCTTCACCACCCAGGATAACCCCGCGTTCCTCAACCATCTTGCTAAAAGTCCAGTAGGCGCCCATCTCGGCATCTTTTTCGGCCTGGCTGCGGGCCGCATCTGCTGCTTCGCTGGTATAAATTAAAGCTGCGTATCGCATATCTCTTATCCGTCCTTCCTGGTATCTGATCTACTCTACAAACCTTTCAGGCGGGCTTGAGCCGCCTTCACTAGTTAGACGAACGGCACAGGCGCGAATCGACAACTTTGACAGGCGATTTTCTAAAATCAGGCCTTTTTGATAACGCCAACCTGGTAGACTGTTTCGCCGGCCTGCTCAAAGATATGTGCGATACTATTCGCTTCCGCCGCCGGTACTACCGCCGCAAAGCCAATCCCCAGGTTGAAAGTCCGGCGCATTTCGTCCTCGTCCACATTGCCAAGTTCCTGAATCAGCTTAAAAAGCTCCGGGCGCGGCCACGTAGCGAAATCAATCTCGGCTTCCAGACCGGCAGGGACAATTTTGGCCAGCTTGCGGAAACCGCCCCCGGTAATATGGGCCAGTCCATGCAAGCTAGCACCTGCCGCTTGAGCCGCCAGTACCGAGCGTACATATATACGGGTTGGAGTCAGTAGAGCTTCTCCCAGGGTCATGCCGAGACGGGCGAGGTGGAGTTCCAGGGGGTATTCTTCCAGCAAAATTTTGCGAGCCAGCGAGTAGCCGTTGGAGTGCAGGCCGCTGGATGCCAGACCCAGTACCACGTCGCCCTCCTGTATCGCTTCCCCGGTCACAACCCGGCTTTTTTCCACCACGCCAAAGGCGGCGCCTGCCAGGTCATATTCTCCGGGCTGGTAGAAGCCGGGAAGTTCGGCTGTCTCGCCGCCGATGATACTACAATTTGCCTGCCTGCAACCTTCGGCCACTCCTTCGGCTACCTGGGCCGCTACTTCCGGGTCAAGGTTTGAAGTAGCGAAGTACGGCAGGAATACCAGCGGTTCCGCGCCTCGCCGTGCCAGGTCGTTGACGCTCATGGCTACGAGGTCAATTCCTACAGTACTATGCTGCCCCGCTTCGAAAGCTACCTTTAGCTTGGTGCCAACGCCATCGCTTCCACCCAGCAGCAAAGGCTCTTTGTAATTCTGAAAGCGCCCGTCAAACATGGCAATTCCGGCGCGTTCAATAATTTCGGTCCGGTAAGTGCTGCGAGCAATCGCGGCTGCCCGGCGGCTAGCCTCGTCTCCCGCTTCAACATCGACTCCGGCTTCCCGGTAGGTCACTTTTTTAAGATTACTGGAAGCAGTTTGTTCGCTCATTACTCCTGATTTTCTTTCAATTGGATTACATGAAAAAAGTCATCCTGAACTGGGTAATTCGGGATGACTTTTCACTACTTATGTTAAGCTCTCTCAAGGGCCAGTTTGGCGCCGCCCGGTGTATATTTGAAATCTACCGGGTAACGCCCGTTAAAACAGGCCAGACAAACGTGGTTGCGCGGTAAACCGGTTGCTTCCGCAAAGCTTTCGACCGAAAGGTATCCCAGCGAGTCAGCATCAACATGCTGCCGGATTTGCTCGATAGTCAGCCGGTTACCGATCAATTCTTCGTACGTGCCGGTATCGATGCCCAGTACACACGGGTGCAAAACCGGTGGAGCGCTAATCCGCAGGTGAACCTCTTTCGCCCCACCGACTGTCCGCAGCATATGTACAATTCCCTTGGTGGTATTGCCGCGCACAATCGAGTCGTCTATCACTACCACGCGCTTACCCTCCAGCATTGGGCGCAACGGGTTTAGCTTGAGTTGTACCGAGCGGCGGCGCATCTGCTGGTCGGGCTGGATGAAAGTGCGCCCGATATACCGGTTCTTAATCAAACCTTCACGGTACGGCAGGCCGCTTTGCTGAGCATAGCCGGTGGCGGCAGGAATGCCGCTGTCAGGTACACCAATCACCAGGTCGGCTTCGACCGGGTGCTCTTTCGCCAGGTAACGGCCTAAATTCTCACGAATGAGGTAGACCGACTGCCCCGCGATAACGCTATCGGGGCGGGCAATATAGAAAAGTTCAGCAGCGCACAGAGCTGATTGGTGCTCCGGGGCTTCCCAGCGGGGTAAACGGCTAAGGCTGGTATGTCCATAAACATCCAGTTCCACGATTTCACCCGGTTCCACCTCGCGCTCATAGGTCGCGCCAATGGTATCGAGGGCGCAGGTTTCGCTGGAAATGGCCCAACCGTCTCCATCATTCATCTGCCCGAGGCAGAGAGGGCGAATACCAAAGGGATCGCGTATGGCATAAAGTTTATCACGGGTGAGTACGGAAAGGCTGAAAGCTCCTCGCAAACGGCTGGCACCGTTATATAGTTTTTCCGGCCAGGTAAGGCCGGGAGCACGAGCCAGCACCTGGGCAATTACTTCGCTATCAGTAGTAGAATTGAGGCGCACACCCTGGGCGTTCAGTTCCTGGCGTAATTCGGCAGCGTTTACCACGTTACCGTTATGGGCTACTACAATAAAACCGAGTTCGGTATCTACATCGAAAGGTCCAGCGTTAGCCAGCAGACTACCGCCTGTGGTGCTATAACGTACATGTCCGACACCCTGGGTTCCTTTCAGACTATCCAGGTTTCGATCATCGAAAACATCAGAGACAAGACCCATGCCTTTGCGCACATTCAGGTCGGCACCATCCCAGACCGCCATGCCTGCGCTTTCCTGGCCACGATGTTGCAGGGCGAAAAGTCCGAAATGAATTAAGCGGGCTACCTGGCGCTGGGTGGTGATAACGCCAAAAACTCCGCATTCATCCTGGAACTTGTCGTCCCTCATATCAAATTGTTTCAATGATACCTCTCTAAATCCCCCAAATACAGGAGCAGTCTCACACTTCTCTGGCAGCGATATCGCTGCGGTAACGCATCTCTTCAAAATCCACAAGCTTCTGACCGAGGATATTATACACCCGTTGGCGAGCTAACGCTATATTCGGTCCCACTGCCACCATATTAAAGACACGCCCGCCGGAGGTTACGACCTGCCCGGTATTATCAAAGCTAGTACCGGCGTGAAAGAGAAAAACGTCCGGTAATTCTGCCAGCTTTTCCAGTCCGCTGACTGCCATCGCTTTGCGATAGGGGCCGGGATATCCGGCGGAAACCAGCACTACACCCACACTGGCTCCCTCTTTCCAGCGAACCGGTCCTACCGAGGCCAGTTTTCCATTAGCGGTAGCGGTTAGTAATTCCAGTAGATCAGAGTCGAGGCGCGGCAGCAGAGATTGCGTTTCAGGGTCGCCAAAGCGACAATTGTATTCAATCACCTTCGGGCCTTGAGCGGTCAGCATCAATCCGGCGTAAACAATGCCCCGGTAATCAATCCCTTCGCTCACCAACCCCTGCAAAGTAGGCAGTAATATGCTTTCGTAGACTTCTTTTCGCAGGGCCGGAGTCATAAAAGCCGGAGGTGAATAAGCGCCCATACCACCGGTATTAAGGCCCTGGTCGCCGTCATAAGCGCGTTTATAGTCGCAGGCCGGTTCGAGCGGAATAATGGTCTTTGAAACGGTATCGCAGAAAGCCAGGGCCGAGATTTCCACCCCTTCCATAAACTCCTCAACCAGGATGCGGTTTCCGGCTTTGCCAAAAAGGTCGCCCCCCAGAGCTTCCAGGGCAAAACGATTGGCTTCCTCGCGGTTGGAAGTGACCAGCACCCCTTTTCCGGCGGCCAATCCATCGGCTTTGACCACATAGGGTCCGGGCTGACTTTGCAGGTAGGTAGCGGCGGTATCAAAGGTATCGAAGGTTTGCAAAGCGGCAGTAGGGATATTATGGCGCTGCATAAAGCTCTTGGCCCAGCTTTTACTGGCTTCCAGGCGTGCCCCGGCGGCACCCGGCCCAAAGACTGGTAAGCCCTCGCCCCGTAAACGGTCGGCCAGGCCAAGCGCCAGGGGTACTTCCGGCCCGACTACCACCAGGGCCGGGCGGCGTTGCAGGGTAAAGCGCACCAGTTCATCCACATTTTCAGCCGCAATCGGAATATTCTCGGCATTTTCCAGCAAAGCGGTCCCGGCGTTTCCCGGCGCGAAAAGCAACCGCCCGGCTTCAGGAGATTTACGTATGGCCCAACCAATAGCGTGCTCGCGCCCGCCACTTCCAATAATTAAAATCTCGTTGTTGTTCATTTAAGTTATTATCTTTATTGCTCTTTTTCTAAACTCTTCCACCTGCCAGTAGACGCTGCGCGGCCAATTCGATGCCTTGCGGTAAAAGTTGATCTTCTGCGGCGTGTATCCGCTCTCCCAGGCTTTCTACCGTATCGCCGGGCAGAACCGGTACTTCCTGCCGCAAAAGAATGGGGCCGGCATCCATTTCTTCGGTAACATAATGGACTGTGCAGCCTGTTACGCTCACACCGGCTTGAAGCGCCAGTTCAATCGCATTGTTACCTCGAAAAACTTCTATCTGGCTGCCATCTTCCAGTTTTACATAGCTTTCAAAGGTTTCGGACAACAGCGCCGGGTGTACGTTGATAATGCGATTGGGAAAGCGGTCCAGGAAGGCGTGGGTTAAGAGTAGGCCCCACCCGGCCAGTACTACCAGTTCAACACCCTGTGCTAGCAACAATTCAGCCAGGGCCGCGTCATACTCGCTGCGACTATGTCCCGCTGCTCTCCATTCCGACCAGCGCCAGTAGCGAGCGTTTAACCCCTGTTCGATAGCCCATTCCAGCCCGGTGGACTGCTTCTTATAACTTAAAACCAGCACCAACTCGGCGCTGGAAGCCGGCTTTTGCAGGCTGCTGTAGATAGCAGGCAGGCGACTACCGCCACCGATTAGCACTGCTATTTTGACTTTAGGTTTGTTTTCTGTCTGGCTCAACCTCTCATATCCTCAGACTAGCCCGGCTTCAATCTAAAAGACGGGCAACGGTTTATCCCTCCCGGTCACTCTCTACCAGTTTACATGCTACTGCATATCGCCCGCCTGGTAAAGCGCCAGGGCTGCCGCCACCGGCCCGGCAGTTTCCGCTCGTAAAATGCGCGGCCCCAGGCTGACGGTTTGCACCCCGGCGTTCCGGGCCTGCTCTGCTTCTGCTGCCGAAAAGCCGCCCTCCGGCCCGATTAGCAGGGCCAGTTCGGTCAGGCCGGAAGGTAATTCCTTCAGGCTGCGAGCGTGTTCATCTTCCCAGGCCATTAAAGCATACATCCCGGTTTGCTTTAGGCGTTCCAGGGCCGCCCCGAAGCGCACAGGAGTTTCTTCTAGCGCAGGCAGCAATCCTCGCCGGGATTGCTCGGCTGCTTCCCGGATAATTTTGCGCCAACGCTCAGGCCGGGCGCTTTGCCCGACGCAGCGTTCGCTCAAAAGCGGCACAAAAGCGGCAATCCCGACTTCAGTCCCTTTTTGCAGCACGTAATCGAACTTCTCGCCTTTGAGCAAGCCCATATACAGCGTAATTCGCAAACGCGACTCGCCAACAGCATCGCGCTCTGCAACTATATGTCCCTGGGCCGTTTCGGTTTTACCCAGCCGCCGGAACTCCTGCAACTCCACTTCGTACTCGTGGCCTTGCCCGTCCAGCAGCAGGATATAGTCGCCCGCTTCCAGTCGCAACACTCGTGTAAGCTGGTGAGCCAGGTCGCCTGAAAGGGTCACTTCCGGCGCAGTTGCCAGCACTTCAGCTTCTACAAAAAATCGGTTCATTCACTAACATAGTCTTTGTTAATAATTACTTTGCTTCACATTCCCGAACTTCTTACTATAAAACTTCGTCCATATTTCCAGGGCCGCCACTCAAAGTCCTTACCCTTCTTATCCAGATAGTCCGAATAGTTTAGATAGTCGTTGCGATTCGCTATATAATCTGTATATGACTGGCAATGAAATCGCCAGAGCGCTAATTTATCCCGGTAACTTTCTAATAACCCTTCTGCTGCCAGCAAAACCTCCAGTTTCTGGATATGGTTGCAAAACCAATCAGTAGCTAAAACTCCCTGAGGAATCTCATGAAGACAATTATCAAAACTATACAAATAATAATGAATTAAAGCTTGCCGGATAAGCTTATCATCAGGGTCGCGGTTTAGTGCCATATCATATAAATCATCAAAATCCAGTTTATCTAAATTTAAGTGTTGCCGAATAGCAGGCTCTATTTTTGTAGCTTCACGGATATGTGAAAAGTTAACTGCAATCCACAGGGTGGACCTCGCCTCGCCGTTGTCAAATCCCTTTTTAAGTTCTGGTACAATTATTTCAGCAAAGAGAGGCAAGGGAACGGTAAGATTAGGTATACCGGCTTTGGGCGCAAAAATCTGTTCGCAATAAGCCATTACCCATTGTTTGAGCTGTTCAGCAGGATACTCTCTCAAAGCTGCTATTAATTTAGAAAGCGTGTGTGGCGCAAGCGTTTTACGCTGACCATGCGCAATTTGCCACTCGTATTGTTGCCAGAGCATACGCTCATTTTCAGCCAGATAGCTTAGAACGCTCTCGTTCAAGCCTTAGACACCTTTCTCATTCTTCCAAGGATTTAACAAAGGTTGTGAGGCCAAAGTCCTTTAAATAGTCCAAAGCTGCATGCGGGTCAAAAGCCTGCGCCGGGCCTAGCACCCCTTTACCACTAAAATTGGTTGCCAGCATTTGTTGAGCGCACCACACAATCAGTACGACGGTCAGGCCGTAGACATTCTGCCCCTGCAAGGTAACTCGTTTGACCTGCCCTTGTTTATTACGTGCTTCCGCCAGCACCGCCCAGCGCGATTTCTCAGAATATTCCGCCTGGGGGCCGCGCATTAGCGGTTTCAACACAACACCGCCTATCTGGCTTAGAGCAGGCAACAGAGGTGAAATAATCCTCAGGATTCGGCCTGAAAAGCCCGGTGTTGCCATAAAGCTCTGCAAATTTTCTACCGCTATATAACGAGGAATGGTTAGCATTTCGCCAAAGGGAACCCAGATTGTATTCTTTTTGCCGAAGGGAGCCGGGAAGTCAACCTGGCGAGCGCTGGAAGCGGCAATTTTAGGTACGCGCCTCCCGCTCTGCCAGCCGTAACCGGGCTGGGAGATGGCTGCCAGGGCCGAAAGCTGAGTGCCGCGACTGGTTTTAAGGTCGCGCACTGCTGTAGCGGTCCATAACTCAGCGATTTCTCCCAGGTCCTCCGCCGCCAGAGCCGAAGCCCAGTTGGTCATGGCATATTCAAAGCCGCAGGCCGGAACTACTGCGCAACCTTTCTGCTGTGCCGGGTTATCGTATTTATCAATAATGCGGGCAATATAGCCCTGTTCGCCGGTAATATCCAGGTAGGGAACGCTGGCTTCAATTGAGGCACGCACCACAGCCTCTCCCAATGTGGTGAAGGGCCCGGCGCAATTGATTATTACGCCAATTTCTGAAGTGAAAAGAGCAGAAAGACTCGCCGGTTGGGTTGGGTCGGCGACAGTTAAAGGAGTATCTTCAGGCAGTTTTAGCTCAGTTTTGAGCGAGGTTAATCTTGCCCGGTCCCGTCCGGCAAGGGCACAGGGAAGTCCAAGCCTTTGTAATTCAGTCACGACCTGCCGCCCAGTATAGCCAGTGGCGCCCATTACCAGGATGCGGCTTCGTTTAGTGTCAGCAGAACCGGTCATGTTATTTTATACTTATTTTGCCAGGCGTACCTGGGCAGGAAACCCGTTAAAAGTGGCTTTCAAGACTTCTTCACCCTGCTGGTTGACAAAACTGCCTTCGGCAAAAAAGAGCCTCTTTTCGGCGTCTTTTTCTAGAATAGTGACGGTGCAGGTGATAGTATCGCCGATGTAGACAGGTAATACAAATTGAAAATGCATCTCACGCGCCAGGAAACCGAGCATACCTCCGATATGCGTCATCATGCTGGCAGTAAGCAGACCGGGAATGATGCGGCGTCCGAACCAGCTTTCGCCCGCAAAAGCCTCGTCAGTATGGTAAGGATTGTAATCGCCGGTGATGCCCACGAACATGGTAACGTCGCCTTCGGTGAAAGTCCGGCGGAAAGTGTAAATTTGCCCGACCTCAATACTCTCCCAGGCTGTTTTGAGCCGCTCTCGAAATTCAGGAGTGGGTTCAGGCAAGATTGATTTCCTTTCTGCTACCAAACTTTCACTTTTTTGCTGCCGTTCTACGCTGGCGCAAGGCTTCATAGAGAGCGATAGAACCGGCGACCGCGGCGTTCAGCGAGGCAATCTTGCCCAGCATGGGCAAGATAATAAAGAAATCACATTTCTCCCGCACCAGCCGCCCCAGGCCCGGTCCTTCGCTTCCCACCACGATAGCCAGCCTGCCATTAAGCGCAGCCTGGTCGTATGGAACCGCTTTAGGTTCATCTTCCAGCCCGGCTACCCAGATATCATTCTCTTTCAACTGCTCAAGGGCGCGCGGCAAGTTGACGACCTGGGCAATTTGTAAATGCTCCACTGCGCCACTGCTGGCGTTGCGCACTGCCGGGGTAATCCCGGCAGCCCGCCGCTCCGGCAGGATTACGCCCGTAACTCCTACCGCTTCGGCTGAGCGAAAAAGGGTCCCAAGGTTCTGAGGATCTTGAATCGAGTCCAGCACCAGGAAAAGAGCCTCCGGGGTAGCGCGGCTGTCTTTTAGCATCTGGTCAAAATCAACATAAGCATAGGGTGGTACTTCCGCCGCCACGCCCTGGTGATTGGCATTCTGAGTCAGGCGATCAAGTTCCTGACGCGGCAGGCGTTTGACCGGTACCGGTGGTTTATGGCTGGTTGCAAGCTGTTGAATGCTGTCTACCGGCCCGCCTGATTTTTCCTGGACCCCTTCAGCGATAAGAAGCCGGGTCACTTTCGCGCCCGGCCTCTGGCTTTTCAATGCTTCACTTACGGCATTTCGCCCGTAAATTATTTCCATAAGATTGCAGTAACAATTACCTTTTAAGAACAAGAGTTAGTGTTTGCTGCCCAGGTTTTCCGGCCTTTTAGCGGCGCCTGTGACTCTGCCTTTGGGTTCGGCAGATGTAACCGGTTTGGCTTTCTCGCCCAGTTTGCGCTCCGTCCCGTTCATTAAGCGCTCGATATTATCGCGGTGCGAGATAAAAACATAGCCCGTCACAAGCCCGCCCCAGACCAAATAGCGCGGGTCAAGGTTGGTTAGCCAGATATTGGCGACCAGAAAAATATTGACCAGTACACAGCCAACCAGGGAAGCCAGCGAAATATAACGGGTGAACACAATTACCCAGATATCCACTAGCCCAACCATGAGTATAGTTAGAGGTGAAACTACCAGCACCTGCCCGATACCCGCCGCTACGCCACGCCCGCCTTTGAACCCGATATAGACTGAATGATTATGCCCGATTACAGAGGCCATGCCGCAGGCCATTACAGCCCAGGGAGTATTATCCTGCCCATGTTCCTTAAAGAAAAGGCTGCCGAGCAACAGGGGTAATCCTACCGATAAAGCTCCTTTGCCCATGTCGCTCGCGAAGACCAGCAGAGATACCTGCCACCCTAATGTTCGCAGGGAATTGGTAGCGCCGGTCTTGCCGCTACCATAAGAGCGTATATCAATGCCTTTCAGCAGGCGTCCCCAGACTACCCCGCTGGGAAAGGCGCTCACCAGATATGCTACTAATACAAATATAGCCAGAGCCAGCCAGTTCATTTACATTCTCCTCAGAGGATTGAAGCGGGATAAAACCATGAGGGATAGCCGGAAAGGACTTACCCTGGCGATTGCTTCAGCTTCCAGAAAAATAATGCTCCCTCCGCCTGCTTACTTATCCTCGTTCTCGCGGCCACGGAAGAACATTCTAATGGGCGTTCCCTCGAAACCAAAAGCTGCACGCAGCTTGTTCTCCAGATAACGTTCATAAGAAAAGTGAACCGCTTTGGCATCGTTAACCGAGAAGATAAAGGTCGGTGGGTTTATATCTGCCTGGGTAGCATACAAAATCTTCAGCCACTTGCCAGGTTTGGTCGGCGGCGAGTGTTCCGCTACCGCCTCGCGTACTATTCTGTTCAAGACCGAGGTAGCAACTCGCTTGCGGCGCTCGTCTGCCACGTGCAGGGCCAGGTCCAGCACCTTATTAACCCGCTGTCCAAATTTGGCTGATGTAAAGACTAACGGCATCCAGGGCATAAAGTCAAATTCCTGGCGAATTTTAGTGGTGTACTGATCCATAGTATGAGTGTCTTTTTCGACCTTATCCCATTTGTTGACCACCATTACCACGCCCTTCGCCTGGTCAAGCGCATAACCGGCAATATGGGTATCCTGAGCGGTAATTCCTTCGGAAGAGTCTACTACCAGCAAAACGACCTGGGAGCGGTTGATCGCACGCAGGGTGCGCATCACGCTGTACTTCTCGATGCCCTGGTCAATATGGCCGCGCCGCCGGATACCGGCGGTATCAATCAAAGTCACTTCGCGCTCGCCCACCTTGATTTCAGTGTCTATAGCATCGCGAGTTGTACCGGGTACATCGGAGACTATCACGCGTTCCTGGCCGAGAATAGCATTGAGCAAGCGGCTTTTACCCACGTTCGGGCGGCCAATAATGGCGATGCGAACGGAGGTATCTTCTTCTTCTTCAGGCTGTTCGGGCAAATTCTCGGCAATTTTATCCAGCAAATCACCGGTATTAGTGCCGTGATAGGAAGAAACCGGAATAGGATCGCTCAAGCCAAGCTCGTAAAACTCGACCGCGTTGAGACGGCGCTCTTCGCTATCGGCCCGGTTAGCCGCCAGGATGACGGGTTTATTGGTCTTGCGCAGAATTTCGGCAATCTCGCGGTCTGCGGCTGTAATGCCGGTCTTGGCATCTACCATAAAAACAATCACATCGGCTTCATCAATAGCGGCCGTAGCCTGGTGACGAGTCTGGCGAGCTATTTCATCGGTAGGATTTTCTTCTTCCACCGAATTTTCAGTGGTTTCAAACTCCAGACCCCCGGTATCAATCAGGGTAAAGTGTCTGCCATTCCACTCGCCATCGCCATAGAGGCGGTCACGAGTTGTACCCGGCAAATCCTCCACAATTGCCAGTTTCTCGCCGATAACACGATTAAAAAAAGTTGATTTGCCGACATTTGGCCGGCCTACGATTGCGACAAGCGGTTTAGTCAACGCGAATGCTCCCTCTGCACGCAGGTCTTTTGCTTCTAAGATTTGTCTTACTGTATATTGAGCTGCCAGTAATTAGCTTGAGTTTGTTCGTTACAGGCAATTTAACAAACAAAACGCCTGGACCTGAATGGTTTTCCGTTAAGAAGACGAATTTACCAACGGCAGGCGAAGTTATTGTGGACATGCCTGAATAGGCGTTTATGCTGAATTTGACGCTACGCTTATTATCTATGTTGCCCGTCTATAAGTCAAGCTGACAACAAACATAACCAGCGTAAGCTGTTAAGTTAACAGGATACACAGGAAATTTGGTCTTTGCAAGATCTTCTAATAAATGCCAGGAGGAGTTAGAAATGAGTATGTGGATGTTTGAGGAGAACCCGCCAAAACCTCATGAGAGGCTTCGCTATGGTTCCGGCCTTCACCACTTTGGCGATTTGCGCTTGCCTGCCGGTGACGGACCTTTCCCGGTGGTAATATCTATTCACGGCGGCTTCTGGCGCGCTCGTTACAATCTCGAATATATGGGTCATCTCTGCGAAGACCTGGCTAAAAGAGGCATCGCCACCTGGAATATCGAGTATCGCCGTATTGGAGATGAAGGAGGAGGCTGGCCCGGTACTTTGCAGGATGTGGGGCAAGCGGCCGATTTTCTGAGAGAAATTGCCGAAGGTTACAATCTCGATCTCAAGCGAGTAGTCTCTCTGGGTCATTCCGCCGGTGGGCACCTGGCGCTCTGGCTCGCCGCCCGGCAGCGGCTCTCGCCCAATAACCTGCTTTACTCGCCTGAACCTCTCCGGTTAAAAGGAGCGGTATCACAGGCCGGCGTGACCGATTTGCAACTGTGCTGGCAACTGAAACTCAGTAATAACGTGGCGGAGGAGTTTCTGGGTGGTTCGCCGGAAAGATTCCCGGAGCGTTACAGAGAGGCTTCCCCGGCTGAGTTACTGCCGCTGAGCATTCCACAATGGCTGGTACACGGCACCGAAGATGAAAACGTGCCCTTCGTTCTTAGCGAAAGCTACGCGCAGAAAGCCAGCGCACTGGGTGATAAGGTCTACTTGCTTCCGCTACCCGGCGCAGGTCATTTCGAGGTAGTTGATCCTCATTCAGCAGAGTGGCAGGTTGTAGTAGAGGCGGTCAGAAGCGGCCTGGATTTGCAGTAAGCAGGTAAGGCCAGGCGATTACCAATAAGGTGAGTATGTGAATAAAGGCGCATTGGTTAAGGGAAACCAACGCGCCTTTATCAAGGTGTAAAAGAGTGGAAAGAGGCTCAGGCGTGAATACCGGGCCTGATCGCTTCAAAGCCATCGAGCAGCAGCGGGCTGTGCGTCCTGAAAATTTCGGCATAGGCTACGCCAAAAATCCGCCCGGTATACATGTCTTCGGCCTCGTAAAGTTCCAGTAGGCGGTCGCCCTCGGCAACTTTGAAGACCGAGCGGTATTCGGCCAGGGCTTTTTTCTTGAGATGGTAGGTCTGGCTGACATCTATCGCAAAATCAAAATCTTTGCCCCAGGCCGGTTCCATCTTGCAGTGCGGTAAAAAGAGCCGTTCCACCTCCCAGGGTTGAGTGTTTTGCAGAACCTCACCTCCCGGTACTCTATCCCAGTTTTGCAGGCGAGAGTAGAAAACCGCCGCCGTCACCAGAGGTTCTACCGCCACGTGGTCGGGATGCACCTTCGCCTGAGCCGTACCAAAGACCCAGCGCGGTTGGTGCAGGCGTATCAGGCGGGCAAGCTCCAACCGTAAGGGAATGGTATCTACAACCAGGCGATCCTGGCCGGATAAGGTAAACCTGTCAGCCCCCAATATTCTGGCGGCCCTCAAAGCTTGCTCGGCGCGTACACCCGTTTCACCATAGTCCGTCGGCTCGCCATCGCAAAGATCAACTAGTAAAACTTGTTTACCCTGTTGAGTTAGCCGGGCGATAGTTCCACCCATCTGGGTTTCAGCATCGTCTGAATGAGCTGCGATTACCAGCGCATCATAGTTCATATTATCATTTCCTTTAGATGAACTTTTAGAGAGCTATATGTTTTAGATAACCTTTTTATTTAGTGCTAACCGGTAGCTCTTAAGCCTAGATTAGCTCCAGTCCTAGCAACAGCATGTAGCCACTTACTGTCAACAGCAGGCCATTAAAGGACAACTTCAGGATGTGTTCACGGGTATGCAGCATCAACTTGACCCCAATCTGCACGCCAATCAGGCCACCCAGCAACAGGGCGGGTAGTAGCCCCAGTTCAAGCCTGCCGGCCATCCAGAGTCCGAAACTGGCTGAGAGGGCCGGGGCGATCACCGACAGCAGCGAGGTGCCTACCGCAATTTTCATCGGTATCTTCAAAAGCATTACCATCATGGGAACCATCAAAAAGCCACCACCCACGCCGAACATACCTGAGATAAGCCCAACAACGGCGCCTATGGCTACTCCGCCCAATAAATTGAACCTGTAGTGATATTCCTGCCCGGCTATTTTTTTACTCACAACCCTCTGCATAATTTCCCAGAAGTTGCGCCGCGTTGCTTGTTCTTCCGACCGCACAGGTTCTGCCGGGGCAGGCAAAGGCGCTGAAGGCTTCCAGAGTGAATAGATTATTGCCATGCTGATAGTCAACAGACCAAAAAGCAATTTCAAAAGGTTGCTCGGCAGGTGTACCGTAATTTGCACGCCTATTTGAGCGGTAAAAATGGCGCTGATGGAAAGGGAGAGGGCCAGGATAGGGTCAACTGTTTGCTGCCTGAAGTGCCGGAAGACACCCATCAGGCCTGTGCCAATAATGTATGCCAGGCTAAGGGCAATTGCGGACTTTATTGGAATGCCGGTCAGGGTCAGTAAAGGCACCAGAATAAAACCCCCACCCACTCCGAACAGGCCGGATAATCCTCCGGTAGCCATCCCTATCACAAGTAAAGTCACCAACTGTAGAAGAGTATCCATAATCCCTAAGCACCTTTCCACACCATAAACTATAAACAGCGGTCTTGAGCCTTAGAGGTCGTAAACAAAATTGCCGTAAAAAGCAGATATCAACAAGGCAAGATAATTATATTCGCATATAAGAATATTATAACGTGGAAGTATGAAGTTTTCCAGTATTTGCGCATTAGAATTTTCTTTATTTTCACCTACCATTTTTAGAGCAGAATTCATAAACTCGAAAAACCTCAAATTTTTTGAACCTTCTATTTGAAGAAACAGTTGTAAAACTGGCCAAAAGAGTGTTATAATGTGGCACAATATTCGAATGAATGAATGTTAGGTGGTTTTGTAGTTTAAGCGGATAGTAAACAGGATATTTAAAATGAGTATCGAATCTGAAATAATTCCGGACGCCCGGCCTGAAATAAATAAAGAAATTTATAAAATGCAGGCAGAAATTTGCCGAACCCTGGCCGATCCTGTTCGGCTGGAAATACTGGAAGCCCTCAAAGATGGAGAACGTACGGTCGGTGAACTGGTAGATTTAACCGAGTTACGGCAGGCCAATGTTTCGCAGCATCTGGCTGTGATGCGCCAGGCCGGGTTAGTCGCTACCCGGCGCCAGGCCACCACCATCTATTATTCTCTGGCCTACCCCCTGATAACCGAGGCCTGTAAAATTACTCGCCAGATTCTAATGGAACAGCTTGCTCAGAACAGCCAGTTGCTGAATTCCGCCCGGCACTTGAACGACTAGCTATGCCAGAAGCTACGGCTGGGACTGCCCAGGTGGACAGTCCCAGCCGGGTGAACTATAGGTCTTATTCCTCTACTTTTCGAATATAGTAAGTAAATACGCCATTAGCTGCTTCGGCCTGCAAAAGCTCATTTCCGGTCTCCTCGCACCAGGCCTTAAAATCCGCCTGTGAGCCAGGGTCGGTGGCCAGTACTTTAATAACCTGGTCGTTGTCGAGGGTTTTCATGGCTTTACGCAGGGCGATAACCGGGCCAGGGCAGCTTTTGCCGCGCGCGTCCAGCGTCTGATCTACGTTAAATTCAAGCGACATCTTTAAAATACTCCTTTTGCTTTACCTTAGTGCTCTACCTTTGGAACAGTAGTTTTCTTCTAAATGAAGAGGGTGACATTGGCATCGAAGGCGAACTTCAAGAAGGTAGCCGCCCCTCCGATTTCCACACCTTCGATAAAATCCTCTTTTTTGACGCCCATAACGTCCATAGTCATCTGGCAGCCAATCAGCTTCACATCCAAATCAACCGCTTCCTGCAAAAGCTCTGGAATAGTCTGGACTTTGTGTTTGCTAAACATACCCTGCATCATTTTAGTGGCTGCCGGCGTCATCCCCGGTAACATACCAACAATATTCGGCACAGGTACGGGCATAGCCGGATTGCCGATTGGCGCTACTTTCAATGAGGCATTCCTATCCCTGCGCAATATTTCCAGGCCGTAGAAGGTAAAGAAAACCTCTACCTGGGCACCCATAGCAGCGGCGGCGGTAGCCAGGATTAAAGGAGGGTAAGCCATATCCAGTGTCCCTTTGGAAGCAATGATGGCAACTTTACGAGCCTGCTTCTTTTTGGGTGGTTGCAGGGCAGCCAGGCGCTCCTCTAAAACCTGGGCTACTTTTTTCTCCACCATCTCATCAATTTTTTGTTGTAACATTTCATCCAGTTTCTCGGGGTCTACTGTCTGGCTCATTTCATCCTCCTTGATTCACTGTTGACCTTCCAACCAGGGGGTTAGATAAGAGAAAGCAGTTTAGGTCAGAATAGCTCTATGCCGTAAAAAGAATATGCGCAATTATGAATATTCGTTGTAATTAATGTACCAATCAATTTTACTTTTGTCAATTAAAAACACCCTCATTCGAATGTGAATAAACATCTCCCAGGAAGGCACTGGTGTAGTATGCTAACACCCCTTTTGATGCCGTAATGGCATACAAATCACTGGAAACAGGTTACTCCAATCAATCTTGAGGAATCATGGGGTTAGGATTAAACTTTCCTTAAATATATTCTAATTTTCTTTTATCTATTGACAGCTTGTTAGAATTCTGTCACTATATTAGTAGATGCGAATATAAGAAATAAATTTTAGATCTTTTATGCGTTCTAAAATTTACTTTTCTATTTGCGTACTGTTCAATTGGTCGCCTCTAAAGTACCGGTTATTCCACATACCGGTACGGTTATTAAAAACTCAACTTTCAAATCAGGCAAAAAGTTAAGAGACCGGGGAAGCAAAGTAAGGAGCAGGAGTATGTATTTCAGACAGTTCAGAATTGCAGATATGGGCTGCGCTTCGTACATGATAGGTTCGGATGGTGAATGTTTGGTAGTCGACCCGCAGTGGGATGTGGAACCTTATCTGAGGGTCGCTAAAAAAGAAGGGTTGAAGATCACTTATATTATTGATACTCACGTCCACGCCGATCACGTCTCCGGCAATCGCAGACTGGCGGAGCGCACCGGGGCGAATATCTTATTGCACAGCGCCTCCCGGGCCGGTTATGCATACCAGAAAGTAGAAGACGGCCAGGTAATTTCTATCGGGAAAGTCAGGGTTGCAATAATGAATACTCCCGGCCATACTCCCGAGTCGATCATGTTGAAAGTAACCGATCTTGAACAGCCGGATCTTCCTCCGTATTTGCTGACCGGCGATACTATTTTCGTAGGAGATGTGGGCCGCCCGGATCTGGCCGGAACGGAAGGAGCGGTACAGCTTTACCAGAGCCTGCATCAAATTCTCCCGGTTCTACCAACCACCTCTCAAATCTTCCCGGCTCACCTCGCCGGTTCGCTCTGCGGGCGTAATCTCAGTACCGCGCATAGTTCTACCCTGGAAGTAGAACTTCGCAGCAACCCGGCCCTCCAAATTGAAGACCAGGACAAGTTTGTGCATTACCTGATGGATGATTTACCACCGAAACCGGCCGACTTCGAGCGCATTATCGGCATTAACCGCCAGGGAGCCCCAATCAGCCAGGTTGTACCCAAGCAACTAAGCCCTACTCAGGCGTTGGAACTAATCAACGGGCAGGGCTGCAAGCTGGTAGATACTCGTGAACCGGAGCAGTACTGGCAAAAACACGTTACGCCTTCGCTCAACGTGCCGGTGTTCAGCAACCAGTTTGGCCCCAATGTTATCAACTTCATCCCGCCAACCACTGACTTGATCCTGGTAACTGATGATGAGGAAGACGCTAACGAAGCGGTTAAGCTGCTGGCGGGGGTTGGTAGAACCAATGTTAAGGGATATGTATTAACCGGCGAAGCTTTAGCGGCGGATTCCGGCTTCAAGCTGGAAAAAGCCCGGCAGGTAGAGACGGATGACCTGCGCAACCGCCCGGTAGTAGACGTGCGCGAAACAAACGAGTTTGAAAGCGGCACCCTGGAAGGCGCCCTTAATCTTCCGCTCCGCAGCGTTAACAGGCCTGAGAGTCTGGAGAAGTTAAGGAAGCTTGCCGGGCAGACGGATTTCCTGGTACTAATTTGCAACAACGGACAGCGCTCCAGCATTGCGGCTTCCTACCTTGAAGAGCAGGGTATTACCGGCCGCAACCTGGCAAACGGTCTTGAAAGCGTCAAAGAGACCGGCGCAATTCTCACCCCTTTAGCCTGAACAGCCGGCTTTTGAGACCGTGAGCGTAACTTTCTGAAACAACTGCTTATTTAGAAAGGGGTCAGGAACTAGTAATGCGATATGGCTTTGTAATAGACCAGCGCAAATGTATCGGCTGCCACGCCTGCACCACAGCCTGCAAGAGCGAGCACCAGGTGCCCCTCGGAGTCTTTCGCACCTGGGTTAAATCGGTAGAGAAAGGCAGTTTTCCGAACACACGCCGCCACTTTCTGGTCGAGCGCTGTAATCACTGTGAAAACGCTCCCTGCGTCAAAATCTGCCCTACTAAAGCCCTTTATAAGCGCCCGGACGGCATCGTAGATTTTAACCGCGATAGCTGTATCGGCTGCAAGTCGTGTATGGAAGCCTGCCCGTACGAGGCGCTTTACATTGACCCGGCGACCGATACGGCGGCCAAGTGTAATTACTGCGCTCACCGGGTAGAAGCCGGGCTGCAACCGGCCTGTGTGGTGGTCTGTCCCGAGCAAGCTATTATATCGGGCGACCTCGAAGATCCTACCAGCAAGATTGCGCAACTGATAGGCCGCGAGAATGTCCAGGTGCGCAAACCGGAAAAAGGAACCAAACCACAGCTTTTCTATATCGGTGCGGATCAGACTGCCGTGAACCCGGAAGCGACCGCTTCATCTATCGGCTATATGTGGAGCCAGCCTAACACGCACCTGCACGGGCGCGAAACTCCGCCGGTCCCGGTAGCCCCGGCTTATCGCCCCTTGAACTTTGCTGAAATGCTCACTACCACCGTCGAGGCTCCGGCAGGCGCGGGTTCCGCTGACGGCGGCGGAGAATATGATTATCCGACCATGCCACCGCCCAAAGGCCGCACCCTGATACCGCTGGCCGAAGTTAAAACAACTACGGGCCAGGTTCGGGCGGCATCCGTACCGTCCGCTGCCCCTTCGCCCCATCTCAGCGTGGCGGCAGGTTTGCTGTCGAGCGGCACGGATGCCCAGGTCAACTACAATATTAGCCATGAGAGGCCCTGGGGCTTCCTGGTAGCGCTCTACCTCTGGACCAAGTCGATAGGAGCGGGAGCCTTTATGATCCTGGCCCTGGCGCTCGGCTTCGGGCTGGCTTCCGACACCCTGCTCTTTAACTGGCTGGCCCCGGTGGTAGGCCTGGTATTTATCGCCCTGACTACCGCCCTGCTGGTGCTGGACCTGCGCCATCCCGAGCGCTTCCACTACATTTTACTGCGCTCGAACTGGACAAGCTGGCTGGTCCTGGGGGCCTATATCCTGATGGCCTACAGCGCTGTCATGGGCCTCTGGCTGCTGGAAAGATTGCTGGGCTGGACCGGGTTGGAATCAATCTTACTCTGGCCGGGCGTGATACTGGCTATCATGGCGGCGGGCTATAGTGCGTTCCTTTTCGGACAGGCCAAAGGCCGCGACTTCTGGCAAAGCCCTTTACTGGCTCCCCATCTCTTAATCCAGGCCACCCTTGGCGGCTCCGGGGTGCTGTTGATCCTGGGTTTTATTACCGGCACTAACTCTACCGCCCTGGGCTTACTGGTCTGGACGCTGCTGGCAGCCATAGTAGCGAACCTGACGGTGGTGCTGAGTGAATTGTTCGTACCGCATGTCAACAACCATGCTACGCGGGCCGCGCATGTGCTGCGCTCCGGTCGCCTGAGCCAGACCTTCTGGTGGGGCTTCATACTGGTAGGAGCCTTAATTCCGCTGGGATTGCTCATCACCAGCTTGCTGTTGAGTACTTCCGCCCTTCCGGCGGCGCTGGGTGCTTTGCTGGCTGTGGCCGGACTGCTTATTTACGAAAGAATCTGGATTATCGCGGGGCAGGAAGTGCCTTTAAGCTAAAGGGCCGGGCCGGCATGGCCTATGATATAAGCCTTTTAGCTTGAATCGGACAAAATTAAGGAAAGTGGAGACTAACTATGAGCATTGATGCTCCTAAACGCCGCTCTTTTGAAGATTTTCTCAAGTTTGGCCGCGCTTTTATGGCAAGCGTTAGCGGTTCAGTTGAAGCCCCGCCTGCCCCCCAGACCAGACCGGCTACGGATAAACCGGCCACTCTGCCGCAAGAAGGGCCTGTAACCCTCCCGCCCCAGCGCGGCCCTAACGGCGAACTGGCCCAGTACCCACCGGCGGACAAATGGGACGACTGGGTTGAATACGATGCCAAGCTGTGGCCTAAAAAAGTGCCGCGCCGCTATATGCTGGTACCAACTACCTGCTTTAACTGCGAAAGCGCCTGCGGCCTGCTGGCTTATATAGATAAAGAAACCCTCCAGGTGCGCAAGTTCGAGGGTAACCCGGCTCATCCCGGTTCGCGTGGCCGCAACTGCGCAAAAGGTCCGGCCACTATTAACCAGGTCTACGACCCTGAACGCATTCTCTATCCCTTAAAAAGGGTCGGTCCGCGCGGCTCGGGCCAGTGGGAACGTGTGAAATGGGATGAAGCGCTCGATGATATCGCCGCCCGTATCCGCAAAGCCCTGGTGGAAGACCGCAAGACCGAGGTAATGTACCACGTGGGCCGACCCGGCGAAGACGGCTACATGGAAAGAGTCCTGCAAAGCTGGGGCATTGACGGGCATAACTCGCACACCAACATCTGCTCCTCGGGTGGCCGTTTCGGCTACGCCATGTGGATGGGCTACGACCGGCCTTCACCCGACCATGCCAATGCGCGTTTCATCCTGTTGATCAGCGCCCACCTGGAAAGTGGTCACTACTTTAACCCTCACGCCCAGCGCATTATGGAAGGTAAAATGGCCGGGGCGAAAATCGCTGTGATGGACCCGCGCCTTTCTAATACCGCTTCCATGGCCGATTACTGGATGCCCACTCGGCCCGGCAGCGAGGCTGCGGTGCTGCTGGCGATAGCCAATATCCTGATTCAGGAGGATCTCTTTAACCGCAATTTTGTGAAGCAGTGGTTGAACTGGGAACAGTTCCTTAAAGTGGAACATCCTGAAGTAGCGCCAACCTTCGAGGCGTTCGTCAAAATTCTCAAGCAACTCTACGCCCAGTACACCCCCGAATTTGCCGAGTACGAAAGCGGCGTTTCGGCTGAAATGATCCGGCAGGTTGCGCATGAGATTGCGCGGGCTGGAACGGCTTTCTCGACCCATAACTGGCGAGCGGCGGCAGTAGGCAACCTGAACGGCTGGCTTGTACCGCGAGCGCTCTTCTTCCTGAACGTCCTGACCGGTTCGATTGGTACGCCGGGCGGAACCAGCGCTAACGTCTGGAACAAGTTTGTACCAGCGCCCTTTATCGAACCGCCCAAACAGAAAGTCTGGAACGAGCTGACCTGGCCGCGCGAATATCCCCTGACTTATCACGAGCTGAGCTTCCTGCTGCCGCACTTCCTCAAGGAAGGCCGGGGTAAGCTTGCCATGTACTTCACCCGCGTCTACAACCCGGTCTGGACTAATCCGGACGGCTTTAGCTGGATAGAGGTGCTAAAAGACGAAAAATTGATGGAGTGCCATGCCGCGCTTACCCCGACCTGGAACGAAACTGCCTGGTTGGCCGACTATGTGCTGCCAATGGGCGTCGGAAGCGAACGCCACGATACTCATTCCTACGAGACGCACTCGGCCCAGTGGATTGCTTTCCGCCAGCCCGTTTTGCGGGTAGCCATGGAGAAACTGGGCCAGAAGGTCGAGGACACCCGGCAGGCCAATCCCGGCGAAGTCTGGGAAGAGGACGAGTTCTGGATCGAGCTAAGCTGGCGGATTGACCCGGACGGCAGCCTGGGGATTCGCAAGTACTACGAGTCACCTTACCGGCCCGGCCAGAAAGTGACCATGGACGAGTACTACCGCTACATCTTTGAGAATAGCGTGCCGGGCCTGCCCGAAGCGGCTCGCCAGCAGGGCCTCTCGCCGCTGGAGTATATGCGCAAGTATGGCTCGTTCGAAATCAAGCGCGATATTCTCCAGCCTTACGAGCGAAAGTTAGCCCCGGACGAACTGGAAGGCGCTTACGTTGACGAGCTTGGCGTGATCTGGAGCAAGAAAGCCCGGCCTCACAGCACCGATATTACGCCTAAACCGGCCCAACCCGCCGGAGAACACGGCGCGGCTATCGGCGTGATGGTAGATGGGACTGCTTACGCCGGTTTCCCCACTCCCAGCGGGCGGCTGGAATTCTTCTCCAGTACGCTTAAAGAATGGGGGTGGCCCGAGTTCGCCCTGCCGACCTTCGCTCGCAGCCATGTAGACTGGCACAGCATGGATCATGCCGCCAACGAGTTTACCCTTGTGCCGACTTTCCGAATACCAACCCTGATCCATACCCGGAGCGGTAACTCCAAGTGGCTGAACGAAATTTCCCACTCCAACCCCGTCTGGATCAATCCCGGTGACGCCGAAAGACTGGGTGTGACTACCGGCGACCTGGTGCGGGTGAATACCGAGATTGGATATTATGTCAACAAGGTCTGGGTGACTAACGGCATCGCGCCGGGTGTAGTGGCCTGTTCGCACCATATGGGCCGCTGGCGCGTCACTGAACAGGGCGGTACCGATCGCTGGGCCAGCGGACTGGTTGATCTACAGCAATCCCCGGCTGGTAAGGTGAGTGGAGCACAGTGGAAATTGCGCCAGCTTAAGGGAGTAGAGCCATTTAAGAGCAGCGACCCGGACAGCGAGCGCATTTGGTGGACCGACGCGGGTGTACACCAGAACCTGACCTTCCCGGTACATCCTGACCCGGTGAGCGGTTCGCATAGCTGGCATCAGAAGGTGGTGCTGGAGAAAGCCGCGCCGAATGACCGCTACGGTGATGTCTACGTGGATACAGCTAAATCGCACGAAGTTTACAAAAACTGGCTGACCCTGGCGCGTCCCGCCAACCACCCGAGTGGTTTGCGCCGTCCGATGTGGATGCTCAGGCCTTACAAGCCTGCCCCGGAAGCCTTCAAGCTGCCCGGCAAGTCTCAGCCTGAGAAAGGAGAGCGCTAGTGTCAGGCCCTCTTAGCGGCGAAAAAGAACAGCCCGGGTTAAACCGGGAAGTTGAAAATCAGGACCAGCAGGCCGAAGTGGCCGCCGCCCGGGCGGGCGGCTACCGCCTGCTAGCTCGCTTTTTTACTCGCGAGGTGGATGAGCCGCTGCTGGCTTTCCTGCGAGAAAATCCAGATTTCTTACCTGGCGTAAAGCTGCCAGGGGCGGAAGAGCAGGCAGGCTGGTTGCACAGCCTGAACGTGGAATACTCGCGGCTGCTTTTGCTGAACGTCTACCCCTACGCCTCGATATACACCGGGCGAGAAATGCTGCTTAACACCGAGGAAACCGACCGGGTGCGCCGGTTTTACACCCTTTATGGTTTTGATCATTCGACCTTTGGGACCGGGGGCGGCAATTTGCTGCCCGACCACCTCGCGGTGGAACTCTCTTTTCTGGCGTTTCTTGGTGAAGAAGAGTCCGAAAGCTGGCGAAAAAATAACCCGGCCCGGGCAGAGTTTCTGGCCTCAGTCGAGCAGACCTTCCTGACTGAATTTTTACTGTCCTGGCTCCCGGTCTTTGCGGTAGCCTTGAAACGCTCCGGCACCTCCGGCTTTTATGGGGCGGTGGCAGAGCAATGCCTATCCTTCGCCTGCCAGGATTTTGAGTATCTCAGCAATCTGCCCACCCCTGCGCCGGGTGAAACACCTTCTCAATGGGAGGCCTCACCCGGCCCTTCTGCTGCTTCTGGCTTGGAAGAGTCTCTACCCGCCAGCCTGAAGCAGCTAATTCGCTTTCTGTTGACACCGGTAGAGGCAGGTTTTTACCTCTCAAAGCTTGAACTTTTCAAGCTGGGCCAGGTGCTGGAGTTACCGGTAGGCGTAACCGAGCGCTATAAGATGCTGGAAAATCTCTTTTCCAACGCTGCTGAATACGGACAGGTTGAGAATTTAATGGAGGCTTTGAACATTATCAGAGAGAGCTATCAGGAAGAATTGACCCGCTTCCAGCAGGAATGGCCTCTTAACGAAGCGGTCTGGCAGGCCTGGCAGCAACGTCTGGAAAATACCTTTTTCTTCCTGAAAGCAGTGAAAAAAGAAGTGGGAAAAGAAGCGGGAGAAATGCTGGAGCCTGCTGTAGATTTAGAAATGGAGAGAGGAAGAAAAAGCTTTACCTGATTACCTGCCGGTTGCTTTTCAACTACACTACCTTTTAGGGCTAAAAGAAATTTTGTCAGCCAGTGCCAGTTCAAAACTTCAAGGGTTTGAAAAGAGTTAATTATAATTTCCAAGTTTTATTTGTAAGCAACTAATACTGAGTAGCCGGGTAACAATAATGTCACCCGGCTACTCAGTAGGGAGTATTTATTGGATTTTTAGAGATAATATGTATAATTACCTTCCGAGCTGGTATGAAAAATGAAATGGTTGAAGTGAGTAGGCATCATGATGGGTAAAGCGGCGGCAGACCGGGCCCTGGCTTCCCGATTAGCGGCCTAAGCAGTAGCAGGAAAAATTGCCAGGCTCTAAAGAATAAAAGCTACCCGGTAGAGGTATTATGAGTCACGCTGCACAACGCTTGCTGTATTCGATTACTGCTACTCCCCGGAGGATAATAGACTCATTCTCTCAGCCTGAAGGTTATATCATGCTGTTCTGGGCGGTCTTCGCCGGTCTGACCGGAGCCCTGGCAACGATGATCTTCAGAGAGGGAATTCAGATTCTTCAGCGGCTGTTGGGAGGAAAAAACCTCTCGGTAGTCGAGCTGGCCGAAAGCCTGCCCTGGTATCTACGTATAACCTATCCTGCCGTAGGCGGGCTTGCTGCCGGGGGATTGCTGATGCTTGCCAGGCGCTACGGCAAAGGTGCTCCTTCCGACTACATGGAAAGTATTGCCCTCGGCGACGGGCGTGTTCCAGCGCGCCACACCCTTCTGCGCAGCTCTTCCTCACTCTTTACGATTGCCACCGGCGGTTCTATCGGGCGCGAAGGCTCGATGGTACAACTCGCTGCCATGTGCGCTTCGATTACCGGGCGGCTAATCCACTTCCATACCGACCGACTGCGCCTGCTGGTCGCCTGCGGCGCGGCGGCGGGCATTACCTCGGCGTACAACGCGCCTATCGCCGGGGCCTTCTTCATCGCAGAAATCGTGCTAGGTGCTATTGATATGGCCAGTTTCGGCCCGCTGGTGGTAGCCTCCATCGTGGCAAATATTACCATGCGGGCCTTGCCCGGCTACCACCCTACCTACGAGATGCCGCTTTTCCCGGCTGTTCCGGATGTCGAATTGCTGGCCTTTGCCGGTCTGGGGATTCTGGCCGGTCTGGCCGCCCCGCAGTTCTTGCTTCTACTCGATTTTTCAAGAGCTCGCTTCCGCAATACCGGATGGCCACTACCGCTGCGGCTGGGACTAGGAGGTCTCGGAGTGGGCATCATCTCGGTATGGGTACCGCAGGTCTGGGGAAATGGTTACGAGGTGGTCAATTCCCTGTTGAATAACCCCTGGACCTGGACCGCTGTACTCTCCGTGCTGATCTTCAAAGTGCTGGCGACCGCCTTTACAGCGGGCAGTGGCGCGGTGGGCGGTGTCTTTACCCCGATGCTCTTTGTAGGCGCAGCCAGCGGTTTCCTTTTCGGCCAGGGGGTGGGAACGGTATGGCCGCACGCTTCGGCCCCTTTTGCCTATGCCATCGCCGGTATGGGCGCTTTTCTGGCCGTCGCTACGGGTGCCCCGATTATGGCTATTCTGATGATCTTCGAGATGACCTTGAGTGCCCCGGCGCTGTTACCGCTGGTTTTGACCTGTATCGTGGCCTATTTCGTCGGGCAACCCTTCAACACCCGGGTTATGTACAGCGTAACCCTGGAGCACCGGCGCCAGCGACAAACCCGTGGCAAGCTCCAGAAGCTCTCCGTCAAGGACTTGATCAAACCGGCTGAAACCGTCTTACCACTGACGGCCTCTTTTGATGAGCTTGTGGAGATGCTGCGCGAACATGCCGTCAAATACATCTATGTTGTGAACGATGCCGGGTGGTTCTGCGGGGTAGTTCCCGCCCAGGAAGTAACGGTAGTCCTGGCTGACGAGCGGGATACCACTAATTTAAAGGCCGCCGACCTCCTGCACCGGGATTTTCCGGTGCTGAAGGAGAACCAGGGGTTAGCCGAAGCCTTGCAGGTCTTTCTGGGTCATCAGAGCGAGCGCTTACCCGTAATTACTTCCGCTGCCCAACCGTTGCTACTCGGCGTGGCATACAAGTCGTCGCTCCTAGATGCTTATTATCGCCTGCACCAACCCCTGCTCTAATCTGAACAGCTTTGCCAGAGGTTTTTCCAGTTAAGTAGAGATAATAAAGAAGGTCTTTGCCCTTTGTCAGGCAAAGACCTTCTTTTTAGCTACTTCATCCGTAAAGGCAGCGCCTGTTACAGTCACTTGCCTTTTAATCCACCGTTTTAGTTAGTGGAGAGAGCCGCTTTGATAGCGCGTTTGGCGAAAACTTCCGCCATGGCGCGGCGGTAAGCCTGCGAACCATGCAAATCTTCGAGCGCGTCTACGTTGTCGGCAAAGCCTTTGCAGGCGCTTTCAATCGTAGCGTCGTCGGGACTCTGGCCGACCAGGGACTTTTCGAGGTTTTCAAAGCGCATCGGCATTTCGGCCAATCCGCTGAAAGCCACCGAAATATTGCTGATCTTGCCACCATCTACACCAACCACTGCCGCCGCGCCCACTACCGAGTAGTGCGAGGCTTTGTTGGCAAGCTTCTGGTAGCTGGCTTTCTTCCCGGCCAGGCTTTTGAAGCGGATTTCGGTCAGCAGTTCGTTCGGCTCGATGTTGGTCTGCAAGATACCGGCGAAGAATTCGCCCACCGGCACTACCCGCTCACCGCTGGCGCTGCGCAGCACCAGTTCAGCGTCCAGGGCCAGCATTACCGCCGGCAGGTCGCTGGAAGGGTCGGCGTGGACCAGGCTACCACCAATGGTGCCCCAGTTGCGAACCTGTACGTCACCGATCACGCTGGCCGCTTCAGGCAGAACCGGCGCAGAGTTCTTCAGCACATCGCTGGTTTCGATCTGGTAATAGGTGGTCATGGCGCCGATCTTAATAGTGCCGTCCTCTTCCTTGATATAGGAGAGTTGTGGGCGGAGAGCGCCAATGTCAATAATCTTCTCCGGGTTAGCCAGCCGCAGGCGCATAGCCGGGATCAGGCTGTGGCCGCCGGCTAGAATTTTGGCGTCTTCGCCATGCTCGGCCAGCATAGAAAGGGCTTCATCTATGTTAGCCGGTTTGTAGTAATCAAAAGCACTCGGAATCATCTATTGTTCTCCTCTGGTATGTTCTGTTACGCCTGCTTTTCGTGTATCAGTTTCCAAAGTTTCTCCGGGCGCAGCGGCATCGAAATGTCCTGTACTCCCAGCGGTTTGAGCGCATCTACTACAGCGTTCACAATCCCCGGAGTGCTGGCGATAGTACCGGCCTCGCCGATCCCCTTGACGCCCAGCGGGTTGACGGTGGTTGGAGTGACCGTGTGATCTAGCTGGTAGAAAGGCAGTTCGCTGGCGACCGGCAAAGCATAATCCATCAAAGTACCGCTGATAAGCTGGCCGTTCTCATCGTAGACCGCCTCTTCATAAATAGCCTGCCCGATACCCTGGGTGATACCGCCGTGAATCTGCCCTTCCACGATCATCGGGTTTAGCTGGCGGCCACAATCGTCCACGGCTACATACTTCAGGAAATGGATATCGCCGGTATCCGGATCAACTTCAACGGCGCAGAGGTGCGTGCCGAAGGGATAGACGAAGTTACCCGGTTCAAAGTAACGGGTAGCTTCCAGGCCGGGTTCGATCACCGGGGCCATCTTGGGATCAATATAAGCCTTGAGGCAGATATCTTGCCAGGTCAGCGACTTGCCGGGCGCACCCTTTACGCTAAACTTGCCGTTCTCGAAAACGATGTCATCGGCATTGGCTTCCATCTGGAAAGCGGCAATCTTTTTGGCCTTCTCCTTGACCGACTCAACCGCCATCATCAGGGCGCCGCCGCCAACCGCTGTTCCGCGGCTGCCGTAAGTACCCATACCATAAGGGGTGTTATCGGTATCGCCGTGCCGGATAACCACATCTTCAATCGGTACGCCGAACTCGTCGGCCACCACCTGGGCAAAGGTAGTCTCCTGGCCCTGGCCGTGCGGGCTAACACCGGTGAAGACTGTAATTTTGCCGGTTAATTCGGCCCGTACCACCGCGCAGTCATACCCGCGCTCGATGGTCATGCCTGAACCGGGGCCTAAACCGCAGACTTCGACGTAGGTGCTCTGGCCGATGCCGATGTAGCGGCCCTGCTTGCGGGCCTCCTCCTGCATCTTGCGCATCTCGTCATAGCCGAAGATTTGCATGGCCTTGTCCATCGCCGTTTCGTAGTTGCCGCTATCGTAATTGAGCGCTAACACGTTGAAATAAGGGAAAGCGTCCGGCTTGATGAAATTGCGGCGGCGCAGTTCCATTGGGTCCATATTCAGCTTCTCGGCCAGCATGTTAAGGGCGCGTTCCAGCATATAGGTCGCTTCGGGGCGACCAGCGCCGCGATAAGCATCGGTCGGAGAAGTATTGGTCAGCACACAAAGCGCCTTGAAGTGTACCGCCGGGATGGCGTATGGTCCGCTGGCGATAACCCCGCGCAAGACCGGAATGGAAGTGCCCAGCAGTTGCAGATAAGCACCCATATTAGCCAGGATGGTGCAATCCATCGCGGTAATTACGCCATCTTTCGTGGCGGCAAAGCGCCAGTAATCGATGTTATCGCGACCGTGAATGGTAGCAGTAAAGCTCTCGCTGCGGGTCTCGGTCCATTTCACCGGGTGGCCGGTCTTTTTGGAAGCGTAGCAGGCAATCACTTCTTCCGGGTAAGTCTGAATTTTGCTGCCAAAGCCGCCGCCCACTTCCGGGGCTACCACCCGCACTTTGTGCTCGGGTACGCCAATCTGGCCGGAGAGCAGGGTGCGTAGAATGTGAGGGTTCTGACTGGTAACGTGCAGCGTAACCGACTCGTCACCGGCACGATACTGAGCCAGGGCTACCCGGTTCTCCATCGCGTTCGGGATCAGGCGCTGGTTGACAAAGCGAGCTTCAATGGTCACTTCGGCATTCTTGAAGGCCTCTTCCACATCGTTGCCGAAATTAAGCTCGGCAATGATATTATTAGGCACCTCATCGTGAACCAGGCCTGGATCAGCTTTAACAGCCCGGTCCATATCTACTACCGCCGGTAAAACTTCGTAATCAACCGTTACGGCATCAGCAGCGTCACGAGCAGTGTAGCGGCTATCGGCTACCACCGCCGCCACTATTTCACCCACGTAGCGTACTTTGCCTACCGCAATAGGATAGCGAGTAGTAGTAGGATGCCCACCGACCGAAACTGCCGGGAGCGGGCCTGCCAGGTTTTGCTTCAGTTCTTCACCGGTTATAACGGCCATAACGCCGGGCATTTTCTCAGCCTCGCTGGTATTAATACTGGCGATATTGGCATGAGCATGCGGGCTTCTGACCATATGAAGGTAGACTGTGCCGGTAGGCGTCATATCATCGGTGTAAGTCGCCTTGCCGGTAATCAGACGTGGGTCTTCGCGCCGTTTGATGCGCGAGCCTACATAAGTAGTAGCTGCCATAGATCTTGTCTCCTCATCGAGTAACTGGCCGCTGCGATAGCGCAGGCGGGTAGTATCCTAAACCACTGGAATGAAATTGGCAGAAACGCGATTTCCGACTACGGCACGGGCGCAATCGGGGCAGGATTGACCTGTGGAGCATCAGCTTGCGGCACATCTTTCGCGCCTTCCGCGCGGTGCTCGGCAGCCCACTGGATCGCTTTTACAATATTCTGGTAGCCGGTGCAGCGGCAGAGGTTTCCTTCGATGCCTTTGCGAATTTCAGCTTCGCTGGGGTTCGCGTTACGGTCGAGCAACTGCTTGGCCTGCATAATCATGCCGGGGGTGCAGTAACCGCACTGCAAACCATGTTGTTCCCAGAAGCCTTCCTGGATAGGGTCCAGTTTGCCGGCCTGGGCCAGGCCTTCAATGGTGGTTATTTCCGCGCCGTCCATTTGAACCGCAAAAGCGGTGCAGCTTTTCAGGCTCTGGCCGTTGACCATGATGGTGCAGGCGCCGCACTGGCTGGTATCGCAACCAATATGTGTTCCGGTCAAACCTAAATCATCGCGCAAGAAATGAACGAGCAGAGTGCGCGGCTCAACGTCACGCTGATAAGTAGTGCCGTTTACAGTGAGTTTTACAGTTTGTTTCACTGGAATACTCTCCCTCTCTTTACTAGTACATTTTCTACCGCCTCAACTCTGAAGCGGCCAGCCATTAAATAAGGTACTCAACGGACAAGCAAGGGCTATTAACTTGGGCAAACCGCCTTTGCGGTTGAGTTTGTCAGGGAATTTCTAAAGCAAGGGCAAGATAGGCCTCACCCTGTTGTAAAGTTAGCTCCTGAATTCGAGCCACTTTTGAGTAAAATCAGGCTGTTTCAGCCGATTTCTGTTCGCTCCCGGTATCGATTCTTTTCTCCATGCTCTTGAAGAAATCGTGAACCAGCTTCTTGGCTACCGGCATTAACATACGAGCGCCAATTCCGGCCAGCGTTCCACCTACGTTAGCGGTCCCTTTGTAGGCCACTACGGTTTCCGGGTCATCGCCACCATTGCTGTTTTCAGAAAGGTCAAAGATGCCTTCGCCGTTCAAGAAGCCAGGTCCGCCCTGCCCGCCCACAATCAGCTTGTAATGTTTGGGCTGGTCGGCATCGGCAATTGTGATACGGCCATTATAGGTACCTTTAATCGAAGCCACTCCTACCTTCATCACTACATTGTAGGTTTGAGGCTCCACTTCCTCGAACTTCTCACAGCCGGGCACAGAGGCCTGAAGAGCCTCTTTGTCCATCAAGACATCCCAGACTTTGTTGATGGGCGCCTTGAATTTGTATTCGCCGTTAATCTCCATTGATTCTCTCCTGTTAATTCTCCAGTAACACACCGGCCGGTATTAATTAGTCAGTTTCCGGCCGGTAAGGGTAGCGTTTTACCGGGCTATCGTGGAGCAGGCCCGGGCGATTAGCGCGCTTTTTCTTCCACTCGCCCCAGGAGTTCCTCGAAACCATCCTTAATCTTACCCTTGAAACCCTCAAGCATCGCGTTGAAGAAAGGATTCCCGGCATCAGCCTCCAGCCTGTAATCGAGGACAGTTTTGGTGCCTTCGGGCAGCGGGTCATCTGCATCAACAGCGACAGCCTCGGCTGCATCTTTAAGCGTAAAGCTGCCTTTAGCTGTTTTCACCAGTTGGTTTTGTACTTCGAAATCGCAGCTATCCGGTGGCTGTAGTTCACTGAACTGCACTTTGACGGTTTGATTACCTTTAATCGGCCCGATATCAACCTTGACAGCCATTTCGTATAAATTATCGCCAATTTTCTCGTACTTCTCTGCGTCCGGGATTGCTTCTTTCCAGTAGCTAGCATTGAAGATGGCATCCCAGAGCCGCTCTTTTTCGGCCTGTGAAGCCACACTGCCAGTCAATTCCATTTCGACTTATCCTTTGTAGTGATGCTAGATGAGCTTATTAAACTAATACGTGCAAAAGCAGGTTATGGATTTCCACTTTCTACAGATTTACTTGCCAGTTCAGGATACTGCCTTGCCTGGCACAGGTTTACTTCTTTTAACTAGAGATCAAAAGCTATGGAATAATACAGCATATTTTGCGATTAATCACCTTGCGGCGTTTTCAGACCATAAGGCGGAAAACGAAAGGCCATGTCCCTGGTAAACAGGCCGCCCTGGCCCATCTGAGCGATTGCCCGGGCAGTTAAACGCTCCCCGGCCATTATGCGGGCCAGAAAGAGGTCGCCCAGGGTCGTGCGAGAAAACATGCCGCAGGAAGCCAGACCGAACAGCGCGGTATTTCCCCAGTAGGCCAGCCAGAAAAGGGTGCCCGGGTGTGCCGGTGCGCCGTGTCGGGTCATCTCAATGCCAAGTCGCTCCAGTGTCGGAAAAATCGGGTCAAGCGGGTCGCTGGAATGACCTCCGACGTGAAGAATCAAATCCGCCCCCCGCGACTTAAAACCTTCAAGCGCAACTGCCATTTGTTCAGCAGCCGCTTCAACTACCTTAACATCCAATAATTCCGCGCCAAACCAGTTAAACTTCTGTTCCACCGCTGAAATAAAGCGGGCACGTGGTCCAGCTTTCAGTTGTTCGCGAACTATCACGCCCACCTTGAGAGGCCGGAAGGGTAACACGTCTATCAACGGCCCGGGTTGAGAGCGTACTACTTTTTCGACTTCTTGCAAAAGCGTTACCGGGTAGACCAGCGGGGTTACTTTAGCGCCCGCCACCTCGGTTCCGGCTTCAACCGCCATAGCATCATACAGGGTAAAAACCGCCACTCCCGGCACCTCGTTGATAAGGTCCAGGCGCGGCACATCAATCCGCAGCAGTCCTCGTTGTTTCGCCAGTAAATTCACCCGGCTTTCCACCGGGCCACTTTTGATAATACCCGGTCCAGCCACCAGTTCCGCCAACCGTAGACCGGCCGTATCCTCGCTGACCTCACCCTCTTCCATCTGGATCAGGTGCAAGCTATAATCAGCCGGGGCATGCGTTGCCAGGGAAGCGAGTTTAGCCGCTTCCAGGATATCTCCCTTATGGAAAAGATATCCGGTGCCTCGCTCGAAATCCGGTACATTGGTCGCTACTACCTGTCCCAGTACCAACGACGAATTATCCAGTAAGTTTGCAACCGGCCACGCGCTAGCTTTCAATTTCATACACCATTGTGATAGTCAAAGAGCAACCCACAGTCTTAAAGCAGACTTTATAACTGGCAAAACTTCTAGAATTTACAGGCACTATTATATGATCAGTCTATCCTGCTAGCCATTTTGCGCAGGCAGCACCTTTCAGGCGCTATTTCGATGCCCGCAGGATTAACCAGGATTACCAACTTTTATCCTTGAATAATTTATCCTATCCTGATCCGGGCAGCCTTGTGAATTGTTTTTAAAGAGTTCCCAATAAATAAGCAAGCCATCCTGCCTTGTCTGAAGCATCGGTAAAACTAAAAAGGGTCTTACCTGGATGGTAGGACCGATTTTAGCAGTATGCCTTATGTTTGTAAATAGTAAAACGGCAGGCCAGCCTCAATTTAACTCTCACTCTTCATCGCTATCATCCAGGTCGAGAAGCGGCAAATCGGCTGGATTTGAGGAAGCTTCCTTATTAAGGATAAAGCTCAGGAACTCGCGCACAAGCAGCGAAGCGCTCTGGTCGTGGCCTGCTTCGAAGACAAGATAAAGCTCTCGTTTGAGCGGTAGGCCACGCAGGCGCAGAGGAACTATCCGCCCACCGGTATCTTCCGTTGCCAGCGCAGATACAAAGCCTATGCCGAGGCCTGCCGCTACTGCCGATATGATAGCCTGAGTGCTACCGAGAGCCATAGCGGTCTTATGAGGTGGCAGACTCTGGCCGTGACCGGCGAGGATACGGTGAACGCTCTGCATAGTTCCGCTGCCCTCCTCGCGCTCAAGGAACACCGCGCCTTCAAGTTCCGCCAGGTCCACTTCACCCTGTCCTCGCGCCACCAAAGGGTGGCCCGGTGGCACTACCAGCACGATTTCATCATCCATTATCCGGTGGGCTTCCAGGCTAGCTTTTTCCGGCGCCTTGCCGCTGAACCCGGCATCACACTCATGAGCGATCAGTTTTTCTTCTACTTCTGCGCTGTCAACTATCATCATGGTAGGTTTTACGTTAGGGTAACGGGCAGTAAACTTTGCCAGCAAACGAGGCACTACAAACTCCCCGGGAGTGGTGCTGGCTACCAACCGCAACGGCCCCTGTACGTCATTACGCTGGGCGTGCCAGTTTTCCTGTAAGGCTCGATAGTCTGCCAGCACTTTTTCAGCAAAAACCAGAAAGTCGCGCCCTGCCCGGGTTAAAGCAATTTGATGACCTTCGCCGCGTTCGAAAAGTTCTACCCTCAATTCTTTCTCCAACCGTTGCATTTTACGTGTTACTGCCGGTTGGGTCAGGTTATGCTGGCGGGCGGCCTCGCTCAGGCTTCCCCGCCGCACTACCTCTAAGAACATCTGCATCTGACTCAGGTTCATCTTGGGCTCCTGGCTCGCTGGAAATCTATTGTTCAGTTTAGTCTTGTCAGGAAAGTACAAACTATAACTTTAATATAACATAAAAGGGCAACTTTGGCGTTAATCGTGAGCAATCGCTGTTACACGGTTTGACAGGTTACTTTTCACATAGATAAAAGAACTCTGTAAATGCCTGTCCAAAAATTGACCGTCACTCTAAATTAAGCTACAATCGCGCTGGTTTGCTGCCTAAAAACCTGATTTCTATCGGTAAAGGCATTGCACCAGTGTACATAGATAGTTGAAGATACAGCCGAATGCAAAAAGTAGAGCAATCAGGAATAACCAATTCAGAGCATCATACCAGGCCTGAGAATAAGCCGAGACATTACGAGGCGCTCAAGGTTTATTTGTTGCCCCTGGTTTTTTACCTGCTGGTGGCAATTGCTTTTACCTGGCCGTTGGTCTTGAACCTGGGCGACCGGGTGATGCTCAGTCGCGGCGGGGATGTCTGGCAACACCTCTGGAATAACTGGTGGGTGCGCTTTTCGTTGCTCGATCTGCATACTCACCCGTACACCACCCCGATGCTCTACTATCCTGACGGCGCGAACCTCTTCTTTCACGCTCTCGATCCCATGGACGGCTATCTCTCCGTGCCCTTTCAGGTACTCTTCGGACTGGTTACCTCATTCAACCTGATAATGCTCTTTCAGGTCACAATAGCAGGCTTTGGAGTCTATTTATTAGCTCGCTACCTGGCGGGAAATATTCCCGCGGCCCTGGTAGCCGGCCTCATTTATGCCTGTTCGCCCCTGGAGTCCAGTCTCCTCAACCTGGGTCAGCTTGAACTTACCTCGATAGAATGGTTGCCTCTCTTCATCCTGTGCTTCATCAAGGCGCTCAACCGTGACGCGCGGCCCTGGTTGTGGCGCGGTCTGAGTGTGCTTTTCCTGCTGATTTTGTCGCTGGATAGCTGGTATTACCTGCTTTATGCCGTAATTTTCAGCGGACTTTACGTTCTCTACCGTTTCTGGCTTGAGCGGGCTGAGTGGCGGCAAAAATGGCCGCGTACCCTGTTGGTCGCTGCCGGAATAATGGTCTGCTATGGCATCCTGATATCACCTGTGCTGATACCCACATTACGAGAGGCCGGGAGCGGCGGAACTACCCAGCGCATCTTTAACCTGATTTACAATTCGGCCACGATCAAGGGATTTTTCACCACCGGGCCTTCGCTGTTATGGAGTCTTTTTGGTTCAAAAGAGAGCGATGAGTTCCGAGGTAGTTTTATCGGATATTTCACCTTGCTACTTGCCTTGCTGGGTTTAATAACTACCTTTAAAAAGGGCTGGTTCTGGGGAGTTGTGGCGGCGATCTTTCTGGTGCTGGCGCTTGGTCCGGTGCTGCACTTCAGCTTTGATTATAACTGGACTCCTGAAACGGCTGATAGCGGTCCCAGCCTACCCGGCAGATTGCTCTATAATTTACCTTTTGGCAATATTGCCCGTGTGCCGTTACGCTATGTACTTATTACTATGCTGTCCCTGGCTATCCTGGCAGCATACGGCCTGACCTGGCTGAGTAAAAGATTCGAGCGGATTAGTCCGGCGAAATTGGCTCTACCTGCCCTGGTTGGGTTGCTGGTTTTTGTCGAGTTCATGCCGGGAGTACGCCCGCTGGCCGATACCTCTATTCCGGCTTTTTACCAGCAGTTGGCCCGCGAGGGTAACTGGAATGATTTTGCCGTGCTGGAAACACCGGATGCCGGAACTTCGATTATCAGCCGGGCTATGTACTACCAGACCGCTCACCAGCATCCGATGGTTGGCGGTTACCTCTCGCGCAAGCCGGACTATCCCTTCCATGATTTCCCCGGCATTAAAGAGTTGCTGGAATTTCCAGTTGTCTATCAGCGCGATATCCTGCCACGCGAAACGCTGGCTAATACAATCGGCCTGTTGCAGTATTACAAGATTCGCTACGTCATTCTGCACCCTGACTTATTAACCAGTGCTGATGCACGCTTTAATTCTAACCAGATTATACAGTTAGTCTTCGGGCAAAATTCCAGGCCTTACTACCAGGATAGCCAGTTACAGGTCTGGCGAGTACCGGACGCACCTGTGGCGCAAGGACAACCGGACGCTTCAAGACTTCTAGCTCAACTGGACGAAGGCTGGAGCGGGCGAAATGAGGGACCGAGCGGCATCGAACGCACTGTGCCCGGACAGGCCCGCATGTCTCTCTTTAACCCTTACAGCCAGGCAATGCCAGTCAAGATCACTGTTCCGGTGCGTCCGGCAGCAGCATCGGTGAAAATAAAGATTGGCTTGAATGGTAACCAGTTAACAGAGCAGAATATTGCTGGCTCTGGTGCTTCCTTATCTTTCAATCTGACTCTCAAGCCTGGTCTGAACGAGCTAACCTTTAATACCACTACCCCACTTAACTTTGGCCTCTTCAATTTTGCCAGTTCATAATTTTTGAGCTTGCATTGCCTTGGCAGAAAAGTTACCGGCACAGGCCCATAAGCTTGTAAAAGACGAGAGTAGGTCTGACAATCATAAATTGTCTTACAATCACAATTAAACAGTTTGTTGTTGTTGCTGACCCCCTAACAACTTGTCCAGCCGTTTCTGATCAGCCAGGTGCTTGCTATCCCTAAAGGTTTGTAAGGGAGTCTTACAATAACAGTACCTACCACTGTGGGTCCCTTCTCGGTTGTAATACTCCAACCACTCGTCTACCTCCATCTGCAACTGCTCAAGCGAAGTATACCCCTTCTTGCGGAAGGTCACCTGGTAATACTCTTCCAGTATTGCCCGGTTAAACCTGTATTCTGGTGAAAGGGCGTGACCGAACCAACTGTCATGGTTATTATGAGCATCAGTAAAAAAAAGTACCGATTTTAGCATCCCTGGCCTTTTTAGCGGTTATAGGGTCCAGGATACTTCCGCTCGGACTTACCTCATCACTCTTATCCGCATTTTTTGATTGCTGGGCGGCACTTCTGGATTTTTAAAATTCAGGGTTGCGGTAACCAGTGCTGCTGGACTGTTTTTTAGTGCGGTTAGCTTTATTAGCAGGCATTAAATCAACCCCATTTTGTGGCTAAAGTTTGCACCTTCAATCTGTTTGAGTAGAATTTCTCGGCTGCACAGTAATGTAACATCCACAGCAGTAAGAAGTTGTGAGATTTTACACTCTATTCACAATTAAAGGCTGGCAAGCTTAATCTAGGGTGGGCTTCAGGTAAGCCTAATATAACACCCTTTGGCTGAAATTTAACTTCCCCTGTTAAGCCTGATGCTTCAAACCTAATTCCGCTTCAATAAACGGTTTTATCCCATGGGGACCATAAAGGTTGAGCCAGAAAGTACTGGCTTTTGGTTTTAGTTCAATCCTAAAGCCAAAGAACGGGCAGCACAGCCTTTCTAAAGAGATAAATCGGACTGCCCACATCAAGATTTCGCTGTCCAGGTCGAACTCCACCGCGTAGCCGTCCGGCCGTTCCTCGATGGTTTTGGCCAGTCCGAACAGTTGGGAGATGTTTTCGGCATGTTCCTTCCGTTCGGCTGGCTCAATAGCCGTCATGTCACAGGCGAAAACTGGCTCATCGCGAGTAGGTTCTGCGACTTCTACCGTTATTTTGCTCATCAGCATCTCCTCTTTAGTCGAGTTTCTGGTTGCTTTAACAATTTTGATAGCTCAGCCTCTTTACATTGGCCGGTGCTGTGGTACAGTGTAAGGGTTAAAGTTAACTTTAAGTCAAGAAGTTTAAGTTAAAATTAAATGAAGACAAAAGAACTAACTATCGGAGAACTGGCTAAACAAGCCGGGGTTCAAACTTCTACGCTGCGTTACTATGAGGGTGTTGGACTGCTGCCTCCTGCCACCCGAGTTAGCGGTCAGCGGCGCTATGACCCTGCAATGTTAAAGCGGTTAGGCTTCATTCGGTTGGCTCAACAGGCTGGTTTTACCATCGAAGAGATCAAAATCCTTCTTGAAAATTTTGATACAAATCCGCCTCCGGTGTCCGGGTGGCGGCGTTTTGTCAAGCAGAAGCTTGTAGAAATAGAAGCGACCATAACCCGCGCCCAGCAAATGAAAGCCCTGCTCGAAGAAGGGTTACGCTGTGGTTGCCTGGACTATGACGAGTGCTATGCGCTCATTTCGACCGGTCAGTCCTGTAAAAGTTAACCCACCTTCCCCTGTTACCAGAGTTAAATTAGAAGCTTTTGCCTGCCAGTGGGAGCTGAATATTAAGGCTATCTTAAAGCAGTTAAAAACTCTTGACTTAAAGCCGGCTTTAAGTCTTACACTCCTTATGCAAGTCCTTTAGAGAAACACATCCCTGCGCGAGTTATTGGGATAATAACCGGCAGTAGAGGAAATGAAAGGAGTTAAGACTTTGAAAACCGTTGATAATTCGAGAGAAAACCTGGCTCTGGCAAGGCAGAGCGAGAAGATTAGCATAAGTAAAACAAAAAAATTGGGGTTAGCCGGTCTGGGTATCATTTCTTTGTGTGGCCTGGCTTGCAGCCTACCGGTGCTTGTGGGCGGCCTTATAGTGGGCGCCGCTGCTGTCTGGTCAGTTCTAAGCCTGACCTGGCCTATTGCCCTGGGGTTGGTAGCACTGGCAGCCACAGCTACCTGGTTCTATCTGGCTGCTAAAAATAACCGCACCCGGACTTCCAGGTGGCTGCGCAGAAAAGCTGACTATGCTGGTGCAGAAAGTTTCCCCGGGCAGCAGGTTATTGCCAGCGCCTGTAATGCTGGTGGCAGGTGTGATTGTAAGCCTCAGGTTACCGGGGAGCTTGAAGGGCAGTATAAGTAAAATAAAGGGCTCTTTAGCCTGATCCTCGGACGGCGCTAAATGTACACTGGCTACCTCAACTACTCCCGCACCTGTACCGGGCTAGGGGTACATTTAGCTGGTCTATTACCAGTAGCCATCTGACCCTATACCCCGGGCTCTTCTGTAAATTAAAGATTTGTGACTGAGGAAAAGGAAGTTAGAAAAGGAGCTGGTATGTCCCTGTTTACCGTTTTAGGCTCGCTCTTTTTATTTGGCCTGGCCGGGCTAGCCGAGATCGGAGGTGGCTGGCTGGTCTGGCAGGTCGTTCGAGAAGGAGCCTCCTGGTTCTGGGCCCTGGTAGGAGGTGCGGTTTTAATCTGTTATGGATTTATTCCTACCCTCCAGCCGGTCAAAGAGTTTGGCCGGGTCTACGCCGCTTACGGCGGCTGGTTCATTATCCTGTCCCTCCTGTGGGGCTGGCTCATCGATAAACAGAACCCGGATAAATGGGATCTGCTTGGAGCCGGCTTTTGCATAATTGGGGCGGTTATTATTATTTACGGACCCAGGAGTGCCTGAAGTCCCGGTGACATTTCTAGTGCCCATCCCTGTCCTGTTAGAAATAATTAACACGAGAAATACGAGACAAAATGCCTGGCTGAAGCTCACCAAACCTGCTCTACCGGTGAGAAGCAGGTAAGGCCTGAGATTATCAAAACAAGCTCGATCAATACGATAAATAAGCCTTCTGGCAGCCGCTCCTGGATTCTTTTCCCGTTGTAAGACCCGGCCAGCATAACCGCCCTGGTGAGATGCATTACGACGGTTGACATTATCATCTTTCTGGTTGTAATTCAACTCCCTCAATTCCTTCGTTCGACTTCCTCGCCTGAAACTAGCCTGACCTTGCGGGAAGCAGCCGGGCCGAATTAAGGATAAAGGTAATCTCGGACGCCACGTGAATGAAGGCAGCCAGCAGTGGGTTAAGCACTCCCAACCCGGCCAGTAGCATACCCAGCGCATCCACTCCGATGGTAGCAAGAATGTCGCTGGTCAAGAGGTAGGTTAACACTGCCGCGCCCAGGGCAAAATAGAACAGGTAATATAACTAAACTCTACTATTAATACTAAGTATTTATTATGTGTTATCAGGATAAGCTAAAAGGTAAGTCAGGAGTTTGTAGCCCGGCTTTCAATGTTTTCTACAAACGGTGAAGCCGGGCTAACAGATAAGAGGGAATTCAGAAGATGTTAGTGCGAGTGTCCCTCGTGGTTGTGTCCCTGGCCCTGAGCTTGATTCAGATACTTCTCCGGTTCCTTATCAAAGCTCTTTTTACAACCCGGAGCGCAGAAGTAATAGGTCTGGCCCTGGTACTCCGATTTGTGCTGGGCTGTCGCGGTATCGACTGTCATCTTGCAGACTGGATCAATTGCCTGTGCCATAATTGTAAAATGCTCCTTTTCTTTCATGAGAGTATTTAATTGACTAAGCTTTCAACTTCTTTTCAACGCGCTTTAAGAGTACGGCATTAGTTGCCACCGTAATCGAACTCGCGCTCATGGCCAGCGCTCCTACCTCCGGCCTGAGCATTATGCCCAGGGGATAAAGTACGCCTGCCGCAACCGGGATGGCGACCAGGTTATAGATCGCCGCCCAGAAGAGGTTTTCTTTCATCTTGCGTACCGTGGCCTGGGAAAGGCGGATGGCCGCCAGCACATCCTGGGGATCGCTTTTCACCAGCACCACCTGGGCCGTCTCGATTGCCACACCGGTCCCGGCGCCAATCGCTATACCCAGATCAGCCTGAGCCAGGGCCGGGGCATCGTTTACCCCGTCACCCACCATCGCCGTGAATAGTCCTTCCGCCTGGAGCTGCCGTACATAGGCGGCCTTGTTCCCCGGTGAAACTTCCGCAAAGACCAGTTCACGGGGTATGCCCAGTTCACGGGCGACTGCCTGGGCGGTAGCCCGGTTATCGCCGGTCAGCAGGGCTACTCGGATGCCCTGGGCCTGTAAGCGGCTAATCGCCAGTTTCGAGGTGGGCCGGATACTGTCGGCCACCGCTACCAGTCCCAGCGCCCGACCGCTTTGAGCCACCAGCATGACCGTTTTACCCTGGCTTTGCAACTGGCCCAGACTGCTCAGCTCGGCCGGGGAGAGGTCTACTCCCCGGTTATGCAGTAGCGTGAGGTTGCCGATCAACACTTCCTGTTCCTCCACCCGGGCCTGCACCCCGCCGCCCGCAGTAGCCTGAAACTGACTGTAGGGGAGGAGGCGCAGTTGCCGGGCCTGTGCTTCCTCCAGGAGGGTGCGAGCCAGCGGATGCTCAGAGGCCGCTTCGGCTGAGGCTGCCAGTTGCAGCAGGCCGGCCTCGTCCAGCCCGGCTTTCCTGGCTGCTTCCCATACCACCAGGTCCGTTACCGCCGGCCGCCCCTGGGTAAGGGTGCCGGTTTTGTCAAAGATGATGGCCTGAATTTTAGAAGTCTGTTCAAGTGCGGTAGCGGTTTTGATCAATATGCCGTTCCTGGCGCCCAGGCCCGTACCCACCGCCACGGCTGTAGGGGTAGCCAGGCCCAGGGCATCCGGGCAGGCAATCACAATGGCGGTCACCGCGAAGGTGAGGGCCAGGAGCGCGGACTCTCCGACAACGAAGTACCAGACCATGAAGGTCAGGAGTCCTGCTCCCAACGCCAGCAGCACCAGCCATTCGGACGCTTTATCGGCCAGGCGTTGGGCCGGGGCTTTGGAGTTCTGGGCTGTCCGAACCAGCTCTACTATCTGCGCCAGGGCTGTGTCGCTACCTACTTTGGTGGCCTTAAAGCGGAGCGAGCCCGAACCATTGACCGTTCCACCGATCACCTCATCGCCCGGCTCTTTGCTCACAGGCAAACTTTCGCCCGTAAGCATACTCTCGTCCAAAGCGCTTTCACCTTCTATAATCAATCCGTCCACCGGCACCTTATCGCCTGGTCTTAAGAGGAGTAATTCTCCTACCTGCACTGCTTCAACCGGTACCTCCTTTACCTGGCCATCCGCTCCTATCACATTGGCCCGGCTGGGAGCGAGGCGCAGGAGGGCATTCAGCGCATCGGAGGAGCCGCGCCGGCTGCGCATCTCCATCCAGTGGCCGAAGAGGACAAAAGTGACCAGCATGGCAGCCGCATCGTAGCTCGTCTCCACCTGGGGTGCAAAGAGCGTCACCAGCACGCTGAAGAAGTAGGATACCAGCACACCCAGGCTGACCAACACATTCATGTTAAGAGTGCGATTGTGAAGGGCCCGCCAGGTGCCATAATGGAAAATCCAGCCGCCCCACCAGACTACCGGGCTGGACAGCACCAGCAGTACCCAGTTAGGGCTGACTCCAAAGGGGGTGGGCAGGTGCAGACCGAAAAGGTTGGTACCCAGCGGGGAATAGAGTACTACCGGAATGGTCAGAAGGAAGCTGACTATAAAGCGGTTACGCATATTAGATTCCATGGCCTTTGCCATCGCCGGGTCGCTCATGTCGTGGCTCATATGATCCATATGAGCGTGAGATCGTTTAGTTGAGCTTTTAGGGTGACCCATTGCCGCATGGTCCATACTCATCTCTGCGTGGGCAGTGTGGCCTTGAGAAGGCTGTTCGAGCGTAGCTACTGTAGTATGCAAGTGACGCCCCTCGGCGACCTGCTGGTGGTGTTTCCGGGTTTGGACCTGAGCTGTAGGATGAGAGGTTTCAAAAGTAGTTTCACCACAAGCATAACCACAATCACGTAACCTGTCTCGCAGTTCCGTTTCACTGATCAGCTCTTCATAGAAGGTCACAGTGGCAGATTGAGTAAGATAACTCGCCGAAACCTTTTCAATTCCTGCTAATTTTTGCAAACGTTTCTCGATTTCGGCGGCGCATCCAGCAAAGTTCAAGCCTTTGACCGGAATTGTTATGGTTTTCATGGTTTTACTACTTTCCATCTCAGGCAAGAGATGAAGTTTATCTCAATTTACCTTTATTGTTGATACCCCGTATGGGTATCTTTTTATATGGTATACCCCCTCCCCCTATCTGTCAATAGCTTAGCGGTTAAAATTAGACTTTAGACCTACTTTGAGCAAGAAAATACTTTTGAAAGAAAGAGCCCGGACAAACCAGTCTTGCTGATCGAGCCCGGGCTACTTCCCTTTAATATTAGCGTTAAACAACTTTATAATAGACAATCATGCCGTTGTCTTAGTGCTCAAGGACGTGGCAGTGAGTCACGTAGAACTGTTCACCTTCGAAGTTGTGCGAGATGTTAAGTCTGATGAGCAACAGCTATTTTTCGCCAGAAAGCAAAATAGTATTGCCGTCAGGGTCGTTGACCATGGCAAAGTACAACCCAAAAGTAGTTTCAAATGGAGCGCGGTAGGCCTGGTAACCATAATCGGTCAGTTCTTTATACTTTTTATCTACCTCTTCCCGGTGCTGCAAGTAAAACTCCAAAAGTATTCGATAATCTCCGGTAGCTTCCTGGTGATTCGGGTCATAAGTAGAGTGGGCCAGCTTATTGTCCAAAAAGAAAGTCAGGCCACTCTTCATCTTAACTTCCACGTGCGGCTGGTTTTCGCTATCGGCGGGAATAGCCAGGCCAAGCCTCCGGTAAAATTCGAGGGACCGGGCCATATCCTTGACCATCACGCCGACCATACTTAGTTCCTGGGCCATAATTGTTTCCTTTCCAGCTTGCGCTTTCTTAAAAATAAAAATATCCTTTGATTGCTTATGGTAATTGGTAGCAATCAAAGGATACCTTTATGGGCTAAAAGATTATTGTCTATTCTTGCCAGGATTAGTCAAAACTTGCTCAGTTCAGGCGCTAAAGCTCCTGGCGGTAGGCGCGTGGGGTAGAACCAAGATAGCTTTTGAAGACCCGGCTGAAATGACTCTGGTCGGCAAAGCCTGCCTCCAGGGCGACCTGGGAGATCGGTAAGTCGCTCTTTTTGAGCAGCAGTCTGGCCCGGGCCAGGCGCAGCCGCAACACATACTGGTGAGGGCTTTCGCCGGTGGCCTGCCGAAAGAGGCGCGCAAAGTGATAGGCGCTTAGGCCGGTTTGCTGGGCCAGGCATTGGAGCGAAAGCTCTTCGTGGAGATGCGCTTCTATAAATTCAGTGAGCTGGAGCATTTGACGGCGGGTCAGGGTAGGGAAAGTTTCATTTTGTGCCAGGGGCTGTTCGATAGAACTGTAATGTTGCACCAGATGGACCGCCAGTAGCTGAGCGGCGGTCTGGGCATAAAGTTTACTCGCCGGGGAGGGCTGTTCTAACTCCCGGTACAGCGCCAGCCCAAGCTGGGCGATCAGCGGATCCTGAAAGCCCGCGCGCCCTCTTAAAACAACCTTCGACCCATCGCCTCCGGTTATTTCCTCGGCAATCCGCTCAAGCAGATGTACATTCAGTTCTAGCCGGAGAGTTTGCGGCTGTTCTTCCGAGAGACTGCGCCAGCGTAGCTCTGCGGAGGGACTACCGGCAGGATTAAGAAACATATCGCCGGTACGGGCTGAGAATCCTCTCCACTCCCCTTTTCCCAGCCGCTGTTCCAGGTACATGCTGCCCCGGTTAAGCAAGACCAGCGTAATATTGGGGGTAGCGGCTTCAATCCAGCTTTCCAGTTCCGGCGGTTCGTGAAAGGCCTGTAATAGCAAGCCGCTCCAATCACAACCTTCGCTGGAAAGAAACCGGACCGGATAAGGGCTTTCCAGCTTATCAACGAACTCGGGCCTCGTTAAAGTAGCATCATCGAGTTTTTCAAGCCTGTTAGCCATATTGATAGTCGCTTTCTTTTGGGATAATTAACGCCACGGGATATTTAAGCCCTGGCAGGCGGCCCAACCCAAGATATTTCCTTTTTCACTAAACTTTATTATAACTCCTTCCCATTCCTAAGCCTATTGTACGTTAGTCCAATGTCCGAACGGCTCTCCTTTTACACTCCGCTCGGACTATAGCCAAACTCAATTTAGCGGCTATAGTTTAAAGCGGTGCGATGAAAAGGAAAGCAGATAAAGAAAAGCAAATAAAAGCGTATAGAAAGTGAAACAAACCCGAGCGAAGACTGGAATTTATGGCTAAATTAAAAGCCGCCCGGCAGAAGAACCTGGCATACCCGTAATTCCGCACATTTTTAACAAAATCCGCAAGAACAGACAAGTTTGCTGGCTTTTGCGAGAGTATCATCAAAGGTGGATAAGATTCCGCCATTCTTGTAAACCTTAATTGTAAGCCTTAATTCGGACAACTGGCCAGGAATAAGTAAGGCCAGGCAAGGAGAAATATAAACATGATTAGAGCAAGCGAGCTAGGACCTTTCAAAGAAGTGCAGCTTTCCCAGGGAACCATTCGCTATCGGGAGATGGGTTCAGGGGAAATGCTTGTCTTTGTGCACGGTCTCCTGGTTAATGGCGACCTGTGGCGTAAAGTAGTGCCAGCTTTAACCAATCAATTTCGCTGCATCGTGCCGGACTGGCCTCTAGGTTCGCATGAGGTCGCCATGAACGAGAAGGCAGATCTTAGTCCTACCGGCCTTGCCAGGCTGATTTCAGATTTCCTGGCGGCGTTGGACTTGAACGATGTAACCCTGGTTGCCAACGATTCAGGCGGCGCTTTTAGCCAGATTGTAATCACGCAGTATCCCGAACGGGTTGGACGAGTCGTTCTTACTAATTGTGATTCTTATGACAGCTTTCTGCCCCTGTTCTTCCGGCCGCTACAATGGGGGGCGCATCTACCCGGCTTTGTCTTTGTGATGAGCCAGCTTTTGCGGCTGCGAGCGTTTCAGCGCACTCCTAATGCTTATGGGTGGCTCTCGAAATACGGGTTAGAAGATCGTGTTCTGGATAGTTATGTCGGCCCCCTTATTACTAACCCTTCTATTCGCCGGGATGTCACGAAGGTTTTAAAAACAATCTCGGCCCGTTATACTCTGGAAGCAGCTACCAGGTTTGGCGGGTTTGATAAACCGGTGCTGATAGCCTGGGCCAGCCAGGACCGCTTCTTCCCGGTGCGTTATGCCCAGAGGCTTCAAAAGGCCCTGCCCAATGCCCGTTTAGAGCTTATTAAAGACTCCCGCACTTTAGTGCCGGAAGACCAACCCGAAAGGCTGGTCGAATTGATCGAACAATTCGTGACTGAGAATAGCGTGAGCAAAATATAAAGCAAAAGGACCCAAGAAATGAGCAGTGTAACGGTCAAAGTGAGCACGATAATTGATGCAGCTCCTGAAGAAATTTACGATGTGGTCGGGGATTATCTTGAAGGCCACCACGCCATTATGCCTAAAAAGTATTTTCCTGGGCTGGTGGTGGAAAAAGGCGGCAAAGGGATTGGAACTGTGGTGCGAGTGACAGCCAGATTTATGGGGCAGAAGCGCACTACCCGGTTGGAGGTGATCGAGGCAGAGCGGGGGCGCTGGATACTCGAAAGAGAAGTGGAAACCGGGCAGACCACCACCTCTTATAAATTTGAACCGCTGAATGGTGGGCAGCAAACCCTGCTGAGCATCGCTACCGTGACCAATGCCGGTGCAGGCTTCAAAGCTTTTATCGAAAATCTTCTCACCCCTCCGGCAATGCGCCGTATGTACAATGCGGAATTGCGTCAGATAGCTGACTACTTCCGCGCTCAATGAGCGGCTGTTACAGGCATGATTTTATTTTTCAGGCCATTTTAACGGTTGTAATCAGGCTGCTGGGGTGGTATCTTGAACGTAACCAGGGCAAGGTACTGAGTAATTCCTTATTGCGTTACGTCGCCTTTTCCTGGCAGGGCACAGCAGGTACGCACGACAAAGCCATACTCTGCATCTACAAACTAAGCGTGCATCACTGAGGATTTCTTGTAACGAAAAGGAGACCACTCTAATATGGATAACAATCAGGCCAGCCTCGAAGCACTGGTACGGCAGCTAACCAGAGTCGGTAATTGTAGCTTACCCCACTTCTCACCCGATGGTAGCCAACTGGCTTTTAGCTGGAACGTAAGCGGTGCGCCCCAGGTCTGGATTGTGGAGGCAGAGGGTGGTTGGCCCCGGCAGATCACCGCGCTAGATGACCCGGTTACCAATTTGAACTGGTCGCCATCAGGAGAGTGGCTGGCAGTCAATATCGCGCCGGGTGGCGGTATGAACGGGCAAATTTATCTGGTAAGGCCTGACGGTACCGATTTACATTTGATCACAGATGGCGGGACCGACAACAACTGGCTGAGTGATTGGAGCCACGACGGGCACTTCCTGAGCTTTACCTCTAACCGGCGTGACCCGGCCTGTATGGATGTCTGGCTGGCCGAGATAGACCGGCAAGGAAATCCTACCATTCGCCTGGCGGTGACTAATCCGGGAGTTGGCAGTTTTACCGATTTGAGCCGGGACAACCGGCGGGCTATTTTGTATCGCCAGGAACAGCGTAGCGACAACAACCTTTTTCTGGTTAATTTGCCCCGGGATGGCCTGACTGCCGAACCGGTTTTACTTACACCTCACGAGGGACCTGCCAGCTTCGACCAGGCTCGCTTTAGCCCTGACGGTCAGAGCATTTATCTCCTGACCAACCACGAACGTGATCTGAATGCCTTAGGCCGGATAAGGCTGGACGAGCAGGGTCAGCCAGGACCGCTTGAAATTGTTGCTGCTCGCGAAGATGCCGAACTGCAAGACCTGGCTATGGACCCGCAAGGCCAGCGGCTGGCTTTGCTGTGGAACGTGGCCGGGAGGCATGAACTGGGCTGGTACGAGGTGAGTAGCAATAGCCTGGCTGCCGGACCTGCTCTGCCCGCTGAGGTGGTCAGTTCCATCGAGTTTTCTCGGGATGGTACCCAACTGGTGCTGGCTTCTAATGGTTCATATCAACCCTCGAATGTTTATTTATTAGAGTTAGCCACGCAGCAAAAGGGTTTTAGACAGGTTACTTATAGCCAGCACGCCGGAGTTAAGCTGGAAGAACTGGTCAGGCCGGAACTGGTGTATTTCCCGGCGCACGATGGGCTGGAACTAAGCGGCTGGCTCTACCGCCCCACAGGACAAAGCAGGCCCGGTCCCCTGGTTATGGCTTTTCACGGTGGGCCGGAAGGTCAGGAGCAACCGGTCTTTAATGTGCAGTACCAGGCCCTTTTAGGGCGGGGTATTGCGGTGCTGGCTCCCAATATCCGGGGGTCGAGCGGCTTTGGCAAAAATTATATGAACCTGGACAATGGCGAACTGCGCTTCAACGCGATCAAGGATGTTAAAGCCTGTATTGATTATGTGGTAGGGGCTGGAATAGCTGAGCCCGGACGCATCGGCATTACCGGAGGCTCATACGGTGGCTACATGACCATGGCCGGGCTGGTTGAATATCCTGATTTAATCACAGCGGGTGTGTGCGTGTGCGGAATTGTCAGTTTCAAGACTTTCTTCGAGCATACCGAACCCTGGATGGCTGCTATCTCTAAAATAGAGTATGGGGACCCTGACACCCAGGCTGATCTGTTAGAGCGCCTTTCTCCACTCACTCGAATCGAGCGGGTAAAGGCCCCCACTCTCGTATTGCACGGGGCAAATGATACCAATACACCGGTAATCGAGGCCGAGCAAATTGTTTCCAGTCTCAAGGAGCGCAGTGTGCCGGTCGAGTATATTCTTTTCCCCGATGAAGGGCATGGCTTCCGCAAGTTATCCAATCGTATCCGAGCTTTTATCGCTACTGTTGAGTGGTTTGAAAAATATCTAAAAGCGAATTGAAAGTATGCTATTAGGGGATGACGAGATTTCACTTATCCGGGAGAAGATACGAGCCAGGCTTAAGGCCTCGAAGATAGCACCGTAGCTACCAGGAGCGATATCCGCTGTTGTAATATCTGAGGAGGGTTTGGTGAGCACCAAACCCTCCTCAGATTAATTTAGGACTATTTAAGGGCAGGATTGGCGAAATGGACCAGTTCAAGAGCCATTTCAGGGAACCACGCGCCGGCGGCGGGATCCTGCATGTTGCGGACAGGATCTAGCGGGCCGCTGGTCCAGCGGTAACACTGGCCGTCCGACTGGCCGGGAATCTTCACCCACAGGTAAGCATCGAGCAGCGCTACTCCGGTATTGGCGGTTGGTTGCAAGCCAAGGCCCCTATCCGGCGGGTTGCACCAGTCCTGCGGGTCGCCTGCCGGGTGCGCCGGAGGCGTCCACGGGCCCTGACCGTTGCGGCTCGTGTCGATTACGAAGTGAACGGTTGGCACAGCGGTACCCAGGTTCGCAGTATACCACTGGTCTGTATATCCCCAGGTGCTGATGTCATTGGGATTGACCGGGCCAAGTGGCGAATAATACTGGCTGGCGCACCAGTCGTAATGGCCGAGCCTCCAACCACCTTGCTCAGGATCAGTTCCGAAGGCGATACACTGTGAGATCCAGGTATCAAACTTCGTCTCATAATCCGTATAGCGGTAGTTCGAGACGTTCGAGTAGAAACCATTGACATCCAGCACGCCGCCTGCAACGAGGCGGGCCGCCATATCGCCCACAGAGTGCCAGGCGCTATGTCCGGCATCGAGATAGACCGAGGCGTTTGCATCAGCCAGCAGGGCATGGGCTGCGTAGTTAATCAGGCTGACGCGATTGTAGGTATCTGGTTGGCCGCAGTCGGTGGGCAGCAGGGCCAGTCCGTCCGGTTCCAGCAGAACAACCGCTTTAGCCTGACCCAGGCCTGCGGCAAAACCATCTATCCAGGCTTTGTAGGCGTCGCCGGTTGCCGCGCCGCCGGCAGAGTACTGAGAGCAGTCGCGACCGGGGACGTTGTAGGCGACCAGCACAGGTACGCTACCCTTGCCAGCGGCCTGCTGGACAACCTGTTTCACGCTCTGCTGAACGCCTTTGGGAGTGCCGCCGGTAAACCAGACTGCCTGGGGAGTATTAATCATCTCCCGGATCAGAGCGGCATCGGCTTTCTTACCACCGGAAGTCAGTTTGGCAATCTGCAAAACGGCCCCGTGGTCCGGCTGAGGTACATAAAACCGGGTGCTCGAATCAAGGCTTCGGCTGTCAGTAGCTGGCCCAATTGCGGCCAGGGCAGGCGTAACGCTCAGCATTGTCGCCAGCAATGCTCCAATTAAAAGGAAACCTTTGAAACTTCTGTGGTTCATAATTTTCCCTTCTTTTTTAGCTGTTTGTCTTTAGCTGTTTGTCTGATGATTGGAAGCGCTCCCAATCAAGCCCCTGATAATGAGCCCTACCTACATTCCCTTAATATTTTGATCGAAAAAGCTGGTTGGAATAAACTGGAGAGTAGTGAAAACAGTCTTTAAGCGCATTGTGAAGGGTTTAATTACTTTTATGATAGCACCACAAAAAGGCCATATCAATAGATTTTGGCTAGATGAACGTTCTTTCAGCATGAATGGGGAATCACATTAAAACCTGGAGAAGCAGAAGGGTTTGAAAAGTAGCGAACCCACTTATTTGACCGGGTAAAGTTAGGCAGAATGCGAAAAATTTGTGGAGTTATCAACTGAAACTGGCCTGTTTATCAGGAAAATCGCATACATTACTTTTCACCTGGAAGTTCATCCTGTGGTTAAAACCCAGGTATAGACCTGAATACTCAGCAACTTCCCTAAAATTGGCGGGAGTGGTAACCAGGGCTTGAATCTGAGGGTGTTTAAACGGAAGAGGGTCTAGCATACCACTGTACATTACTACCACCGGAGCATAAGCCGCTACTCCATCCAGGTTATCAAAAAAGTAGAGTGTATCCAGGCTAGGGTCGGTCAAATCCAATATAATAAGATCAACCTCAAATCCTTCTAAAAGATTGATAGCTGCCTGGCTTGTGTCTGCCTGAATAAACCAGTTATTATGGTACAACTGAATAGCAGATTTACAAGTGAAGAGGTCAAGACAACCAACCAGCAGAATCGTTCTCTTAAATATAAACTGGCGCGAAAACTATTACATAAGGCTAATGCCAATTCTCGCGCCAGTCCGGGTCTAAATGTTACTCAGGCTTGAGGTCTTTGCGGTTGCGCGTTTCGGTCTGGATGCGCTCAATGAACTGAGCTACCGGCATGCTGCCCAGATCTTTGCCGTTGCGCAGGCGGACCGCCACTTTACCTTCCTCGGCTTCCTTGTCTCCCATCACCAGCATGTAGGGAATCTTCTGCAACTGAGCGTTGCGAATCTTCTTTTGCATGGATTCACGGGCCTCATCCACCTCCACCCGGAGGGTGCTGTTCAAGGTCGCGCCACTGGCCGCTTCGATTTCAGCCCGAACCTTCTGGGCATAGTCAAAGTGGCGGTCGGCAATCGGAATCAGCATCGCCTGGATAGGGGAAAGCCAGGTCGGGAACGCCCCGGCGTAATGCTCGATCAGGACCGACATGAAGCGTTCCACCGAACCGAGGACGGCGCGGTGCAACATGACCGGGCGCACCTCATGGCCATCCGGCCCGACATACTTGAGGTCGAAGCGTTCCGGCAGGTTGAAGTCCAGTTGAATGGTGGCAAGCTGCCATTCACGGTCAAGCGCATCTTTGGCCGTGAAATCAATCTTGGGACCATAGAAAGCGGCTTCTCCGGCTTCCTCGAACCATTCCGCGCCTTTCTGGCGCAGCACCTGGCGCAACTGCTCCTGGGCGCTGTTCCAGAGTTCGGCCCCGCCCAGGTACTTATCAGGCTGGTTTTCGTCCCAGAGGGAGAGGCGTACCGCCAGCTTCATATCGAAGGGTTTGTAGAACTCCTCGACGATGTGGTAAATGCGCAGGGCCTCTTCCATTACCTGTTCCGGCATACAGAAAACGTGGGCATCGTCCTGGGTAATCATGCGGACGCGCGAAAGACCCTGGAGCGTACCGGGTAACTCATCGCGGTAGACCGCCGTCACTTCGCTCAGGCGCATGGGCAGTTCACGATAGCTGCGCTTGCGGCTGGCGAAAATCTGGGTGTGGTGCGGGCAGTTCATAGGCTTGATACAGAAATCTTCCTCGCTCTTTCCCGAGACATGGAAGAGGTCATCCTGGAACTTGTCCCAGTGGCCCGACACTTTGTAGAGATCGCTTTTCGTAATATGCGGTATCAGGACGCGCTGGTAGCCAAGCGGTTCCTGCAAAGATTGTACGAACTCTTCCAGCAGGCGGCGAATGAGCGTGCCTTTAGGCGTGAAAAGCGGCAGCCCGGCCCCTACCAGGTCGGAGAAGGTGAAGAGATCGAGTTCCTGGCCCAGCTTGCGGTGGTCGCGCTTCTTGGCTTCTTCCAACTGCCAGAGATACTGGTCGAGTTCCTCTTTGGTCGGAAAGACCGCGCCGTAAACGCGCTGCAACATTTTATTCTTTTCGTTACCCCGCCAGTAAGCCCCGGCGATGCTCATCAGCTTGAAGGCACCGACATCATTGCTGCTGCTGACGTGGGGGCCACGGCAGAGGTCTACAAAGTCACCCGTTTTGTAGAAAGAAACTTTGGATGCGCCGCCCTGGCCTTCTTCGACACCTACCGCGTCGGCATCACCAGTCTCTTTGGCTACAGCGGTGCTACCTTTTTCTTTCAGCAGGTTGAGTAATTCAACCTTGTAATCCTGGTGGCGCTGGTTCATATCGCTGATGGCTTCATCAATCGGCAATTCAATGCGCTCGTAGGGCAATTTTTTATTGCGTAGTTCGCGCATCTTCTGCTCGATCTTATTCAAATCGGCGGGCGTGAGAGCGACAGGCAAATCAATATCGTAATAAAAGCCGTTTTTTACGGCCGGACCCACGCCGAACTTGGCTTCTGGCCAGAGGGCCTGAACCGCCGCGGCCATCAGGTGAGCCGCGGAATGGCGCATGCGCTCCAGGTCGGCCTCCGAATTGCCATGAGGCGGGAGGTTCTGGTGCGTAGGAGCCATCCCTACATCTTTTGACATACTCATCTTTATTTCCTCGTTTGGTTTTACCAGGAGAAGGGGTTATAAAAACAAAAATCCCTTCATCCTGCTTTTGTTTTTTAACAAAAACGAGGGACGAAAGGTTCAAAGCTTCCGTGGTTCCACCCTGCTTTCCGCCTGATCCGCTTTTACATGTACAGAAAAGGCGCTCATTTCGAACGATAACGAGTTCAACCGCGCCTCTTTAGCAAAACTGTTTCAGAGGCGGCTCATGGGTGGTGTTCGCCGCTAGTGACTAAAAACGGTTTGCAGCCGGTGACCGTTTCTCTCTGGTAGCCATATGACAGGTACTCTTCCCAATCAACGCTTTAGGCTTTATTCAATTTTCGCAGCTAACTTGAATTATAGTGAGCATCCAACCGCATGTCAACCTGTTTTTGGGCTGAATCGAGGGCTAGCAGAACTTACTTAAGCCAGCTTTAAGTAAAAGCTTTTATAATTAATAAAAACAACATAAGTAGTTGCTAATAATTAAAAAAAGTATATAATGGAAATGTAAAAGCGACAATTTACGAGGGCAACTTCGCAAAAAAGCAGAAAAGTTCTACACGCGCTGGCAAGTTTTGAAAAAATAGCAGCACATTTCAGGAGTCGCAAATGGCAAAGTCAATCCTCCGTTTAAGACTGTTTCTCATTACAGTCCTGCTTACCACAGCTCTACTCTGGCCCAACCTTACCGCATCACAGATGGCTTTACCGGCAAAGGCCGCCACGCCTGTACCCCTAATTATAGATACCGATATTTATAATGGCCTTGATGACGCCGGGGCCCTGGCGGTCGCCCATAGTTTGATGAACAAGGGGGAAGCCAATCTGCTTGGCGTGGTAGTGGATACAGATAACAGCTACTCCGCCAGATGCGTCGACGCCATCA
>DATAKM010000106.1:0-24585 GCA_036261665.1 Chloroflexia bacterium
GACCTGTAGTTGTGGACTAGTAGGTTGAGTATATGAGGTTGATGACTAACAGTTTTAATATAACAGGGGTTAGTTACAAATAAGGTAAAAAAAGGTCAAAATTTGGTGAATATTTTAACCGCTTTGCAAATACCTAAAATAGCCGCTTTTGATCTCAACTGGCCAGTTGCTGGCGAACTTTGCGAGTAAACATGGCGCCATACTCACGCATAAAAGCGTATTCTTCGGCGTTAAACGGACCTTTTTCAAGCGCCGCCAGGGCCGCGTCTACCTCGCCCCGGTTGGTAAGACCGGCCAGCACCAGATCAACCGCCGGGTTGGTCAGGGCAAACCTGTAACAATCAGGAATGGTAGGAACATACAAACCGGACGGGTAGCCCTGGGGCGGAGTGCTGAAGTGTAAAGAACCTTCATGCGCGACATTAAAGGCCACTATGCCGGGATTTTGATCTTTATCTTCGGCTAAAAACGGAAAGATCTCTTTCTCAACCCCCAGGTGAGCCAGGTTGTAGCGCAGCATCAGCACATCCATTTTATCCATCCACTGCCGGGCCACGCTGCGGGCATGAAAGGAAGCCCCTACATAACGGGCCACGCCCAGTTTTACCAGTTCCTGGTTGATAAGTCCGGCCTGGTGCTGCATCCAGCGGAACTGGTTTGAAATCAAGCCATCATCTTTCAACTGTTGAGCCGCCGCGTAGAGCGAACCGAACTCGTCACGCTCCGTAACCCAGCCCCAGTGAAAAACATCTATATAATCTACACCCAGTTCTGACATCTGATCGAGAATCGCGGGTAGCAACTTTTCCGGGTCGTTGACGTAAGAGACAGTCGCCAGCACCACTTTGTCGCGCACGGCTGAACCGGAGCTGCACAGCTTGCGTAAAGCTTCGGCCGAGCGGCGGTAAGTAAAGTGATGCAAATTGGACGAAAAGAAAAAATAGTTGATCCCTTTATCAAAAGCGTAAAGTAGATCTTCACTGCTGATACCGTTGCCCCCGCCGATACCCAGGGGACTGACTTCCAGCCCGGTTTTGCCGAGCTTTCTTCTTTCAAAACCACCCATTGTACGCTTCCTTTTGGCCTGCTATTTTTTCCTGCCGCCTGATTGGACAGCCGGCTAATCTTTGACCGGCAATTTTTCCGCCTGCCTGAAAGTTAAAGTACTACTGTAGAATATTGTAATGCTCATCAGGGTCAGGCGGAGTCAATTATTTTACAGCGGGCGGAGCAAGTACCAGCACCGAAGGCACTTTTTCGGGTTGAGCCAGCCGCAAAAGCTGGTAGCCAATTCCGGCCAGCCCGGTCATCAGGCCCGGCACTTCCACGCCCATCGCCATACCGCTACACCAACCCTGCGTCTCGATACTGTCCAGCACCGAAGCCGTCAAAGTTTCCAGAGATTGGCGGTAGGCCTCATTACCCAGGGCTTGAGCGGCGCTTAGCACCAGTTCCAGGTTGCCCATATCGCCGTGACAGAGCGAATGATTCTGGCCCATGCCATGCGCCAGGGTGGTATTGACGGCCGCTTCAATCTCCTGCCGGGTTTCGGCATCGTTACTGTAAGGCAGCATAGCCAGCCTGCCCAGACCAATACCGGCCGCGCCATGGCACCACGCTATCATGTAGTGCGGTTTGTCATGAGTATGCTCGGCATTTAAGAAGGAGCGCAGGTCAGGCCAGTTTTGTTTTTCAGCGACAAAGTGGCTGCGTTCGTAAGCCAGGGCCTCCCGCGCGACTTCTTCGTAGCGGCTATCGCCACTTAGCCTGGCCAGGGCCATCAGGCTATAAGCGACCCCGGCATTGCCGTGCGATAGGCCGGCCAGTGGTACGTCCCCGGTGGTGGAATTTGTCCATCCCAGGCCTGTTCTGGTCTTTTTAGCGCCGTTTAGCAGGCGTTCTCCGCACACCAGCGCGGCGTGCAGCACCGCAGGCGAAGGGCTGACCTCGTAAAGGGCTAAGAGGCTGGCGATAGCACCGGCCGACCCGGCCAGAAATTCGAAAGATTCATCCTGCCCGGCCAGTTCGGCTATCTTCCCGGCAAAGGCGGTTGCCTCGTCCACCAGTTCAGGCCTGCGCCATAACACGCCAAGCTGAGTATACAGGTAAACCAGGCTTCCCCAACCATCAAAGCCGCCCACCGATTTCAGATAAGGCCTCAGCTTTTCAACCTTACCGCGTAGAGTCTGGAAGGCGCCTTCGGCCAGTTCAGTGTAGCGGGCTTCTTTGCTTGAATCGCCCAGATAAGCCAGGAAAAGAATAATACCGGGCAGACCGTTATAGAGGTCGAGGCCTGCCGGAACGAGATTCCATTCGCGGCCCTTGAACTGGGTGACGCCCAGCCAGTTAACCTCCGGCCCGTCTACCATAACCAGTTCCAGCAAACGGTCGCCCACTTTACACGCTTCTTGTAGCAGGCGTTCCGGCGTGACCGGGGTAGTAGAAGGAACAAGCCTGGAAGCTTTCCAGCGGTGCTGCTCACCGGAAGGAACCGTTGCCAGGGAAGCTTCAATCATCCAGCGTTGCCGGATAAGATCATTTTCATCCATCTTGCGCAGGCGCTCCAGCACAGTTTCCAGGCTGGAAGAGTTCAGAAAATCAGGGATACATTCGCCTCGGCTGCTAAAAACAGCGCGGGAACCGGGCGAAGTGGTAAACATGGGGATATCCCCCTCGGCCAATTCAAGATATTCACAGGAAATCAGGCGTTCCAGTTGGGGCGAAGCCTCTACCGCCACCCACAGGCAATCGAAAAAGCGATCACGATCAAGGGCATCCCGCAGCAAATCGGGATGAAAACTTTCCTGCAAAATGCGGGCGTACGTATTGGTAGGACGAGCCAGCAGGCGAGTCTGATCCTGGGAAAAGCGAGCCAGCGGACCAGCAATCAATCCCTGGCGATGGTTTACTAACAAGCGGTAAACCTTCTCAAAACCTTCCAGCAGGTCTCCGGTATAGTCCAGCAGGTCGACCTCCCGGTCACCCAGCCTGGGCCGGTTACTGCTGCCCGGTAAAACAAATCTTTCGCGGACCATGCGCAATTCGTCCGTGCCCAACCCCTGCAAGCGTAAAGCCGGGCGGGGCGAAAGCTGGCCGTCCTTGCCGTTGAGGCCGCTGAGATCAATTCCTTCGGCGTCATCGGTAGCCAGAATACGCTGGGGTAGCAGACCAATCCGCAAAACCGAATTTAATTTGCTGTCCATAGCCGGGTCGCCACTGCTGACGTGCTCCTGAAAGCGCGGCTGGAAGAGGGCTTCCAGGTCGATCATTACCGGGTGTTCGCCCGTAGCGATCAAATTCTCATAATGGAAATCAGTGGCCTCCAGGGCATAAAGCAGGGCCAGGAAACCGCCCTGGCGCTGGTAAAAGCGTTTTACCTCAGCTTCGCTCCGGCAAGGGGCAGCCTGTACAAACTCGCACCAGCCGTAATCACCCTGATTAATCACTTTTAGAGTGCGGAAGGCCGGGAAATCTCCGCGCTCATTCAGCCAGGCCAGCAACTCCTGAAAGTGGACATCGAGATCGAAATTGCGCGGTTTGTAAATCAGGCGCTGGCCAGAGCTGAATTTGAACTTAACAACGCTGCGCCCGGCGCGGTGTACATCCCCGGCCCCACCGCTGATCTCGACCAGTTTGCCGGGTTCCTGTGAGGCCAGGAAGGTAGTCCTCAGTTCAGGCCAGTCGGCGCAAAGGTGGCTGAGGAATTCCCGGTTGTAGTTAAGCCAGTGCTCGATAATCAGGTCCAGTTGGCGGGCCAGCACAGGATATTCCAGCAGGAGAGCGGTTAAACGACCCTCCTGCCCCAGTTGCCGCACAAAGCTTTGAAAACGCTCTTCAGCCGTGTCGCCCGCTAACCGGCCTTCCAGGCGCGCAACGTTTAGCTCAAGCGAAATGGTGCGACTGATCCTCGGTACAAGCTGGTTGACCAGGTTATTGAAAAGTTGGGGAAGGATTAAGGCCGGCTCAATAAAGGCAGGCTGCTCATATTGCCGAATTAATTCACCCAGAATTGCCTGCATTCGGGAAAAAGCGGCTTTGAGTAGCGGGGCAATCCCGTTCAGCAAGGTTTTTACCTGGCCTTCTTCGCCTTTTAAACCGTCAGTGACAAAGAGGGGTACTCTATCATTTGCGCCAGCCTCAAGGGCAGCGGCCAGTCTTTGCACCCAGGCGGGAGTGGCCGGTGAATAGGCTTGCAGACTTTCAGAGGGCTCGCTTAAGAGGGCCAACAGTTCATTTTCATTCAGCCCGGCCTGCGCAAGCCGTCTGTTAAAGTAACTGCCGGTCTGAAATGGTTTCTGCTTTTTCCAGCGTTGTAAGCGCCGGTTTCCTTTTTCAAGGTTCAGGGGCTCTTCAGAAGCTTCCGCTTTGCCGTTATTTGACTTCAGACTTAACCGTTCGGACAAGGTCAAAGCTCGCATCCAGGCAGGGTTCCGCGCCAGTTCGCTTTGAGCGGGGTGTAATTCCAGTAAAGTCTTATCCATCTTAAAGTTGCTCCTGTTTCTGAAAAAGAACCGGGTTAGAATTAAGCAGAAAGCCTGAAAGCGCTCAGTAGCGCCAGGCTGTTAAAAGAAGGCCGGATCTACCCGTACAGGTAGACCCGGCTTTTAATTCAGCAATTAGCAGATGCTGGACCAGACGGCGTAGTTCAACGAAATCAGCGAGCCGATGATGATCGGGGTGATAGCGCCTTCGGCGTTGCCCAGTTCTTCGTCGCTCAGTTCCACCATTCCGGCAGGGTTCTCGCTCAACTGGGACTTCTGCTCATCGCTCAAGCCCTCGCGATAGTCTTCGTCTTTCCACGCGCGGATTACGTCCAGGTTCATGCTGTTCATTGTTCTTTGTCCTTTCAATGATTAGAATTAGTCTATTAGTTCAGATTTGTTTTATAGATTGAAAGCGCTCACCGCTCTCTGTCTCTAGAATATCGTAAGCGCTCTATTATTACAGCAACTCAGTTCATACTTTTTTTGTAAACTCTTTTACACCATTAACCGATTGCAATCGCTTATCTTCTTTGGGCTATTCCGAGGGAAGCGTAATGGTACAGCTCTAATAAGGCGGGCTTCTGGCCTAAAATAAAAAAGCCGGGCAAACCTTTCAGGCTGCCCGGCACGTTTGGCTCCTAGTAGCAGTTGTAGTGCAGCGACCAGATAGCATAGTTGAGTGAAATGAGGGAGCCGATGATAATCGGGGTAATAGCACCCTCGGCATTCGACAATTCTTCATCGGTTAATTCAACCACACCCGCCGGATTTTCGGCCAGTAAAGCTTTCTGCTCGTCACTCAGGCTCTCGCGATAGTCTTCATCTTTCCAGGCGCGAATCATATCCAGGCTCATGTTGTTCATTGTAAAGACCCTTTCTTCGATAATAAATAATTAAAAGTTGATTGGTTTATAGAAGGAAAGCGGTCGGTTTCTATCGGAGGATGATAGGGAGGTTATCCTGTACCGGTATCGCTCCGGGATGTCGTCGCTTTCTGTCTTTACAGTACCGTAATAACCAAAATCTGAGAGTGTAATATTTTAAAATTTATTTGTAAATTCTTTTACAGCAGAAAGCTTATTAGAAAAGCCTGGCTTATAGTTTTGAGATCAGTGAAGAAGGGGCAGCTAAAGCGTTACTACAGGGGAACCACTCACAAAAAAACCGGGCCTACCCGTATGGATAGACCCGGCTTAGTGCTTCCGCAATTAGCAGATGCTGGACCAGACGGCGTAGTTCAACGAAATCAGCGAACCGATGATGATCGGGGTGATAGCGCCTTCGGCGTTGCCCAGTTCTTCGTCGCTCAGTTCCACCATTCCGGCAGGGTTCTCGCTCAACTGGGACTTCTGCTCGTCGCTCAGGCCCTCGCGATAGTCTTCGTCTTTCCACGCGCGAATTACGTCCAGGTTCATGCTGTTCATTGTTCTTTGTCCTTTTCTAGTAAAAATAATTACTTCACTTAAGACCAAATTTGTGCCGATAAAAGAAAGCGCGGGTTACGTTTGTAGCAGGTCAAGTCTCGATTATGCCTGGTTTTAAGTCTTTCCGGTTTTACCGGAGTGCTTATCGCTTTCTGGATTTATCTTATCGGAATAACGTAAACAAAACAGCGAACAAATTCATACTTTCGCTGTAAACCTCTTTATACTTGTAAAACCCTTTACAGGGGGAAAAAGCTTTCACAAAAGGATATTGAGGCTGAAAAGAATAGGATTCTTGCTTGAAGCAAGCTGAATCCGCAACTACGCTACTGACAAAACTGATTAGATAACTGATTAGATTGAAGCTATTTCCCGGCTTTGTTATACTCAAAATCTTACAGATGAGTATATTGGGCAAATTTAGAGTTCAGCCGGAGGATATGACAATGAACAGTGACGTTATTACGAGTGACCAACTGGCGAAATGGGTTGCCGGAGAACTGAACTATAAGGTGGGTTGGCTTGAGGAATGGGAAACCGGAGATGCTTTTCTCTCAGGCAGAGTGCATACCCTCATGACTTTCTGGAAGCAATTCGGCGAGCAGATTAAAGGTAAACTCTCCGGGGAGCAACTGGCAATCCTGGATAAATTACAGGTGGTTTTTGACCGGGAACAGGCCCGTTTAATTCACATGGAGAACGAATAAAAATAGAAGAATAAAAACAAGCTATTGCTGTAAAAAAATTCCCGGTGTAAAATAGGAACAACACAAGCTCAACTTCAAAATATCGACAAAAACTGCTGGTCTTTAAAGTCCTGGTCTTTTTACCTTATTAACAGTTTGAAAGAGAATATTATGGCTGCACCGGGAAAAGTGGGTCTATCTGTCTCTTTGATTACCCTGCTCCTACTGTCGGTATTACTGGCAGCCTGTGGCGAGGCGACCCCCACACCCGCCCGCCCAACAGTTACGACACCAGGCAATACTACGGTGGTTCAACCGGTTACGCTGCGCTGGTCATACTGGGGTTCAGATGCGGAAGTTCAGGTAAACAAGCGCATAGCTGCTCAGTTTGAAAGTCTCAATCCCAATATTAAGATTGAACATGTCTTTGTTCCGTTTGAGCAGTATTTCGACAAGGTCAAAAACGAATGGAATGGCAGCAAAGCGCCGGATATAATGTTTCTCAGCACAATCCCCAACTACGCTGCCAGCGGCATCCTGGAAAATTTACAGCCTTACCTCGACCGCGATAAGAATAATTTTGATCTGAATGACTTCTACCCCAACCTGTTGAACACCTTCAAGTATAAGGGGGCTCTTTATGGCTTGCCTCGTGATAACGATACAAAAGTAATTTACTACAATAAAAGGCTCTTCCTTGACTCAGGTGTCCCCTTCCCCAAACAAAACTGGACCTGGAAAGATCTGCGCGAAGCCGCGCTCAAGCTGACCAAAAGCGACCCCGGCGGCAATATTATGCAGTACGGCCTGGCTTTTGAACTGAAGACATGGTGGCGGCTGTGGGTTTACCAGAATGGTGGAGAGTTATTCAATGAGTTTTCTGCGCCGAATCCGCCCTCTAAGTTACTGCTGAATAGCCCTGAAGCAGCCGAAGCAATTCAGTTCTGGGCCGACCTGATTAACGTGGATAAAGTAACGCCCCGGGCCAGCGAAATGCAGACCAGTGATATGCTCAATAATTTGTTCACAAAGGGCAAAGTAGCTATGGTTTTTGGCGGGCACGGTAAAGTGAAAATATTCGATGAAGTCCAAAATCTGGATTGGGATATCGTAGGCCTACCCGGGCAAAAGAAGCGCGTCAATAACGCCGGGGGAGCAGGCTATACTATTTCAGCCTTCTCACCTAATAAAGAAGCGGCCTGGACTTTTGTGCGTTACCTGGAAGGCTTGCAGGGGCAGGCTCTCTACGTGGGTACCGGCCTGATTGTAGCCGCCCGGCGGTCAGTCCGGGAAGATAGCCTTTTCTTGAGGAGGCAGAATTACAATGCCCAGGTCTTTATTGATGAGGCGGAACTAGGCCGCGTCAACCCGCAGTATATCGGTGCGCCGGAAGTAGATAAAATTATGGATGATGCTCTTGCGCCCGTGTTTGAGGGCAAACAAAAGGCCGCCGACGTGCTCGCCCAGTTACCGAACCAGGTGGAACCCGTACTGAAAAAAGCCGGTTCCGGTCCATAGGTATTGCTGTAAAGGATTTATGGACAGCCGAGTTTAAAGCGTGAGCTATTTTAACGGTAGGGCATAATAGTTTCTTTCCAGCAAGTGTAAACGATGTTTACCAATCATTTTTGAAAACTGCATCTTAAGCCTGAAAATATTGGCTAAAATGGAGCGAGTAAATAAATAGCTGGAGAGAAAAAGATGTTTGGGATTTTCAAACGTAAAGAGCAGGGCGGAGCGAACGAGGAAGGCTGGGGCCAACCGCTGCGGCGCAAGCTGAGCAAAGATGAAGCCGCAAAAGATGCCGCCCAGCAAAAGCTGGTCGAAGAAAAAAACAAAGAGCGGCGAGATATGTACCGCTTCCCGGGGAACGAACGTATCTTTACGGATCTTGAAGGGCGGCGCCTGGCTTTAAGAACCGAGGAAAATGCAGGGCCTCAGGCTAACCCGCATCACCCGCCACTGCAAATTGTAGTTTTCTGGGGTACCCGAGAAATTGGCCATGTTCAGGCGGAATACCTGCCAGGGGGAGCAGTCCGGCAGACGGGGGCGCGGGTCGAGGAGGGCTATCAAAAGCGCGGTATAGCCGAGGAACTCCTGAATGAACTGGAAAGTATCGCGCGCCGGAACAACGCCGGCGAAGTCCGCTGTGAAGGTGTGGAAGGCAACGAATGGAGCAGGGAATTTTTGGCCAACGCCGGTTATGCGTCTGAAGGCGGTGAACTCGTCAAGAAACTCTAGTTCAGAATTATCAATTTGAATACCGAAACAATCAGGCCCTGCCGAACGTTTAACCGGCAGGGCCTTTTAATATGGTACAAATTCATAAAAGGCAGCCTGCTTGCAGCCGGTATAACAAAAATATTAGCAGGGTTGGTGAAAAGTTCAGCAGTATTTAAAAAAGTAGGTACTATTTGTGCTAATATTCCTATAGCGAAACCGGTCTTGGCTTATTACATTATAAAGTAAGGTTTGACTATTAAAAGAAGTGGGCGGTATAATCCGCGGGTACTTTTCTGTAGCTAATCATGACGCAGTGCCGCGTGTAGTCCTGTATTATAAGGAAAAATTGAAGTTGTTTACTACTCTAAAGCTGTTAGTCCGCACCATGCGACCCAAACAGTGGGTTAAGAATGCTATTGTTTATGCAGGTGTGGTTTTTGACCGCCACCTTTTTGAACCCCGGCCCGTCATAATTGCCACCCTGGCTTTTATAATCTTCTGCGCAATTAGCAGCGCCGTTTATCTGCTAAACGACCTGGTGGATATCGAAAAAGACCGGCAACATCCGCGCAAGCGCAACCGGCCCCTGGCGTCCGGCAAACTCAACAAAAGTTACGCTGTGGCGGCTTTGATAGTGCTGGTAGCGGTTGGTTTACCGCTGGGCTTTGTACTGCAACCCTATTTCGGTCTGTCCCTGTTAGCTTATTTCATTTTGCAGATAGCCTACTGCTTCTACCTTAAAAACGTGGTTATAATTGACGTTTTTGCGATTGCTTCGGGCTTTGTACTACGAGCGGTAGCAGGTGCCTTTGCCATTCAGGTAGAAGTTTCTCCCTGGCTGCTGGTCTGTACCATGTTGCTGGCGCTCTTCCTGGGCCTGGCAAAACGCCGCCACGAACTGGTATTGCTGGCGGAAGGCGCGGCGGAGCACCGCCAGATTCTAAAAGATTACTCGGCGGAACTGGTGCAAGAAATGATTTCGGTGGTAACCAGCGCTGTGGTAATTGCTTATTCGCTCTACAGCATTACTTATGAAAAGCTACCTAAAAACCACCTGATGGCCCTGACCATCCCCTTTGTGCTTTACGCTATCTTCCGCTATCTGTACCTGGTTTATAAGAAGGATGAAGGCGGAAGCCCTGAAGAACTCTTACTGAGGGATATTCCCCTGCTGGCCTGTATCCTCCTGTGGGGCGTAACCAGCGTTTCAATTCTCTACTTTTTCCCGGCCTAAACCGAGCCATTGACCTGTAGGTTGTAGCTTTCAACAGCCTGCAGGCTTTCCTTACTGTAAATTATCCGGCGGTAGTATAAAAAACCATCAGCAAATAGAAAGCAGCAGTCTTTATGGACAGGTTTGACCGGGAAGGTTTAGAAGAAGATGTAGCTGATCAGCTCATGCGCCTGGCGGCGCGGGTGGCTGAGCTAGAAGAAAGAGTAGCGCGCCTGGAAGGCCTGCCTGCTACTGGCCGGGCGTCCACCGGCGCTTCTCAGGCAACCGCTCCGAGCGCTGGAGGAAGTGGGGGCGAAGAACTGGTGGAAGCCATGATACAGGCCCTCGGACAACTGGGCGAAGCAGATGCAGGCGCAATTCGCCAGCAGTTAATCAAAAACGGCCTGCCCTCCAGTCTTGCCCGCAGCGATGTCAACAAACAGCTTTACGCCCACAAGGAGCGCTTCCAGGTTGCCCGCCAGGAAGGAATGAAACCTATCTGGAAGTTAGCTTGAAAAGAGTTTTGCGGCAGCGCCAAGAATTACAGGATCGAACTGAGTGCCGCTAAATTTTAACATCTCGGCCAGGGCTTCATTACGACTTAAAGCCGGGGAATAAACCCGGTTTGAAGTTAATTCCTCAAAAACATCCGCCACGGCCACTACCCGGCTACCCAGCGGAATGTTTTCTCCCGCTAAGCCGGTAGGATAGCCCTTGCCATCGTACCATTCGTGGTGGTAGCGCACGATCCGGGCCGCTTCTTCCATCCCTGGCGCCTGTTCGATGATACGCGCACCCAGTTCCGGGTGCTTTTGCATTTCCTTTTCTTCTTCAGGGGTAAGTTTATCAGCTTTGGCTACGATACTATCGTTCACGCCGATTTTACCGATGTCGTGGAACAATCCGGCCAGGTAGATCTGGTAAACCTGTTCGGGCATCAGGCCCAGTTCGGCAGCAAGCGCCTGGGAATATTCGGCTACTAACTGGCTGCTACCTGTGCTGGAATCTTCAACAGCTTCCATCGTATTAATAAGGGCCTTGCACAGACTTTCCAGCATCGGAGTATAAATCTCCATCTGGAGAGTCTCGCGTACCAGGCGAGCCTGAATGAGAGCAGCATTGACCGATTCTAACAGTTCCGCTTCGCTGAAAGGTTTGGTTACGAAGCCCAGCACCCCGCACTTCATAGCCTCAATTGCCATCGAAACAGTGCCGTTAGCAGTAATAACTACACTGGCGATAGTAGGGTCAAATTGCCTTAGATCATTCAGAAATTGCAAGCCGCTTCGACCGGGCATATTAATATCGCACAGTATCAAATCAAAATAGTGTGATTTTACCGCTTTCATGGCTTCTGCCGCGCTTTTAGCGGTAGTGATCTGGAATTGGTGATTGGTTAGAATCTTGGAGGTGCTGTATAAGATGCCGGGATTATCATCCACCAGCAGGATAGTTGAAGGAACAGGATTTGAACTGGCTGGAACAATTTGAGTCATAACTGCCTCGTGTAATAAACTGGATCAAAACTGTTGTAAGTCTTTTATGATAGTATATTAGATAATAACATAAAAAAGCCAGAATTAATCTGAGGATTTATTAAAAAATAGCTGCCGGTGCAGGTTTCTTTAGCCAGGTATGAGATTGATTAAACTCCGGTGACGCTCAAGCCATTAGTCAGGGAAGATGTAAAAGGGCAGGGGTCACCCCTGCAACCCCGCACAGGGTAGACCCTGAGAACCCCTTTAATTACTTTACAGTTGCCCTGAGCCATTAGTACTAGCTCTACTAAACATGCTCGAAATAGAGTATAATAGCGTAGCTGACCATTCTCACTCTTCTAGAAAGGTAGCCGCGACGAGGCGGAACTGTTAGAGTCATGATTAAAATACTGGTAGCGGATGATGAACCGGATGTAGTCGAAGTGATTAGTGTCGGCTTGAATTTAAATTCACCTGACTGGGAAGTTATCAGTGCGGAAGATGGGCCCGGGGCGCTCGAAGCTTTCCACCGTTACGAACCAGACCTGTTAATCCTTGATATGAACATGCCCGGCATGAACGGGCTGGAAGTATGTCGAGAAGTACGGCGCGAGTCCAGCAACGTGCCGATTATTTTTTTGACTGTCCGGGATGAGGAGATCGAAAAGGTTCGCGGTCTGGAAGCAGGGGCCGATGATTACATTACGAAACCTTTTAGCCCGCTAGAATTGACTGCGCGCATCAGGGCTTTGTTGCGGCGCAGTAACCGAAGCCGCACTCCGGCAACTCGCCCTCTGCATTTTAGTTATCAAGATCTGCGAATTGACTTTAATTCACATACTGTTACGCTCAATAATGAGCATATCCGCCTGACTGCAATAGAGTATAATCTGCTCTATCTCCTGGCAACTAACGCCGGGCAGGTCCTGACGCACAGTTTTCTATTAACTAAAGTCTGGGGACCGGAGTATCGTAACGATATAGACTATCTCAAAGTACATGTGCGGCATTTGCGCGAAAAATTACACGATGATGCGCAAAATCCCCGCTTTATCTTCACAGAACGCAGCAAAGGTTATCGCTTTGCTGGGGTGCCCGAAGAGTAAGTAGCTCGTTTATAATTAAGAGTAAAAGCAAGCAGTGATAAGACTCTTTTGAAATATCGGTAAGACCGGTCTTACAGGTCGTGTCCTGTAGTGCTTTGTTGATCCTGTTATTATCTTCTTTTTTACTGGCAATTTTGATACTAACACATGAGTCCCGCCTTATCATTTTTGTTTCCCCGAACCACACTCGGATCAGGACCATCAGTGGTAAGCCAACAACGGAGATAACAGCTTTATGAAGAAAGTCCATTCTCTGGTAGCGACAGTGCTGGTGCTTGTACTGGCACTGGCGATCTTTCCTGGTTCTACTCTCGCTGCCGATAATCTTGCACCGCTACCGGCACCCGTACAGCGCATTTACGACCGGACGGATAAGGCAGTACTGGAAAACCGGCCTGGCTCATTCTGGGTCTGGGGCCCCCGGGTACAGGATAGCACCGAAGATTATGTAGAAAGCCCCGGCGGCAAGCGCCAGGTGTACTATTTTGAAAAAGGCCGGCTGGAAATAACCGACCCTGCCAAAAATCCTAATGACAAGTACTACGCCACCTCCGGTCTGCTGCTGCGTGAGATGATCACCGGTCAGGAGCAGGTGGGTAATGCCGCATTGATCAATCGCGGCCCTGCCAATGTACCGCTGGCAGGCGACCTTACCCCCGGCATCGCGGACAGCCCGACCTATGCCAGTCTTACTAACCTGGTTAGTTTCGACGGTTCATGGAGAAGTAACGACCTGACCGGCCAACCGGTGGCTCATACTCTGGCGCTGGGCGGCGCGGTCTCAACTAATGCTGAACTGGCCCAGGGCGTCACTTACGCTATGTACTACAAGGAAACCGGCCATAATGTCGCCAAGCCCTTTATGGATTTCATGAATCAGAAGGGTACTGTTTACGAAAATGGCCGCTATGTCGCCAATCAGCCTCTCTTCGACCCGCTATACGTCTTTGGCTACCCGATTGCGGAACCATACTGGACACACGTGACTGTAGCCGGGAAAGCCCAGTGGGTACTGGTGCAGGCCTTCGAACGGCGCCTGTTGACCTATACTCCTTCCAACCCTGACCCGTACAAGGTGGAACTGGGCAACCTGGGCCTGGCCTACGTGCAGTGGCGCTACAAGACCGACATAAAGCCCTTCTACGATACCGATCCTGATTACCAGCGCCCTACGGAAACGCTTGGTTTTCAGCTCTATAATGGTATCAACGGCAACATGCAATCCCTGACCGCTCTCAAACGGGCCAAAGCAGTCAACGGGAAAATTGTTTCTCAGGAACAGTACCAGGCTCCCGATAAAGCACGTTACCTGGATGCCACTACTTACCGGGGACAACCTGCCACAGTTGAAACCATCATTGTCGCTAGCCGCACTTACCAGCGGTTGATAGTCGGCAATCAGACCAGTAACTGGTTCTACCAGGATACACCCTCTCCTTTCACCTGGCCGCAGAATTTCCCGGCTTTCCAGATCGTCAGTCTGAACGATCAGTCGCTGGATTGGCAGGCGGGAACTTCTACCAAAACAGCTACTGATATTACCCGTCCGCTCTTTGTGAACTTTACCGAAATTGACGGCTCGAAGTACACTGTGGGCCGCCTGATCTCGGAAATGAACGGGGTAATCCTGAACAGCACTGTAGATGTTACTACTCCCGAAGGTGCTAAATTAACGCAGACCACGGGCTACAGTGACTTTAATGTGCCTAACAATATTGTAGCCCCTCCCAATGCTATTAAGGCTTCCAGCAACGCCAATCAGGCTTTGTCTTTGAAAGAAGCCTTGAGCCAGCCTATCAGCGGTAATCGCAGCTTTGATAGCTACCTGCGGGCTGAGATGAGTGACCGGCAGGCGGTAGTCTCTCAAGCCGCTGCCAGCAACGGAGTGCTGGTCAAGTTCAAGAACGGCTATCAATCCAGCCAGGCGGCTATGCTGCAAAGCAATGGTACGTTAAGCCTGGCGCAGGGTTGGAGTAATCCCTCAAACGGTTCGCCCGTTCTGTTCAATACCAACAGTAGCGATCTCAGCGCAACACTCGACCTGCTGAAGTCCGACCCGGCGGTCGAATATGCCGTACCGAATTACGTCCGGCACAGCGCTATCACTACCTTCAATGACCCGGGTGAGGGCAGCCAGTACTACCTGAACGCGGTCAAAGTGCCGCGCGCCTGGGATGTCAGCACCGGTTCAAAGGGTATTACGGTAGCGGTGATTGACAGTGGTATTGACCTGGAAAACCCCGACCTCAAAGGTAACATTGCCGAAACCTACAACTCGCAGAAAGGCGGCACCGATGTTACCGATGTGGAAGGGCACGGTTCCTGGACCGGCGGTATTATCGGCGCTATTGGCAATAATAACGTCTACGGCACCGGTATAGCCTGGAACACCCGTATCCTGGCGATTAAAGCTGACGAGGAAGACCAGCCCGGTTCTTTCTCGGATGCCAGTGTTATTAAGGCCCTGCATTACGCCACCGACCACGGCGCTCGGGTGATTAACATGAGCCTGGGCGGGCCGGAAGACAGTCCTGCCTTGCGCGATGCTGTCGCCTATGCCACCAATAAAGGCGTGGTAGTCGTGGTGGCCAGCGGTAACGCCGGTAACAGTGTGCCCGAATATCCGGCCAGCTATCCGAAAGTAATTTCGGTAGGAGCAACCGGGTTGCTGGGCCAGCCTGCCGCCTTCAGCAGTTACGGCAGTCATATCATCCTGTCGGCCCCTGGCGTACGCATCTGCAATACGGTTCGGGCCGGACAGTTCGCCTGCCCGGATGGCACTTCGGCCAGCGCGCCGATTGTCTCCGCCGCTGCCGGCTTGATTCTCTCGGTCAATCCGAACCTGACCGCCGACCAGGTAAAGGCCATTCTGATCGCCTCGGCCACGCCTGCTCCCGGCAAGCAGGTGGGCCAGCGCGATGATAAGTACGGCTACGGTATGGTGAACATCGGAGTGGCCCTGCGCATGGCCGCTACCAACCAGTTCCCGACCCTGCCTGGCGATCTTCCGCAGTAATAAAAAGACTACTCCTGGTTTCTAGCCAGGAATAGTCTTTCAAACTTAGCTAGACTTCAAACTCCTGTTACTGATGACTTCATAAAGTCATCAGTAACAGGAGTTTTTGATATATCAAAAACCTTGACAGTCCTCTCTAACAGAGTTACACTTAGAAAAAGAAACAGTTAGAAAAGCTAAGTATTGAAAATGGAAACTATTAACAAATGAAAGTTATGGAAATAAATGGGGAAGCAGTTAGCCCTGAAACGAGTAATGAAATAATCAATCAAACCAGTAAAGCCCCGAATACAAAACTGGCTGAAAAAAGCGCGACCATGATTATGGAAGTTATCCCGCTGGTGATGCGCAAGTTACGGACAGAAATGCGCATGTATCGCCCGGCGGATCTTTCCATTCCACAGTTCCGCGCCTTGAACTTTGTTCGGCGTAATCCCGGCACTTCCCTCTCGCGAGTGGCCGATCATCTTGGCCTGACTTTGCCCTCCGTCTCTAAACTTATTGATACCTTGCAGGAACGTGAGCTGCTTAAACGAGAAATTGACGCGGAAAATCGCCGGAAAGTGCGCCTGACCCTGACTGCCAGCGGGCAGGTCGCCCTTGAAGCTACTTTGCAGATTACTATGAACCATCTCACCGCTACCGTCAGCCAGTTATCTAAAGAAGATCAATTAACGGTTGAAAAGGCCATGCAAATTCTGCGGCCTCTTTTTACCTCGGAAGTAACTGCCCTTTTACCGGATGCGGCAGAAGACGAGGTAGCAGTTGGGGATATCGAGAGCTAGTTACTCGCATTATAAGGGTACACAGGCTGCTTTTTAGAGCTATTTAACAACATAAAATAGTAAATATAAAAAAGGACTTAATGGGAAGAGGTTTTATTAAGAATGGCTAAAGTTAACAACGAAACGCAAACGGCAGAGGTACGTTCCAGTTTTGTTGCGGCAACGGAGAATACGGTTAATGTACCTACTCCTAGCCCTTTAAGTGAAAAAGATACCGCAGATAATATTATTCGTACCAGCGTGGTCCCGGTTACAACTGATAAGCCGCGACTATCTGCCTGGAAAAGATTTACCGGCTATTTTACCAGAGGTGGCGCCGCCTTGCGGCACCGCAACTACCGTCTGTTCTTTACCGGGCAACTTATCTCGCTGGTAGGCACCTGGATGCAGAACCTGGCGCAAGGCTGGCTGGTGCTCAAGTTGACCAACTCGGTTTTCGACCTGGGGTTGGTAACCTCGCTACAGTTTTTGCCGGTCATGTTTCTCTCGCTCTTTGGAGGAGTGCTGGCAGATCGCTTGCCCAAGCGCAAAACCATCATTATCACGCAGACTTGCGCGATGATCCTCGCTCTCGTCCTGGCAACCCTTACCATGTTAGATGTAGTGCAGGTCTGGCACGTCTACGTACTGGCTATACTGCTTGGCCTGGTCAACGCTTTTGATACACCTACCCGGCAGGCTTTTGTACCGGAGATGGTCGGCAAAGAGGACTTGATGAATGCGATTGCGCTCAACTCCTCGGTTTTCAATACCGCCCGCGCTATCGGCCCGGCAGTGGCAGGTGTTTTGATCGGTTTGATTGGAATCGCCCCGGCCTTCTGGGTGAACGGTATCAGTTACATAGCGGTGATTACCGGCCTGGCAATGATGCGCCCGGAAGAATTTCATCTTGGAGCGCCACGCAAACAGACCGGTAATATTTTCAAGAATCTACAGGAAGGTTTAGTGTACTCGGGTCAAACTCCCCTGATCCTGGCAATTGTAGTTCTGGTCGGTCTGATGGGTACTTTTGGTATTAACTTCAATGTCTGGATTCCAGACCTCGCCAAGAACCATTTGAATGTAGACGCGGACGGATACGGCGTGTTGATGGCCGGAATTGGGATTGGAGCGCTGGTTTCGGCGCTAACGCTGGCGGTCAAAGGCGGGCGGCCCAAAATGCAATCAGTCTTAAAAGGCGGTCTTTGCTTTGCGGCCTTTATCCTGGGCGCGGCTCTTTCGCCCTGGTTCTGGTTGACTTTCCTCCTCTTGATCGGAGTGGGCGTTTCAATGATGATCGTAACGGTGTCATGCAATACAATGGTGCAGCTATCCTCACCCGACCATCTGCGCGGCAGGGTAATGAGCCTATACATGACTGTATTCGCAGGCACAACGCCTATTGGTAGCCTCTTTATCGGCTGGCTCGCCAGCCTAGGTGGCACGCCTTTTTCAATGTCAATTGGCGCTCTGCTCTGCTTGAGCGCAGTACCACTTAGCTGGCTGGTGTTAAAGAGAAAAACCAGTACGCAGGTTAGTACGAATTAATTTCGAGGGTAAAACCTTCGGCCTCGGCCAGGGCCTGGACATCTTCCATGTTCAGACCCTGGTTCAGGGCCTTTTCTATTTTATCCAGGATACTTAAATCGCCGGGTGGCTCGATCAATTCCGAGTCTGAACGCGTAACAAATAATTTGTTATCAATATTCTCAACTCGGAACAGGCCTACATTTTTCTGCTCGAAAGACTTAACAAAAACCCATTTTTGCATGTTACCACTCCCACTTTACCCATAAGCTCGTCTACCTGTTATCCGAAGTAACACCCCGCAATTGTTGTGCCTGATTTCGCCTTTGTGTAGTAGCCAGACCTAACAATAACTCCCCTTAAAATCAAAATCACCTGGCAAGGTAAGTTGCGAAGAAACTTTCCACCCGCTGCAAGTATTCTTTCGGATAGAGATCGTAAGCTTTGGTATGGTCTGCTCCCGGTGCTATCCACGTACCAACAATATTTGCCCCTCCGGCGCGTTGTAATCTATAGAGATGGCTTGCTGGAATTACACTGTCTATTTCACCGTGTGCCAGGAAAATGTGTCGATCACTCAGGCTTTTGAGAACCACCTCCGGGCGAAGTTGATCTACATCAAAATTAAAGAACAGGCGACCAGCCGTAAAGATTCCTGGCATGAAAAATACAGGCAAGCCTTTTTCAACGGGCATCCTGGCCGAGGCTACTTCTCCAAAGTCGGCAAAACTGGAGTCACTAAAAACAACTTTAATTTCTGAGGAATGACCCAGAGCCAGGAGTGAGGTGGCCGCACCCATACTGTGCCCTAACAGACCAATCTCTTCAGACGCAAAGCCTTTACTCTTCACAAAGTTAAATGCTCCTATAGTATCCCAGGACTCATATTGTCCAAAGTAATAATGGTTACCGTCTGAAGTGCCGTGACCCCGTAGATCGAAGTAGAGCAGGTTGTAACCACTTTCCCAGAGCGCCCTACTTTCGTTTAGCATAGCGGTACGGCTTTCCGCCTTTCCATGCACCAATATCAATGCCTGCCTGGAGTTAGCGCGGGGTATCCACCAACCCCTCAAGGTAAGTTTATCGCTTGCTGCCGAACTAAAGCTAACTTCCTGGTAAGCCAGATTGTAATCAGCAGGTGTGGTAGCAAAAACCTTTGGTCGATCCGAAACCTGTGTAAAGGCATTTGCCGCATAGATAGAAACTCCACAATAGATAAAAAGGAGCAGCGCCAGAACAATTGAGAGAGGAATCCAGAAAATTTTTGAGCGGTAGAATGGTTTGGAGTTTTTCAATTGAGGTTTAACCGGTTGATGAGTGGTTAGTTCTCGCTCGTGGACTGTCATTTTTTCACCTCACTCTATTGTCAGCTTCTAACTAGATGGAGGAGAAAGTAGAGGTAATTAGAACGAAGTAAAAAGTTTCTATCTTCCTTCTTAAAAAGATTATATTAAAGAAAAGTTTAAATTATGGTAAAAACAGGCGTATCTGACTATCAAATTGTGTATTAATCTTTAGAAGGTAACTTTTGGAGGATTTATAAATCATTTTCGAGGAAGAGAGAAAGTTGAATATCAGGTTGTGGTTTAACAAGGTCTGCTTCGCTTTGAAGGGCGCCATCGCCGCGTATGTGCGCCAGATTAATACCCCGTTCCTTCAAGACGCGACCAACCAGCAGGCGGCGATGGCAGTTTAAGGGGTCTTCTTCGCTGCACATTATGGCTACCCTGAAATTTTCAATACCCTGTTCCAGGCGAGCTATACCGCTTAGAAAAAGCGTGGATTGGGCTACTTTATTGTAGAGCACATGTCCGGCTTGATCGTAGAACTCGCGATTTTCCGGGCGGCCACCCAGTTCTTTGCCCATATAGAGATATTTCAGGTCAGTTCTTTTGATTGCCTGCTTTAGTTCGGGAGCGTTGAACTGGCTGGAATAGCGCGAGTAAGGCTGTGAACGAATATCGACCAGCACTTCAATTTGATGGCTCTGGAGCAACTCTAAAAAAGCTTCGATTGAGTGGTTCGAGTGACCGATAGTGAAAATTGTTAAGTCGCGCTGTGAAGGAATTTCGCTCACGGTTATTTCCATTTCAGGAATTAGTTAATCTCTTTTATAGCTCTCCAATAAGGTTAAGTTTAGCATGTTACAGTAATTAAGTCAGTAAGAAAGGACTAGCCTTTTTGGATTCAAATAGTTTAGCCATTTTGGCTATCCAGGTACTTTTACCAAAAACCCCTTTTCTTACAAACCGGTGATTAATGTTTACCATACAGAACAGTTTCAAATCTAGCTTTTATTCACATTGTAAAATCTTTTTCCCCTCGCAGTAAGCCCCTTTCAGCCTAAAAACCATTCACTCCTTGTGAAAATAAGTACAAATTTTTACCGGGTTTTTACCTGCTTCAACCTATTAATTTACCTTTTATCAATAAGATTGTAAGTAAACACTAGTATAGTAGCCTTTTTTTGTTCATTCCCTGACTAGGAAGGAACTGTTCTGGATACTAAAATCTAAAGGAGGTTTGGCCTTGGATACCCTAACACTGTCCCGCTGGCAGTTTGGTGTCACAACCGTCTATCACTTTTTCTTCGTACCGCTTACCCTGGGTCTTTCTCTACTGGTTGCGATTATGGAAACGATGTACGTTCGCACCGGTAATCCGATGTACAAACAAATGACCAAGTTCTGGGGCAAGCTATTTCTGATTAACTTCGCGATGGGTGTGGTGACAGGAATTGTGCAGGAATTCCAGTTCGGTATGAACTGGTCTGAGTATTCTCGTTTTGTAGGTGATATTTTCGGTGCGCCCCTGGCGATTGAAGCCTTGCTGGCCTTCTTCCTGGAGTCGACTTTCCTGGGTCTCTGGATTTTTGGCTGGGATCGTCTTTCCAAAAGAGTGCACCTGGCGACCATCTGGCTGGTAGTACTCGGCTCTAATATCTCGGCCCTATGGATCTTGATTGCCAACTCCTTCATGCAGCAACCGGTTGGCTACCAGATGAGTACCTATACTCTTCCTGATGGCACCACCGCTACCCGTGCTCAAATGACCGATTTTGGCGCGCTGCTCACCAATCCGAATGTCTGGGTACAGTGGCCGCACGTCTTCACCGCCGGTCTTTGCACCGCCGCTTTCTTTGTCCTCGGCATCAGCGCTTACCACCTGCTGCGCCACAAGTCAAAAGATGTTGAAGTTTACCAGAAGTCTGCCCAGATTGCCATGATCGCAGCCGTAACAGGCAGCATCCTGGTGGCGCTGGTCGGGCACACTCAGGCCCAGCATATGATCCAGACCCAGCCTATGAAAATGGCTGCGGCGGAAGCTCTCTGGAAAACCGAATCCCCGGCGTCCTTCTCTATTTTCACGATTGGGGATGAAAAGAACCGTAACGATGTATTCGCTATCAGAATTCCAAGCCTGCTGACTATCCTTTCCTACAACAGCCCGAGCGGTTCGGTCAAAGGCATCAATGATTTACAGGCTGAGTACACCGCGAAGTACGGTCCTGGCGATTATGTTCCGCCGGTCTGGATAACCTACTGGAGTTTCCGAGGTATGGTAGGCGCAGGCGTCTTGATGATTGTACTCTCGCTCTTTGGCCTATACCTGATCTTCAAAAATAAGCTGCTGGATCGCCGCTGGTATCTGCGGGTTCTGTTGATTGCTATGGCCCTGCCCTACATTGCCAATAGCACGGGCTGGATTATGACCGAAATCGGACGGCAACCGTGGGTTGTATTCGGCCTGATGAAAACGCAAGATGGTGTTTCACCGATTGGCGCAGAAGCGGTGTTGACTTCGCTGATCCTTTTTACGCTGGTCTACGGCGCGCTGGCAGTAGTAGATGTTTTCCTGCTGGTTCGCTTCAGCAAAAAAGGGGTCGAAGAACCAACGCCATTCGCCGAAGCGGGTGTTACCGACGTAATCGGCGCTTACTAGGAGCGAGGGAGGTTAAAGAAAATAATGGATCTCAACACTTTCTGGTTTATCCTGATCACGGTGCTCTTTATCGGCTTCTTCTTCCTGGAAGGCTTCGATTATGGAGTAGGCATGCTGCTCCCCTTTATGGGTAAGAACGACCAGGAGCGCCGGGCGATTATCAACAGCATTGGCCCCTTCTGGGATGGCAATGAAGTCTGGTTGCTAACCGCAGGAGGCGCGATGTTCGCCGCTTTCCCCCAGTGGTACGCCACCCTCTTCAGCGGCTTCTACCTGCCGCTGCTACTGGTACTGCTGGCCCTGATCGTCCGTGGAGTAGCTTTTGAGTTCCGCGGCAAAGATGAAAGGCCGCAGTGGCGCAGCTTCTGGGACTGGATGATCTTTGTAGGCAGCTTTGTTCCGGCCCTGCTCTGGGGCGTAGCCATTACCAACCTTATGGAAGGCGTGCCGATTGACGGCAAAATGAAGTATGTAGGCGGCTTCTGGAACCTGCTCAATCCGTATGCCCTGGTGGGAGGTCTGACCTTCGTAGCGCTATTTGCCCTGCACGGCGCTATCTTCCTCACCCTGCGCACAGAGGATGAACTGCTGGAAAAAGCTTACCGCTTTGCCAACCGGTTGTGGCTGCCAACAGTAGTGCTGGTTTTAGCCTTCGTAATAGGCGGTTACTTCGCCACCGACATCTTCAGCCGCCTGGGAGTCAATCCCGGCGTGGCTCCGCTGGGCGCCGCTGCTGCGCTGCTGGCTTCCGGTTGGCTGGTGCGCACCAGGCGTAGTGGCTGGGCCTTTACTATGACCGGTCTGACCATTGCGCTGGCAACCTTAACCGTTTTCCAGGGACTCTTCCCGAGGGTAATGATCTCGACCCTGAGCGATACAAATAACCTGACGATCTATAACGCCTCATCCAGTAACTATACCCTGACGGTGATGAGCTGGGTGGCGATTAGTTTTGTGCCAATTGTATTGGGCTACCAAATCTGGAACTTTGTGGTCTTCCGCAAGCGGGTTGGGCTACACAGTCCCGGTCACTAGTTTTTAGATTAAGGCAAAGATGCCCGGCTCGAAGCGATAGCAGTATTTAAAACTTTGTGCACGGGCATCTTTGCTTTTACAAAAAGTAAAAAATAACCTGTACTCTAACTAAAGCAAGCAGGCAGGGTGCATAACAATTTAGTGTGGGCGATCTGGGCATGAAAATGGACAAAAGACTGTTGCAAATGAGCGGCGGCATCCGCAAATATATTGCCTTAACTGTAGGTTTAGGCTTCCTGGTGGCTATTCTGACCGTATTACAGGCCAGTTTTCTCAGCCATATTATTGATGATGTCTTTCTGGGCGGTAAAGACCTGGGGCAATCAGCAGGCTGGCTTATTGTGCTTTTAGCAGTAATAATCGGGCGAGCCATCTTAAACTGGGGTATCGAGGTATCTGCGGGATACGCAGCGGGTAAGGCCAAAACTAACCTGCGAGAGAAACTTTTCGCAAAACTTTTTAACCTTGGTCCTGCTTATGCCAGGGGGCAGCGCAGCGGTGAACTGAGCAATACGGCAGTCGAAGGAGTGGAAGCGCTCAACGGCTACTTTAGCGATTATCTGCCTCAACTTTTCCTGGTAATGTTCGTTCCAACCATAGTTATGCTAGCCGTGTTCAGCGCCGACTTTCTTTCAGGAATAGTACTGCTCGTAACTGCGCCGATTCTGCCACTTTTTATGATACTGGTGGGCAAACTGGCCGAAGCCCAGACTAAAAAGCAGTGGAAAGCCATGAGTCTGCTGAGCGCGCACTTTCTGGACGTGTTGCAGGGCCTGACTACTCTGAAGCTTTTCGGGCGCAGCAAGCTACAGGAAAAGACTATCCAGCGCATCAGCGAGCAGTACGGAAAAGTTACCATGAACGTATTAAAGGTAGCTTTTCTTTCGGCACTGGTGCTGGAACTGGGCGGAACGCTCAGCACCGCCATTATCGCGGTAGAGATAGGCTTACGCCTGGTCTATAACCAGATACCGTTTCAGCAGGCTTTCTTCGTCCTGCTACTCGCTCCCGAATTTTACATGCCTTTCAGAGCCTTAGGAGCGCGCTTTCACGCGGCTATGTCGGGTGGGGCGGCGGCAGGACGAATCTTTGAAATTCTCGAAGTTTCAGAATCGGTAAAAGAAGGTAATGCCGAGAAAGGGTCTTATAACTTTGACAAACCGCTGATCCGCTTCGAGAAGGTTTCTTTCAACTATGCCGAGAACGATAAAGAAGGCCAGCCTGCTTTGCAAAGTGTGTCATTCGAGGTAGAGCCTGGCCAGCGCGTAGCCCTGGTAGGGCCAAGCGGAGCAGGTAAATCTACGATTGCCAGTTTATTGCTGCGCTTCAACCAGCCAAACAGCGGGCAAATTACGGTCAACGGTGTAGCCCTGGAGAATATTCCGGCCAGAGAGTGGCGGCAAGCGGTAGCGTGGGTTCCACAACGGCCCTACCTCTTCCACGCTTCGGTAGCCGAGAATATCGGCATGGGCAAACCAGGCGCGACCAGAGCAGAAATAATAGAGGCTGCTCGAACAGCCCAGGTCCACGACTTCATTCAAACCCTGCCTGACGGATATGAGACTATCATAGGCGAGCGCGGAGCGCGTCTGAGCGGCGGGCAGGCCCAGCGCTTAGGCCTGGCAAGGGCTTTTCTGAAAAATGCGCCGCTGCTGATCCTGGACGAAGCCACATCCAATCTCGACCC